>JAHOYZ010000007.1 GCA_019038695.1 Candidatus Zixiibacteriota bacterium
CCGAGATGTTCCTGGTGGACAAATAGCCCACTGGACATACAGCCGATGTAAAGTGAATCGAGGTGGTCAACCCCGGATTTGTCTATTGCTTCAAGTGCGGCGTCGACAAAGAGCTGACGAAGAGACTTGCGCCATACTTCGCCCCAGGTGCTCATGCCAACCCCGACAACACAAACTGTTCTCATAGTTGTCACCTCCTAAGCATTCTTCCTGATTTTGCGGCGGAACTTGGCATAGGTCCCGTATTCAACATACATTTTATTTTCATCGAGCAGCTTGGCAGTCTTCACCGTCAAGTCCTGAACTTCCTTGATCCGGTCAGTCACTTTCCAGACAAACGAGTCCGAACCGGCTCCGGAACCGTAGGAACACATCAGGATCAGATCGCCCGGAGCTGCTACATCCAGGGTCGAGGTCAGACCAATCGGGGACGCCCCGGAATAAGTGTTGCCCAAGCGCGGTGCAAGCCAGCCTGGATCAATCTGTTCCTGGGTGAAACCCAGCTCAAAGGCGACCCGCTGAGGGAACTTGCCGTTGGGTTGGTGGAATATGGCATACTTGAAATCCTGAGGCTTCATACCGGATTTCTTTAGAATCGCGTTAGTGGCTCCTTTGGTGTGGGCAAAATAGGCTTCCTCACCCGTAAACCGACCGGCGTGTTGCGGGTAGAACTCGTGCTCGCGCCGCCAGAAATCGGGCATGTCAGTCGTGTATGAATGCGTATGAAGACAATCAGCCACCAGATTATCGTCACCCATAATAAACGCTGCGGCTCCAGCGGCCGCTGAAAACTCAAGAGCATCCGAGGGGGCGCCCTGAGATGTATCGCCACCGATAGCCAGGGCGTATTTCATCTGTCCGGCATCAATATGACTCATGGCCACATACATCGCCTCGGAGCCAGCCTTACAGGCGAACTCGAAATCGGCGCAGTGGATATCGGGACCCGCACCAAGCGCTTCGGCAACGGTAGTACCCGAAGGTTTAACTGCATAGGGATGTGATTCGGAGCCGATGTAAATCGCGCCTATATCCTTCGGATCAACATTCTGCGCTCGCACCAGAGCACGTCGCGAAGCCTCTACAGAAAGCGTGATCGTATCCAAATCGGGTGGTGGCACCGATTTCTCACGCAACATCAGACCTCTTTTGTAACTGGGCGCATCCGCTCCCCACACCTTGGCAATCTCTTCTACAGTGATGCGGTGTCGAGGAATGTGAGCGCCATATCCAACAATACCTGCCATAGCTAAACCTCACACAATAAGTGTCTTGTTACAGTATCTAAGTGTCTTTGCCTATTTCCACATAATGTCTGTGGAAAATACAATGTCCGGTGACCAAAGACAAGCGATTCAGCCCCCGAAGGGGGTTTTTTCCCTCCTCGCTCCAGCCGTGCAGCTTAAAGGGGACTAGCACCTTATCCGATAGTGGAGATATGGTAGTTTTCCTCTTGTTCCTGCTCGCCGGGCTTTCGGGCAACCTGACCGAACTGGTGCCTTCGGAGTCAACCTTGGACTCCAACACAGCCTTCTATGAGGGCAGGGATACGAACTATATTCTCTCTCCTCCACGAGGCTTCGGTATGGAGGTGGAGACTGCCCAAGCGGCTGGTTATTCGTTTGCTTTCGTGCCGGACAAACAGAGCTTCGATTCGGCCGACATATTGATCGGCGCAACCATCTACAATCTCGCTTCAACTGAGAACAGCGTTACATTCGAGACAGTAATGACTGAGGACACGGCTCGACTAAGAGCACATTATGGAGAGCATCTTCTGATCTGGCCGGTAGATTCGATGATGAACTTCAGAGGTGATATTGTCCCAACGTTCTACTTCAATGATCCTCAGCGGTTCATCCCGACAGTCCTGGTTTCATATTACGATGGTGGCACTGAGGCGATCATACTGGAACTAAACATTTCCGACCGGACAAATCGGGTGGGCGCCGAGCGAGTTTTCGAGACGTGCCTGAATTACTTCAAGGTGCTGAAGCGGAAAGAAGTTGCGGAGAAATAGACAAAACCCTCCTCCCCTACTTCACCAATCCGCGTTTGGAATCATTGATGAAATCAAGAATCACCTGGATTTCAGGGATGATCTCAAGTTCTTCCTTGATGCGATCCACTGCCTGAGTCGTATTCAGTTCACTGAAGAAAAGCAACTTGAAAACCTCACGAAGAGCCTTGACCGTGTCGAGTTTGAAACCACGACGCTTCAACCCAACAATGTTAAGCCCGGCAATTTTTAGCGGATATCCCGCCGCCATCGCATAAGGACAAACATCCTGTGGTACGCGAAAACCACCACCGATCATCGCGTGCGCCCCAATCTTGACGAACTGATGTACCGGCAACACCCCCGACAGAATTGCGTAATCGCCAATTTCAATGTGTCCCGCCAGCGTACAAGCATTGCCCATGATGACGTTATCGCCCAGTGTACAATCGTGGGCCACATGCGCGTAGGCCATAATAAGGCAGTTCTTGCCAATCTGAGAACGCCGTTTGTCCGTTGTGCCGCGATTGACAGTAGCATATTCGCGGATAGTAGTCCCGTCGCCAATGATTGCCGTTGTCTCCTCGCCGCCAAATTTCAAATCCTGAGGAACAGTAGAGACAACAGCACCGTGTGCAATCGTGACATTCTCACCAATCCGGGCACCGCTTGCGATCAAGGCTGAGGATGCAATCTTTGTCCCCTCCCCAATCTGAACGTTGTCTTCGACAATCGAGTACGGTCCCACTGTCACGGTCTCGGCCAGTTCAGCTTTCGCGGACACTATTGCTGTCGGATGTATATTGCTCATCGTTCAACCACCATTGCCATAAAGTCTGCCTCCGCCACTTTGTCGTCATCGACAAAAGCCTCGCCCGACATTTTGCAGATCTTGCGCCGGAACGAGTTCATGGTCAGCTCAAACCGCAACTGATCCCCCGGCCTGACCGGCTTGCGAAAACGAGCATTGTCGATTCCCATGAAGTAGACCACATGCTTCTCCGGTTCGGCAATAGCATTGAGCATAAGTACGCCTCCGGCCTGAGCCATCGCCTCGAGAACAAGTACGCCGGGCATAATCGGATGGCCTGGGAAATGCCCCTGGAAGAACGGTTCATTGATGGTCACGTTCTTTAACGCCGTTACTCTCTCGCCTGGAACCAGATCGAGGATTCGGTCGATCAACAGGAATGGGTAGCGGTGAGGCATGATTTTCTGAATGGCATCAATATCGAACAGAATGCCAGTGCCTGCCCGACTATATTTGCCTGCAATTTTCTTCTTCTTGTATAGCTCCTGCATCTTTCGAGCCAGCGCCACGTTGGCCTTGTGCCCTGAACGTGCCGCCAGCACATGCCCCTTAAATGGAACCCCGATCAGAAATAGATCTCCCAACAGGTCCAGTGCCTTATGACGGACCGGCTCATTGGGGAAACGAAGGGGAACATCGTTGATGATGCCTGTCTCACCAACAAAGGCTTCATCCTTTAAATCCAGTACCCGGCGAATTCGATCGACCTCGACCTGGCCAAGATCGGAGTCATAGATGACTACCGCGCTATCGAGTCCACCACCCTTGATCAACCCGGCGTCTTTCAGCGCCTCTACTTCGGAAAGGAAACAAAACGTTCTCGCCGGAGCGAAGTCATCAACGAACTCCTTCTCAAGATCAACGAGAGTTGTATATTGCGTCCCCAGGGCGGGATTCTTGTAATCGATCATAAAAGTGATACGCATGTCATCCGAGGGCGCCACGACCAGGTCCACACCGCGTTCCGGTTCGTGGTAGGCCATAGGGGTATCGATCTCAAGGTAGACTTTGTCAGCCTGTTGTCTTTCAATTCCTGCTTCGAGCAGCTTCTCCACATACGGCATGGCTGAACCATCGCAAATGGGTGGTTCGTTGTTGTCCAATTCGACTATCATGTTGTCGAGCTGGAGACCGGCAAACGCCGCCAGTACGTGCTCGACCGTATGAACCCTAGCTTTCCCGTCCTCAAGTGTCGTGCCACGGGAAATATCTACGACGTGATCGATATCGGCGATCACTGATGGTTGATCGGGAAGATCAACTCGTACAAAACGGATACCGGTGTCGGGCGCCGCCGGCTTGAAAGTCATCGTACAGGTGTTGCCGGTGTGCAGTCCCACTCCCGCCATTGAGATTTCAGTCTTGATAGTGCGTTGTTTTTGGTACATAGCCTCTACTGAGTTAAGCGACCCAACCGCATCAACAGCGTCGGCCGCACTGAATAATCAACTGGCAATCCTGATGCAACTATAGGGACAAGGGACAGTGCTTTCAAGTGGTTTTTTGCCCCGAGGGGGCTATTATGGATAGGCTCACATGCTGTAAAGAATAGAACGGTAATAACACCTGGTAAGAACCCCGCGACAAATGAAAATGCGTTGGTGTCCTACTTCCCCTACCTTTTCCCCACCGCCTCACGGAAACGCTTCACCTGCTTCTCGTAGAACTCACTGACCGGTTGTTCCAGTAAAGCAAGTTCAGCCTGAGCCAGAGCTTCTCCCGGACGGCCCAGAGTAAAAGCCAGCTCGGCCAACAGGTCATGGTGCTTGGCCCTGAAAAAACCCGGCTCAGTCAGAGCAAGCGCTCGACGCACAAAACTCTCCGCTTCGACCAGATTGATGCGTCGCTGGAAACACCACAGTCCAAATGAATAATACTTGCCCGGTTTGGTCGACCATCCTTCGCCCAGACTCAACTTGCCAAGTCGAATCGCCGATGTCGTATCAGCAGCCAGATACAGAGCGCTGTCAGCCAGAAAGCTACTGTGGGCATTAATCGTCTTGACCTCTTTTGAACCTGTGGTCACTTTGAGACCCGCTCGAATGTACTTCTCAATCCGGTCGGTCTTGTTGAGCTTGCGAGCTATGTTACCCATGAGCCGCGCAACTTTTTCGATATTCCGATTGTTTCTTACCTTAGCATTAAGGATGACATTAGCTCTTGATATTGCCGAGTCAAAAGGCAACAAATCACCCCAGACAGCGTTGGCGCTGCTCTCGAATATCTGCATAGAGTAGTCACGGCCGGACAGTTTTTCGATTTGTTGGTAGTATTGGATGGCGTTCAGAAATTCCCCGATACCCTTGGAATAACTGGCAAGAGAAAGACCATCCCGAGTATTAGGATTAGCGTGAAATCGATCTTTACGTTGCTTAACAGTTGTAAGATCGGTCAAGGCTTGATTGATCGAGGCAATGAATCGCTTGGCTCCGGTGTAGCCGGTCCAACGAAAAATCACATCTCCGTTGGCGTTGGTCAGGACGAACAACGGGTAGTAGCTGCCGACATTGTATGTCTTCGCCAGTTGCACTCCCTCGCCTTCACGCGCATTTAATGCCAGATGAACAACGCGCGCCAGAGCTGCTTTGACTGCTTCTTCCGATTCCGCTTCACGAGCGGCTAGTTCGCAGTATTCTCATTCGTCTCGGAAAAACTCAAGCAGGAGCGGCTTGTCTTGATTTAATGACTGTTGCTTCGCTTCGTCAAATGTAGCGGACTCCTGTGCCACAATGGGCACAGCCATAAACAGGATTCCTAACAGTAGACAAATCGATTTCATTCTCACGCGTCCTCAGTTTATATTGTTCGGTCAGTCTTGACAAGTGGTCGTCATAATACGGCACTGCCTACCACCATATCTGTTGCCCACCGTCCCATGTAAATATGCGCTCTTCGTCTCTCGAATCCGATGACACTAACCGATATAACACTCCGGCCGGAGCAGCGAATTCCAACGGACCTTCCCCGGCTATTCCTTCACCGACCGTTTGCCATCCGTCCTCCCAATAGAACAGCTCGTAGCTCTTGCCCGGTTCGAGCGCCGATATCACGACTCCGGTAGTTGATTTCTCAATTGTGCGACGAGTTTCCGACACTAGTGCCAACGCAACTTGCTCATCGGGATGGCCAATTAACATCCCCATCGACCCGTCATCTTCTAATACAAACGGCGACCCAGCTGGGACGAGTTCTTCATTGAGATAAAACATCGGCAAGTACGCCACGCCGGTGCCCATATCGGTAAACAACGCCATCTGATCTTCGACTTTGCCCCAATGAATCGCTCGCCAGTCGCCGGAATTGAAAACACACAAATAGGCAAACGGCACCGAGTCCGGCACTGGTTCAGAGAATTTGATAACGACATCAGAAACAGTGGTGTAAGAGCTAGTGACATCCTTATAGCTCTTCCCCCCTAGCCAACGAGGAACTTTCTGCGCACTGTCCTTAACAAACGCGAGATTGCCCGGTTGCTGTCCGAAAGCCTTACGGTACGCCTTGCCCACTTTGGCCGAAAGGCTGTACTCACCCGGATCGGCTTCAGCACCCATCAAAGGCAAAACCGAACCGTCCGGCATAATGAGAGCATTCCATGCATGGTTACCATCGGAGTTGGCCCAATGCGGCGTATAGTCCGAGGTAACTGCCAGACCGTTGGCTCGCATAGCGTAGATGGCCAGATTGGTCATATCCTCGCAACGCCCTAGTCCATTGGATAGCATCTCGCGCAGGCCCTGATCGGTCGGATGAAGATAAAACCGTTCGTCGAATCCAAACCAGGTTCTGATATCTTTGTTGATAATCGTCGCAGCTTTGGCGGCATCGGATGGATCGGTCATTTGATCGGCGATATTGGCATACTTGGTCATGAACTCTCGCCGCCATGATTCAAGCGGCTCGCTGGAACCCCTGTACGGCAAAACACCTTCACAGAAAGTTTCAAACGGCAATCCGGTTGCCCACGGCTTGGTGCGCCAGGCTTCGAAAGCCAGATCGATATTCTCAATCAGATAGTCGGCCGTGATCGCCTTCACGTCCTCAATCACCGTGTCCTTCTCGTAATCAATCTCCCCGCGCGTATCTTCTATCCGGTAAATATCAGCCATCAATGAATCGTAGTCCGGATAAGCCAGGGGGTCAATCTCCACCGTTTCACCGGCGGTATCGACAAACTTGAAGATCACATACTTATGCCCCTCCATGTTACCGATCAGAAAACAGGCCGCCTGATACTTGAGGGTGTCGCCGGACTTGGTATAATGATCCAACACCTTTTGCAATTCGGGTGCGTTGTCACCAGCGACCTCAAGCACAGCCGCAACATTTTTCGGGATGGTATTCTCAGCCGCCGCATCCATCGGTGACAGAGCGATTATGACAAGAGCGATCAAACAGACACAAAGAAAATGTCGCATACAGTTTCCTCCGGACGGTGTGTGTTCGTTTCTGAACATACAAACTGCGCGGGGAGTTGTACAGTTAGTTGTAGGTTGGGATTCCGGCGCGAAGGAAGGTGTGTAGGTCGATACTGTCTTCAGTTCCTCGCCGGGTGCCATGCTCAAACTTGTTTGGGCATGATTCCGTGGGTGGTAGTTGAGTAAGTCAAAATCTGTCTTCAGTTTCGACAAGGTCATCCCACCTGACGCCTCCGGCTTTATGAGGGGCACCGAGTCAATGTCCCGCATCTTCATCCAGCCTCTTTCTGCGGCGCTTGCTCAACCGTACCCATATTTCCCATGCTACACAGAGTACAGGAATTATCATACCAATTTTGATTCCGATCAACACTGAGAAACGGCCAGTCATGGCAACAGCAAAGATGAGGATCATTATCCAACTGCAAAGGATGAACCTCACGCCGGTCCACAATCCGGTATCCATCGCTGCCCTTCTCAGGAAACTCCTTCTGGCAAGGTGGTCACCTTTCGGTTCCAGATGTTTGCCATCCTCAGGATCAGCATTGAGGGCTTCGAGACGTTTGATCAGGGCAAAAAGGGTAGCACCCAGTGGTAACGCAACCAGTAATCCGAGGCGGTTCCCAACGGTGGCTAGTGAGTAGAATGCAGCAACAATCGTCAGAATAGAAACGACAGGAATTGCTATTTTCAATATCATCAACTTGCGTTTGGTTAACATTGACTCTACCTCACAATGTGTTACCCATATACATTCGATCCCCTTGTTGGTTTTTCCCAGATCATCGCATCCAGTATACAAGTTCACAAATCCCTTAGCAAGCTATGGGCCATCCAGCCACTTTCCACCATTTAATGGTGGGCCACCCTGCCTTGACATTACTTAAAACAATAATTCCCTAAAAAGTATTTGACACCTGCCGATGAAATTATATATTTGCTGAAACAATTAGGAAAAGAATTCGTCTGGATATTGATATGAGAAACTCGCGCTGCTAAGGAGATTGGTTTTAATGATTAGGTTCATGATCAATAGTTTCGGTGTGCTATTAAGCCATTATGCGGCGGGAGGAGTGCGTCCAATAAGGTAGACGTATTTCACAAGGTAAGTTTTCTACCCGCCGTGACTTAACAAGGTCTGGCGGGTTTTTTTGTGACTCGAAGGATGGGCCTTGTCACTTTGCGGCACAATGGTGTCGGACAAACACTGAGAGGCAAACAAGATGATTGCAGAGTTCTATGAAGATGAAAAAAATACGCGTGAAGAGCAGGAGATAACGCTCGGACGCGCTCTCGGGCGCCTGATGCCTTTCCTCCGCGAGCAACGGAAGCGACTGGCCTACTGTCTTGGGCTCCTCATTGTGGTGACTGTTATGTCTCTGGCGTGGCCGTGGCTACTCCAGGGAGCAATTGATGGACCCCTCAACGACCAGGTCACAGGATCCGACCTTGAGGCAGCCTTCATGACGCTACTCGGTATCGGTCTGATCGTCGTGCTGTTGCAGATCGCAACGATTGTGCTTCAGTATGTACAACGGGTAAAGCTGGAAGTGATTGGTCAGAACATCATGCTGCAACTGAAGCAGAAGTTGTTCGATCACATTCTTTCGCTGGACGTTCCGTTTTTCGATAAGCACCCGGTTGGCCGACTGATGGCGCGAGTGGAATCCGACACCGAATCGCTGCGAATGTTGTTCACCAACACCGTTGTGCTGATCGTGGGGGATGTAATTATGATGATTGGCATCTACTCCATCATGCTCTACGTCCACTGGAAACTGGCTCTCACCCTGATAGTATTCCTGCCGCTGCTGGCGGTGTTGACCTGGATATTCCACCGGCTGACCACCCATCGTTTCCTGGAGGTTCGCAAGCGGATGGCCGAAGTTACCGCCACCTTGACTGAGTATCTGCAAGGTATGTCTATTGTTCAGATATTCCATCGCGGCGACTGGGCAAGCGAGCGTGTCTTTCGGGTCAATGAACGCAAGTTCAGCGAAGACGCCTGGGTCAATATTGCGGTCTGTGTTTTCTTCAACCTGCTGTTCTATTTTGAGTGGGTGAAGATTGGAATAGTGCTTCTGATGGGAGCAGTGTGGGATGTTTCAGCCGGAACCATAGTGATGTTTATCATTCTCATCTGGAAAGAGTTTGATCCCATCGCACGGACTGCCGACCAGCTCGGAACTTTCCAGAAGGGTTTGGCCGGAGCGCGACGGATCTTTGCCATACTGGCGATTGAGCCCAAGGTCGTTGACCCGGTTCAGCCGGTCAGGTGGGAAAGCCTGAAAGAAGGCATCAGGTTTGAGAATGTCTGGTTTTCTTACAGTGATGATGACAACTGGGTTTTGCGTGACGTCAGCTTTGAGATTCCGGTCGGTCAGAGAATCGCTCTGGCCGGTGTCACCGGTGGAGGTAAGTCGACAGTCATATCGTTGCTACTGCGATTGTACGATCCCCAGAAGGGACGGATCACCGTAGACGGTATAGATATCCGCAACATCACGAAAGCTGATCTGCGGCGACGTTTCGGCCTGGTCTTGCAGGACATAATCCTGTTCCCGGGTAACGTGGCGTCCAATATCGGTCTCGAATCGGAAACGGTCAGTCATGAACAGATTGTGACCGCCTGTCTGACAGTCGCCGCCGATCCGGTCATCCGGAAACTGCCGGATGGCTACCAATCGACGGTTTCGGAGAAAGGCAGCAATTTCAGTCGTGGCGAGCGACAACTGCTCTCTTTCGCTCGTGCCCTGGCGGTCGATCCGGATTTGCTTATTCTGGATGAGGCTACAAGCTCAGTCGATCCCGAAACGGAACGAACGATTCAGGCCTCGCTCACCAAGCTCATGGCTAATCGTACGTCACTGATTATTGCTCATCGCCTGTCGACGATTCTCGATGTTGACCGGATTTTGGTTATCCGGTACGGGAAAATCATCGAACAGGGGACACATATAGAATTGTTGCTGCAGGACGGCTACTACTCGAAGCTGTTCCACCTGCAGTTCAAGAATAGAAATGGAGTCGCATCAGATGCTGGCTAAGATAAAATGGTTTTGGAAATACTATCGGGACTACCCTGGCGTGATTGCGATCCTGCTGCTACTGACTCCTATACAGGTGGCACTGCAGGTGACCATTCCACGCCTGATCGGGTTTACTGTTGATGTCCTGAAAACCGGTGAGTTACCCGAGCACTGGCTGGCGATCGGTCTGGCTGACTTAGGTTTAAAGTATGATCTGGGTCCGACCGAGTCGTTTGGCTGCGCTTTCATAATCCTCGGTCTGTTCTCCCACATAATGTATGCCTACTTCCAGTCATGGCGCGCGTGGATGAACCTGAAACTCGAGTGGTTGTTTCGTCAGGATGCTTTTAACCAGATTGTCACTAAAGGACCGGATTTTTTCAATCGCTTCCGGACCGGTGATCTTATCACCAGGATGACCGACGACGTGGCTGAGAAACTATCGTGGTTCGCATGTTCAGGGATATTCAGGCTGTATGAGGCCTGTCTGGCAGTGACGTTCATTATTGTTATGATGATTTCAATCGACCCGATCCTGACCCTGTGGACAACAGGTCCGTTGCCGTTGTTGATCGTGATTTTCTTTATCACTTCGTCGCTCCTGGACAAGCGCTACGATTGGTTGCAGAAGAAGATATCCAATTTCAACGACACGATGGAAGCCTGCTTCTCCGGTGTGCGAGTAGTCAAAGCTTATGTTCGCGAAACAGCCCAGATGAAGAAATTCAACGAGGCAGCCAGAGATAGACGGAAGGCCGAGATCGGCGCCGTCAAGGTTACTACCGTCGTTGATTCGCTGTATAACTACATCTGGCAGTTTGGCGTTGTGATTGTACTGGTAGCTGGTGGCTACAAGGTTTTGTATTCGGATTTGTCGATCGGCGATCTGGCTACATTTATCTACTATGTGACCTGGCTGGTCTTCCCCATGTTTGACATCGGGCAGTTCCTGGTCAAATCACGGCAATCGGCGGTGTCGATCAACCGTTTGTTGGAACTGGAGAATGTCCCGCCTATGGTAGCCGATAATGGCACGAGCAACGGGGATCGTCTGGCAGGAGGTCTCAACCTGCAAAACGTCTCGTTTGCATTTGAAGGATCTGAGCACCGAATACTCTCAGACGTTTCGATAGAGATTGAAGCCGGTCAGACGGTCGCCATCGTGGGAAAAATCGGCTCCGGCAAGAGCTGGCTGGTGAACATGATTCCGCGACTGGTCGATCCGACCGGGGGAATGATTGATCTGGATGGTCGTGACCTGCGCCAGTTCACCCTGGAGGACCTGCGCCGCAATGTCGGGTTTGTACCCCAGGAACCGGTGTTATTCAACGACACCATTCGGAACAATATCCTCATCGGTCGGGATGGAATATCTCCTGCCCTGATCGACTGGGCCATTGAGGTGTCGCAGTTAGGCCAGGACCTGAAGGACTTTACGGAAGGATTGGAGACACCTATCGGTACCCGCGGAGTGGCAATCTCCGGTGGTCAGAAACAACGGTTGGGACTGGCTCGGGCGCTGGTTGGCAAACCACAATTGCTGATTCTGGATGACTGCACATCGGCGCTCGACTCGGACACGGAGGCCGCATTGTGGGATCGTCTCAATGAGGTTATGCCGGAGATAACAGCCATCCTGATAACGCACCGACCAGATACGCTGGAGCGCGCGGACAAAATCTTCGTGCTTGATGAAGGACGGTTAGCGGAAGAAGGAACCCATGCGGCGTTGATCGCACGGGAAGGTCTCTATGCCCGTATTTACAAACGCTATCAATTGGCAGAGGAGGTTGGTTAGGGTTTGAAGGTGTGGAAAACGGAGTTAGCGCGGGTCCGTCGATGACGGACCTGCGTGCTCCAAACGTCGAAACCGCATATAGTAAATCGATCTTCCATCAGCCCGCCATTTCTGCTCAAAATAAGTAGGGGTGTAGCTGAACAACTCCGAAGCATCCACATACGGGTTCCCCATATTCTCCAGTTGTGGCAGACTCTCAGCATTGTTCGCCGCCCACTCGGCATACCAGTCGACATCGGTGGCCATAAACAGATCACCATCGACGGTGAGAAAACGGGTGAGCAATTCGATAAACTCAGTATTGAGAAGTCGTCTGTAAGCGTGACGTTTCTTGGGCCAGGGATCAGGGAAAAGAACATAAATTTTATCAAACGCCCCCTGGCTGAAATGGTTGGTTAGAACGATGCGGGCGTCACCACCAATTAATTGGATGTTACTCAGACCCCGTTTTTCGATCCGGGGAATCAGCCGATAATATCTTCTCTTTCCGATTTCGATGGCCACCAGCCGAGCGGCAGGCATCGCCTCGGCCAGGTCCAGCAGCAGATCACCGCGACCGGGTCCGATTTCAAGTACATCTCCCCCCTTCGTTTCTGATCCTTCAGGATAAATCAGGATCGGCTTGCCGGCCTCATATTGGAAGGGAAATGTTTTCATGGCTCACTCTCCGGCTGTCAAATTCCAATACTCCTGGCACAATCTCGCTTACCTAAATAGTTCAGTAGTTGTAGGGCAGGAGCCCTTTGTGCTCCTGCCGAATGCGGCGGAACCACCAAGGGGTTCCGCCCTACTGCGGACTAAATAGACGCCGACACTATAATAGGAACGAATCGCAGGCATTGGCAACAGAATAGAACAGGCGTTCCGAGTCTTTCTCGAAACGCCTGTTCAGGATAACACCGGAGGAGGTGTCTAAGTTATTGACCGATCAGAGCCAGAGGATCCAGCGGCTGATCCGACGATTTCCCCAGTAGTTCTGCTACTATCGGCCCAGTCTTGCACAGCAGACCGTCGCCTTCGGAACCGACCAGAATACTGCGGCCTTTGACCGCCAGACAAACTGGTGTAACCCGGTCCAGCTTCTTAACCGGCGTGAACTTGCCATTGAAATATGAAACGACTCCGTCGGCCGTACCGATGTATACTACCCATGCTGACGCATCTATCACTCGAACATCGTTGGACGGCAATCCATCATCAACCGTGAGGGTGCGCCACTTCCCCCCATCGTAGATGTACATACCGTCAGCGCTGCCTACATAGAGATGGTCGTGGTTGAAATCAAGCGTACTGACATAGTCGAAGATAGTAGTGTCGCGACGAAGAAACCTCCGTCGGAATTCTCTGCCATCCCATCGGTACAATCCCTGCCCATTCGTACCAACCCAGAGGTCGCTCATCTCCGACGCCAGCGCCGTGACTTCAATATCATCCATGAGCAGTTCATGACCAAAGATAGATCGCGCATACAGGGCGCATTCGGTACCGATTACCAACCTGTAACCGCTGGCACACAGTTCCGTAATGACACCCGTCAGTTCCATGTCAACCGGCTCAAGGGTGGAACCAATTATCTTGTAGAGACCATCCCCACCGGCGTAGACCTCACCGGCAAAACTGGCCAGAGCATTGATCGGTCCATCAGATGCAATCTTCTGATACTTCCGTGTTGACAGATTGTAAATCAGTACTCCATCCTTCAGGGCAGAATAAACAGTCGAGTCAACAACGATAACATCAGCAACAGCGTCAAACTCAGGACCGTCATCAACTCCATCCAAAGTCGATGGAACCAGTGGCTCCGCCTCTTCGGCTGCTGCTAACGGAGGGCCAACTTCAGCGAGATTTTCAGCCAGAGCAGAAGCAAGACTGTCGATGACCTGGTCCATAACCGAGGCTTCCGGTTCAGCCACTGAATCTCCGGAACAGCCAACTCCAAAAGTAAGCAGCAATGCTGCCAATCCAATAATCAGATTCCTGTACCACATGTTGTTCTCCTTTCAAGAGAGGTTAGTGTCTTCCCTTGAGATTATATCAAGTCGTGTGCCAACACGGCTAAGGCATTGTATTGCATTGATATATAAGTTTGCATGACATGACTATACGTGCCTTAGTGTGGCTATTTTGACACAATGCTTGCCCCGATTGAAATCATCCTTTATCTTACAATAGGTTAGCTGTGTCAAGAATGACACAATAGCGGTCGAAAGAAAGAGCAGGATCAGCCCTGAATGGAGTCACGGTGTATACAGGGTGAGGGAACGCCTATGCGAAAGAGAATCGCGACAATAATCATTCTTGCGACGGTTGGCCTGGTAATAGGTTTGCCGGGAGCAACAGCCAGCGAGGAACTTAGGGCGCACGCAATCCAGTGTCGCCATGACCGACTCTATTTCGACCGGGGAGTAGAGGATCGCGTTCTACGCCATTGCCGATTTGTGATCATGCGAGAGAGTGAACCGGTCTATGAGGGATGCATCGAGACCTCAGCGTTAGGAATATCCTACAGCTATCCGACCTCTGGCTACACCGATTCGCTTGACCTGGATTCCATCACAATCATTCTCAATCCGGCCCCGATCGACAGTCTTTCTGCCATAGTGGTTGGCTACTGCGGTCCCATTGACATCTTGACTGGTGGTTTCAATCCGACGCGAGCAATTTATAACGAGCTGTCTTTTCGGGAATATGATTCTGAGTTTGAAATGTTACTCGATTTCGAGGCCGGTCGTTTGGATGTTATTATCGGCTTTCGAGAGATGCGTCCCGCCATCGCCTGCCGGACAATAGCCGGGACAATGGCACCATTCTACGTGGCTCTGGTTCCAAACCTGTCCCGGTTGCAGAAAGACCGGGCGCTGATCACTACCTCATTGTATTACCGGTTTGACCCGACCCGGATGTCACTCATCTTTGAGGGACAGGCACCTCTACCATATAATTGTTTGACGTGGTACGGGCGAACCCGGCTTGAGCAGGCTTGCCTGCGTCCGTATCCGTACGATCCCGAACTGGGACGTTTGTTATTGAGGCAACTCCGCCCCAAGCCGAGAACTCTCAGTTTGGGGGCAACTCATCCGGTTTTCGACGCTGCTCTTCACTACTATGCCGACATACTTTCGCGAGAGAGAATCCGGATCACGGTAGAGTCCGACTTAACTGAAGCCGACATCCGACTGATCCCGGTGCCGCTTATGGAGGGTAATGCTACAGCCAGCCTTGAGTACTTGCAATGCCTGCTCTCTAAAGAGACTCCGCCCGAAAACGACGTCTCGGAGACTCTTCAGATAATCGGAGACTACTTAAGGAGCGCTCGGCGCACCAGCGACAGCACTGTTGCCGACTACTACTGCAATCTAGCAGAGCTTAGTCTTCGCGACGACATTGGTATTCTGCCCCTCTATCGACCAACCGTGTATGCCGCCACGACGGAGAGTATCACCGGCTGGCGATCTGACAACAGTGGGGTCATCTGCATTGAAGATTTGATAAAGATCATCCTTCCGCGTGAAAGTTGCGCGCCATGACATTCACCAGCCGCATCCGCGTTTATCTGCTGTTGGTGGCGGTATTGCCGTCGCTGGCAATTCTGGCTGCCATCTATTTCCAGACCTCCAAACAAATAGAGCAGGCCGATCATCGACGGATCCAGGAAAACCTGTTACAGTTCGAACGCATTCAAGTCATCCTCCAGTCCAACTTAGTGCAAAGAGTTCTCTCCCTAAGGGACGCGCCATTTCTCATGCGGACCAAAGCGCTAGTGAGATCCGGCCGAGCCGATCAGATCGATCTGGGACACAAACCTGCCGGGCTGGATTTCATGGAAGTGTTGGACATAAACTACCGGGTGCTGGCCAGTCATCACCGACCCGGACTGATTGGCAATCTCATCAAAGAGGATATCCATCCGCTGCAAAGATCGATGTTCCTTCCGGTGATCGCGACCGTTGAATACGATGCCGAAGGTGTCCATGCTGCCTGGACTTTGGTGGACCACCTTGGAGATGGCCTACTACTATATACGGGCCAATACGTGGATGAACAATACACGAGCCTGATGTCCGAGATACTTGAGGCTGATATCCGCTGCGTCTTCAACGACTCCGCCCGGGAGTTGCGGAACAGAATGGAGTCTGGACAACTCTACGCCCTTAATGGCCAATTCCGGGCTCGATTGAGTGGCCCACTCGACGACGAATTCGAGGTAGTGGCCGACTTCCAATCGCAAGATCCTCCACCTATCTTCGGTACGCTCTTGTTGCTGGTGGGTCTGGTGGCGCTATTGTCCGTCGGTGTGGCTCTGGTCCTGGGGTGGTACATCACCGGTCGCGCCCGGCGAGAAATAACCAACCTGACCAATGCTACCGCCCGCATCGCTGACGGCGATTTTGATACGGCTGTCATGGCCTACGAGGAGGGCGAATTTTCCCAACTGGCTGATGCCTTCACCGATATGACAATCAGGCTCCGTAATATCCGCAGAGAATTATCCACGGCCGAGAAGATTGCCGCCTGGCAAATCATGGGACGCAAGATCGCCCACGAAATCAAGAATCCGCTCACCCCAATCGCGATCAGTACGGATGACCTGCGACGATCGTACAATGAAAACCTTGAGGACTTCCCCCGGATTCTGGATGAAACCACTGGCACAATAAAAACCGAAGTCGCCCGCCTGACCACGCTACTGGACCAGTTTGTTTCTTTTGCTCGCATGAAACCGGCCACACCCATAGACACATCGCTCAAACGACTTATTGCCGACCTCACCTCATTGTATCGAGCTGAAACGGCCGATGGCCGACTGCGGATTGCCTGTGACGTTACTGGTGATGTTGTACATCTAGACCCGGAAGCTATCGGGCAGGTATTGATAAACCTCGTCAAGAACGGTTTGGAAGCAGGATCCCAATCTGGGGTGGTTGTAACCATTGTAGATAGCGGCGAGACCCTCAAAGTAATTATCACCGACACAGGACCCGGCTTTGCGAATGAGATCATCCAGGCCGGCATTCAGCCCTATCTGTCCACCAAGAAAGACGGCAGCGGCCTGGGGTTGGTTATCTGCGAGCGTATAGTTCACGACCACGGCGGCACGTTGGAAATTGGTAACCTTAAAAAAGAAGGAGCGGAAGTAACAATCTTACTTCCGCAAGATGATGGCAAAGATACTGATCATTGATGACGAAAAGAATATTCGCAATTCTTTGAAATCAGCCCTTCAACGCCGCGGTCATGAAATAACGACCGCCTGCTCATTCGCTGAGGGAAGCAAGCACCTGGACACCGACTATGATTTGATCCTGCTGGACATCATGCTTGGTGACGGCAACGGATTGGAGTTGCTGAAACAATTTCTCAAGAAGAATCGTCGTCACATGGTCGTAATGATCTCAGGTCACGCCGATGTTGATATGGCAGTGGGGGCGATTCGAGCAGGAGCGTATGATTTCATTGAAAAACCGATTTCGCTCGACCGCGTCCTGGTAACAATTGACAACGCTACCCGAACCAGTCGTCTCAGGGCCGAGACCGGACGGCTAGCCTCTCTGGTTTACGGTGAGTTCATTGGTCAATCGCCGCCTGTAGTTCAGATGAAGAAGGACATCACTCGCGCCGCAGGCAAAACAAGTCGGTTTCTGATTCTGGGCGAAAACGGTACCGGCAAGGAATTGGTGGCCCACATGATCCACCGCGCCGGCAACCGGGCCGATGGTCCCTTTGTGGAGGTAAACTGTGCCGCACTGCCATCCGAATTGGTTGAGTCGGAACTGTTCGGTCATGTCAAAGGGGCTTTTACCGGGGCAAGTACAGCCCGAAAGGGGCGTTTTGTCGAGGCCTCAGGCGGATCAATCTTCCTCGATGAAATCAGTGAGATGTCCCTTGATGCTCAAGCCAAAATACTTCGCGCCATCGAATCAAGTCAGATCACACCCGTTGGTAGCGACAAGAGCGTCACCGTCGACGCCAACATCATTGCCGCCTCCAATCGCAATCTGGAAGATATGGTCACCGATCAGACTTTCCGGCAAGACCTTCTATATCGTCTCAACGTAGTTCAGTTTCAGCTCCCTCCCCTGCGGGAACGCAGAGATGATATTCCTCTGTTGGCCTCTCATTTTCTCAAGCGCTTCGCCCATGAAACCGGCTCAATTACCAGAACTCTTTCGACGGCGGCAATCAATACCCTGACCGCTTATGACTACCCCGGTAATGTTCGTGAACTGAAGAACCTGATGGAGCGGGTCAATATATACTGCGACTGCCAAAAGATCGGACCATCCGACCTAAAGCCTCTCATGCCTCCTGTGCAGGAAAATACTGTGAGACCGCTCAAAGAAGCCGTTACTGAATTTGAACAGAGCTACATCGAGAACATTCTGCAACGCAACAATGGCAACATGACTGAATCCGCCCGCCAACTCGGCTTGGAACGCTCGCACCTGTATAAGAAGATCAAGAAATACAAATAGAAGTTATAAGTTATCAGGTTGCAGGCAACAATTACGTGCAAGCCTTCATGGGAGAGGCTATGCCACAGCTATTATTCGGAATCGAAGGAGATCAGACAGTTGACATCATAGGCGGACATTTTCTCCCGCCAGGGCAAGAAACTGAGATCAATGACGGCCGAGACACCAACAACTTCGCCGCCCAATTTCTCGACCAGTGAGCAAGCCGCCTGTAATGTTCCGCCAGTAGCAATCAGGTCATCAACCACCACTACCCGCTCCCCTTTTTGAAGGGCATCGGCGTGGAGTTCGAGGCTGTCGGTACCATATTCGAGGGCATACTCAGCACTGACTGTCTTAGAGGGCAGTTTCCCTGGTTTGCGTGCGGTAACAACGCCAAAATTCATCCTATCAGCAAGCGCCGCACCGAAAATGAACCCTCGAGATTCTATGGCTACCAATGAATCGGGTTTGCACGACCTCACGTACTTTTCCATCTCATCAAGCGCGAGTTTGAAACCCTCGGCATTCTGAAGCAGAGTAGTGATGTCATAGAAACATATTCCCGGCTTGGGGAAATCAGGGATGGATCGAATGTATTTCTTGATTTGAGACATGGCTTGCCTATCAGTATCAGGATTTAACTTTGAAATCGGAGTACTGGCCCGTAAGATCGAGCCACTTGATTGAGATATCTTTTACCACTGCACTACTCGGGCCAATTTTCAATTCAACAATAAGCGACTCAACCCTACTGCGGTCTCCTTCAACCAACGCCAACACCGACCCGTCGGGGTTATTTTTCACCCAGCCGGTAAGATCAAGATTACGAGCATGAACGAGGCAAAAATACCGATAGCCAACGCCCTGTACGAATCCCTCGATCCGCAACTCAGCCCCGACCGAACTCATTGGGCTTCCTCGATCAACTCCATGACCAATTTGGCGGCTTCCTCCGGAGTCTCGACATGGCGGATTTCATCACCGAGTTTCCAGGCAGATACCGACACCAGAGGTTTTTTCATCTGAAGAGCGAAGGCCATCTCCGAGAGAGTGCCATACTTGCCGGGCAACGCCACGACGCCATCGGCACTCCGGATAACCATGATATTACGAGCCTCACCAAAACCAGTGGGGATAACATAGTCGATGAACTCGTTGGCGTCATTCTTATCCTGAGTGGGGAGTATCCCGATAGTCACACCCCCGGCCTCTTTGGCACCGCGGGCAGCTCCTTCCATAACGCCACCCATACCTCCACAGACAATAACACCGCCCTGTTCAGCGACATACTTGCCAATAACAGCGGCAATATCTCTGAGTTTCTTGGAACATTTTCCTGCGCCAACTACGGCGACAACTGGTTTCCTGTTTACATCCACAGGGATTACCTCTCAAAGACAAAGTGGTTCGAGAATTCAATTGCTGACTACCCCACCCCTGAGTGTCAAAGAAAATCGGGGCGACTGGATTTGAACCAGCGACTCCTTAGTCCCGAACCAAGTGCGCTACCATACTGCGCCACGCCCCGATAAATCTCGACGGCCCAAGAAACTGCTAATAGTCGCAGAAGTCAACTGTATTTTGGGATTGCTTCTCAGGTTCCGAGAGCTACTCTCACATACGCAATCTGGCCTGGCGCAGACACTCCAGCGATTCACTGTCAGTGAAGTTGAGTCGCAGAGGAGTAATAGAGACCACCCCTCGTTTGACCGCCTCATAGTCCGATCCACGCGTGTTTTCCCACTTGGGATGCCCACCTATCCAATAATACGGTTTGCCACGTGGATCGGTCTTCTTGATAATGACATCTTTGTAGTGTCGTATTCCCTGGCGCGTAAACTCGAATTTACGATATGGCCGTCCGTTGTCACCGGGCAGATTAACATTAAGAAACACTGCCGGGTCCAATTCCATGCGATCATGTAAATCGATCAATTTCACAACGAACGCGGCCGCTCGGTTCATCGGTAATCCGGGTTCCCAGCCAACTACCGACACTGCGATCGACGGCACACCAATAATGGAACCCTCGATAGCAGCCGCCACTGTCCCGGAATAGGTGACATCATCCCCCATGTTGGCACCGTGATTGATCCCGGAGATAATCATATCGGGTTGCTTTTTCTTGAAGAGCAAATGAAGCGCAAGCATAACACAATCAGTCGGAGTTCCATCAGTCGTGTAGCGCTGCCGGTCGAGTCGATGAACGCGCAGGGGGCGGTTCAGGGTGAGAGAGTGCGAACTAGCCGACTGCTCCCGGTCGGGGGCCACCATAAAAACATCAGCCACCTTGTCAAGCGCCTTAAATAGCGCTGTGATACCGTCACTATAATATCCGTCATCATTGGTAATGAGAATACGACGGCGCCGCTTAGCCATTGGTTTCCTTCTTCATGGTGCGTATGGTACAGCCTGGGCATCAGGTTGGCAAGCTCTGCATGTCGGCCAGGCTCAAATATGAAACTCCACAATGTCAGTATCAGCTAACTGAAAGTCCGACTGGACCTTTTGGCCATCAAACTTCCCCTCACCCCAGACTTTGGCAAACTTGAGTTTTGCGGCAAAGTCTTTGTGAAGCCCTCTGGCGGCATCTTCAACCGTTCCACCTTCGGGGAGAATCACCGGATCCTTGAAATCAGCATCCTTGCCAACCGGCTTGGTGTAGATTCTCATGATATTGAAAGCTTTAAAAATCGTCCTGCGGAAGGTATCGAGACTGTCGTCATCAATTATCGACGTGGAAACCATCGGGAGTCCGGGGAACTGGCAAGCCAGTCTTTCTCGTTTCGCACCGCTTTCATCCTCATAACTCTTGTGGGCACATAGGATCGTCTTCTTGCAACACAAACGCGCATCATCAGATTCTTCTGGAATCTCGGGACAGAAAACAATGCGCTTTTCTTTGAGCAGGGAAACGATAAACTTCAGGTCATCAAGCATGGTGTTCGCTTCGAGATCACACACGAGCACAACCAAGTCGGCATTGCGTATCAATCCCGCCAGATAGTTCTCGAACGTCTCAGGTGAGATCGGCGGCGTGTCGATCAACTGGAACTGGACTGTCTCAAAGGTCATCATGCCAGGCAACGGTTCGCGAGTGGAGTAGGGGTAGTCGGCCACCAGCGGCTTGGCTCCGGTCAATGAATCGACCAGCGAAGATTTGCCACTGTTGGGCGGTCCGATCAGGATAGCCTGACCCGCTCCTTCTTTTTCGATATAGTCACGGGCAACTGTCTGCCGCGCACCGTGACTACTCCCACCACTTTCAATATCGCGCTTTAGGTTGGCGATCTTGGTCTTCATGTCGGCCTGAAGATGGGTGGTCCCTTTGTGCTTGGGCATGGTACGCAGGAGTTCCTGAGCGAGGCGCAGCTTTTCGCGGGAGTCGGTCTCGGCTCGGAACTCGCGTTCGAGCTCGTAGTACTGAGGAGGCAGATTCGCCGGCATGGAGACAACTTAAGAAATATCCGTCGCATTGACAAGTCTCGTCAGTCACCAATTCGGTTTTGACAAGATGGGTTTTCAACTATATATTAGATATTAGGACAAATTTTCAAGTGCTGGGAAATCTATCCTGACTGTTACACCGGTTACCTCAGCGATCACGACCTACTTTCAGCACAGACAGAATGGCTAATGTTCAGTTAGCACCAGATTATGGAGAAGTCATGACTAATGCACGCTGGTCTTTATGGGTAGTCGCCTTATTAGTTACGTTTGATTTAGTCACCGCAATGGCAGCGACTGAGAATGAATCATCCACTTCTATTGTACAAACATACACATTCTCACCTCCACAAGTTGAAACTGTCAAGATCGACGGCGAGATGTTTGATGCGCTGGAGATGGATGGATGTCCCGTGTCCGGACTGGCAGGCCAACCGGCGTTGCCTACGAAAAGGGCCAGGATATTGCTGCCATATGGTCACACGCTCTCGGAGGTAGAGATCACAGCCGGCCAGAAACTCCTGGTCGGAACCGGCCTACGCCTTCTGCCTATTGAGTACCCCTTTGAGCTGTCTACTCCTCCGGACCAACTTCCTCCTCTGACCATTGATGAAATGGCATACACCCACAGTGAACCCCTTCCGACGACAATGTACCAGGTCAGATCCACCCAGTCTTTCCGAGGGTATCAAGTCGTCTTTATTGATCTTATTCCAGTGCAATATACACCAGCCAGTGGCGATCTCTACTATTACGAAGAGATGAAACTCATAGTAAGAACCGAGGAATCGACTCCCACTGCGACTGTCCGCGGTTTAGCTAACGACGCCCGGGCCGTTTCTGTTCGCGTAGATAACTTTTCCAAACTCGACAGCTACCCTCCAGCAGGTCTGCGTGCAGCCAGTGCTTACGACCTCCTGATAATAGCGCCCACATTCCTCGCCGATGCCTATTTGCCATTGAAGGATTATCACGACGCCCACGGCACTTTGACCGAAATCCACACTCTGGATCAGATCGGGGCCAACGATCCGCATAGCGTTCGTGATTATATTCGTAATGAGTATTTGTCCAACGGCATCAAAATGGTCCTCATCGGTGGCGATGACAACCTCATACCTGCCCTCGACCTGTTCATTCAATTACAACTTAGCTCCAGCAGCCTTACTGAATATGATATGCCGGGTGACATCTATTTTGGCAATCTGGACGGAACCTACAACTATGATGGCGACAGCTACTGGGGAGAGCCTACTGACGGCGAGGGGGGCGGCGATATCGATCTGCTGCCTGAAGTCGGCGTTGGCCGCATATCTGCAGAGACCACTGAAGAAGCCAACAACATGGTGACAAAGTCACTCGCCTATCTTGAGAGCGAAGCAGCATACTTGTCAAAAGTCGTACTGGTCGGAGAACAGTTAGGTTTTGGCGGCCTGGGTGAATATGGTGGTTACGCCATGGAGGAAATGGTGGGCGGTTCGAATGCACATGGTTTCACCACCTGCGGTTTTCCACCTGAAAAATACGAGATCGACAAACTTTACGATCTTACTTCTTATCCCTACAATTACTGGCCACCCAGCGAGATCATAAATCGTATCAACTCTGGCGTACATATTGTTGACCATCTGGGACACAGTTTCATTGGCTACGCCATGCGAACCGATACGACCATGATAAAGAACCAACTCACCAATACCGAGTATTGCTTCTTGTATGCCGAAGGATGCACGGCGGGCATGTTCGACCACAATGACTGCTGGGCAGAGTATGTCACTGTGAAACTTGCGACCGGAGGATTTGGGTGTATCGCTAACTCTCGTTCCGGAATCGGGTCTCGCTCAACCCAGCATCCGGTACATGTTATTAATCGCGAGTTCTGGGACGCCATATACAGCGCCGACGAAGGATACCCGGAATTGGGCATGGCTATGCTTGATGCTCGATTTGATCTGGCCGCTCGCATTAATGACGTCGCCATGCGTTGGACATACTACGAAACCAATCTCTTTGCCGATCCCGCCGTCCGAATCAAAGCTGTGCGCAGCCTGGCAATCATGTTTCCCAACGGGACTCCTCAGGTCGCGTCGCCTACAGATTCGACGCCTTTCGATGTGACCGTGACCGGCATAGGAGAGGGCGAACCAGTGCCGGGGAGCGGTCTTCTTCACTATTGCCTCGACGGCACAGATTCGGTGGTGATTCCGTTGGTTGCGGTGAAGAGTGAGCAGTATCAAGCTGTCTTACCTCCAACTGAATGCGGACGACAGGCGGAGTACTATGTAAGTTTCGAGGAATCACAGACTGGACCACGCTACGCACCCAACCCGACCGAACCGCTGACGGCTATCTCCGTTACAGAAGAGATCACTGTTTTCCAGGATGATTTCGAAACCAACAACGGCTGGACAATCTCGGGCGGACTATGGGAGCGAGGTGTACCCCTGGGAGTAGGCGGAGCAGAATTGCAATACCCCGTCCCCGATCCAACTGAAGGCTGTCTTAGCCCTACCGTGATGGGATACAATCTCGCCGGTGACTACGAGAATAGCCTTCCCGAACAGCACGTCACTTCACCCGCTATCGACTGCTCGGAAATGTACAATACTCGCCTCCGATTCTGTCGGTGGTTAGGTGTGGAACAACCCGATTATGACCAAGCCAGTGTGTCCATAAGTACCGACGGATCAAACTGGACCACTCTCTGGCAGAATCCCGCTGTTATTGTTGATCTGCAATGGAATGAAATTGAGTACGACATCTCTCAGTACGCCGACAACGATTCCGAGGTCTATTTGCGCTGGACGATGGGTCCCACCGATGGCGGCCTGCGCTATTGCGGTTGGAATATCGACAATGTCCGCGTAGTCTCTTTGTACTGCGAAAGCTACATCTGTGCCGACGTTGACGATGATGGAGCAGGACCCAACATAGCTGACCTGACTTACTTTGTGGCCTACTTATTCAGTGGAGGTCCTCCTCCTGCTATCCTGGCTGCAGCGAACATTGACGGACTGGTGGGACCAGGTGGAGGTGCGATTAATATCAGTGACCTAACCTACCTGGTCGCTTATCTGTTCACCGGCGGACCTGTGCCGGTATGTGAATAGCAATTCATGAGCTTCATGAGAACCGCTCTATACTAACTGTCTCTGACCATGTAGGGGGGGATTGTCGAAACTGCAGACAGTTTCGATCTACTTGGACTGCACTTTGACAAGTCATGCAAATCCGGATCGTTTGCATATACGAGTGCAAATCATCATATTGTCTGTTGTAGATGAACTCGGGAAAGAGGGAGCAGATATGCGTATACTTGTGATTTTGGCTACAGCGATTTGCGTCCAGTTGTCATCATGCTGTGATAGTGATACCTCGCCGACGGCAGAATACTGGGAACCATTCGAAGGGCACGGTACAGAACCGGGTCAGTTTGACTCCCCCATGGGCGTGCAGTTTCGAGCGTCGCTGGGATCTCTGAGATCTGTACTTCTTGTCGCAGACTACGGGAACGATAGAGTGCAGATGTTTCCGATCGACGACATCCATGTCTACTGCTTCGGTGAGGCCGGTGATGGGCCGGGTCAATTCAGGGGACCGGTTTCAATTACATCGGCTCAATCAGACTCTGGGGATAGTTTCTTGTTCGTCACTGACTCAAGGAATCATCGGGTGCAGAAATTTGATGTTGATGGCAATTTCATACTTGCGTGGGGAGAATCCGGATCCGACACGGGCCAATTCAACACACCTACCGGGATTGACGCTGACAGAGACGGGAACATCTATGTAGTTGATTCGGGCAACCACCGTATACAGGTGTTCGACGAAAACGGTAACTTTCAGAGACTCTGGGGGGGGCAAGGAACTCGACCGGGTGAGTTTGAGAGTCCGATCGACATTGCTGAGTACGATGGAGCCTCAGGTTTGGCGCGTCTTGTTGTATCTGACTATGGCAACAACCGCATTCAGGTGTTCGATCAAGAGGGAGATTTCATAGCATCTCACGACGCCATCCCCTGTCCGTTAGGATTGGGTACATCTGCGAAAGGCAACATCTGGATAGTGAGTGAAACTGACCGACGGCTATTTATTGTGAACTTCTGGCGTAGCAGCCGAGAGGTGTATTCGCTCCGAGGTTCTTTGAAGCCGTACGATATCACAGAACCCTGGGTCTCGGATATGGGAAAACACGCCATTCTCTGGTACTCTCGACGTGATTGCTACTGATGAGAGAAGCTCCCCCCTGACAGTGAAGACCGAACGGCCAACCATTTATGGCGGGAATAGCCAGGCATACTCTACACGGAGTATCCCATCAGGAAGGTTTTTTTGACAAACCTCGGAACTTGTCATCGCGAGTCCGCCCTGAGCGGACGTGGCGATCTCAACTTATTGTGATATTTAACGCACGAGATTGCCACGCTCTCCGCCTAGGCGGATCGCTCGCAATGACTGACTATGTGACTTTATCAACAAGCCATTAATGATGGGCCACCAAATTACGAAGATTCAGTCGAGGCCGTATCCTCTTCCTCGGGGGGATTGAGAATCTCGTCGGGGATTTCTACTTTGGGCGTGAACAGACCGAGCCAGCGCTGATACCATTTCCATTTTTTCCGCTCGGTCTTCATAAACTTCTTGATGCGTTTCTCACGTTCGTAGCTAACGGCATCAAGTTCTTCAATGTGCTGAATGAGAATCTCCACCGACTCGCGCTTCTCCAGCCCGGTGCGAAAGGCCTCATAATCCTTGAAACTGAATACTGTTTGAATGATCGGCTCAAAGAAAACGAGCGTCTGAGAGGCAATGAAGTTTAGCGGTTTGACCGACTCCAGGAAAATAATCGCCGGTACCGCCATACGTCGATCCACCACCTGTTTGGCCACCTTCTCCATGACGGCCCGTTCATCTTCAGCCAGAACAGGCTTTCCCGAATCCGGAAACTGAGTCGAACCACGAAAGAAACTCATACTTTTGGTTCCTTATCAGAGCTGACGGGATGTTTCGCCGTCGAACTAACGCGTGCCTTCACAAACGAAACAACATCGTCGCGGTTCTCGGAAAACATCAAGTACAAACCCCGGAAATTCTCCAGCCGGGTGGGTCTGGTAAATGGCGACAGGAGAATGCCGTTTTTGTCCGGGTGGCAGGAACGATAAATCGACCATTCCTTAATGAGCGTCTGAGTAGTTGTCTTGACATAAATTTTGTCGTCAGTCAATTTGTATGAAGTCGGAAAATAGAACTTCGCCAACGAGGCAAACATCACCACCATCGCCAGCGTAGCAAACGCCTGCGAGCGTTCGGTACCGTAATACACCAGGACAACCACCAGTGCCACAAACACGGTTACAGCCACCGACACCCACGGTCGCCGCTTCATTGGATGACAACGCCACTGGAGCACAGGCCCATCGTCATGAACCTTCGCTTCGTGACAATCCTGCCCATTTGTCTCAAGATCGTCGTTCATAGTCGTGCACTACTTGTCATCGATATGTCGGTAGCGCTCCTTCTTTACCTTCTCCAGCATCTCCATCAACTCTTCCGGCTTAAACAAGCCCTTCTCGATTAAGAGTCTCACCAGAGATTCCTGGGCGAGGTTATTCGATAGTGCGAGTTCCTCGAAACTGATGTCTCGCTCTTTGCCATCGACCACCATCTTGAGGGCTACTTTGTTCTCTCCCATAACCACATACTCCCATCACTTACGATCTGATAAAAGTCCTTTAGTGGAATATACAAAACTTAAGCTCCCGATCAAGTCTCACTGTAAGTCTAAGAAATATATTGATGAGGCAGAATCGCAACGATACAACCAGTATCTGCGACGTTTTGGAGGTCAATCGGTCGTGTCCGAGACCTGCCCACGGTCTGAAACCATCGGAATCGCTTCGCCACCTACAATGCGATAGAGCGGCATTTCGACATTCTCACGATTGGAGCCAAAACTGACTTTTCCCGATGCACCGTCGTAATTCCTTACCGTTTTCAAATACTCCGAAACAGTCAACGGATTTTCCGCCCCTGAGTTATGAGCACGGCCAATCAAAGTCAGGGCATCGTATCCGAGGTTCGCCAGCCGTCGTGGTTGTTCGCCGTAGCGCGCATCGTAGGCAGCCGCAAACTCAAGATACCCTTCTGTCTGACCTCCGGTGAGAAAAGGGGATGGAAACACTGCCTGCTTGGTGATGTCATCCCCCAAACGATAGATGGATTCTTCCCCCCATTGATCGGAACCGAGATAGGCACCGGTGAGGTTGTAGAAATGTATCTGAGGTAGTAACAGTCGAATCTGCTTCTGTCCACCGGGAAGGTAAAGACAATCAATATACGCCGGAAGGCCATCGACATCAATCGTGTCGCCCCGGGCATTGACATAGAAAGCTGAGTCGGGTGTGGCACCGAGGAGGATAGCCTTGATATCCCGAATGTAAGGGCCGAAATCCTTATCGCGGGAACGATAATACTCAACAGCTACTATAGTGCCACCGAGTTCTTCAAATCGCCGTACAAAGGCGCGACTGGAGTGCAGATGTTCCGCGGATGTGGATGTAATCAAAGCGGTAGAATCGGCCTCCAATACCGAGACCGCGTATTCTGCCATGCGAATCCCCTCAAGCTCGATATTAGGCGACAATTGAAAAGATGATTCCGACAGCAGGGTCAGCCCGGCCTGAGTAGCCGCCGGGATCAGAAGCGGGATATCACTCCTCCCCAACCTCGCCGAAGCAACCGCCGCCGCCTCACTAGTGAGCGGTCCTATGACGGCATCAATCGCTGAGTGAGTGAACTCACCAATGATACGAGCCGCGTCGATTGGATTCCCCTTGGTATCGTATGGCACTATCCGAATCTCGCTGTCCGATTGATCACGCATTATTTCGGCGGCAATGACGGCTCCATTATATATATCTTCCCCGTAGGATTGAAGGTCTCCTGAGAGCGGAAGAAGCATAGCAACCTCAAGTGCCTTGTTGCGATTCCGGACTTCAGTGCGATACTGGGTCAGGTCCAACGTCTCATCGCAATGACTGGCAAAAGTCTTGGCGGTAGCAATCTGATCGTGAGACATGAGGATAGGCAACAATGGCTTCACCAGACGGCATTTCTTGTCGCTTGATAGCTCATCAAATTCCTGCTCGTCAATCGAGATAGCCCCTGCATTCTGAAAAAGTGCGGTCACCGACCGAATCAACAGTTGATCAAGCTGGCTATCACGGCTCGTTCCATAAGCGGCCATGTATTGATCAAGAGCACGGTCGATATCCCCTTTGCGATAGAATGCATTAGCCAGGAAAAAACGAGCGTGAGGCTGTTCTGGTGAATTTGGGAATTTTGTCAGGAAATGACTGAAACCGGCGATAGCATCGCTCAATTCGCCCAAATAGTACTTGGCTTTGGCCCGGTGAAAAACAAATTGATCGAGATCTGTGGACTGTGGATACTGCCCGGCTAATCGTTCGAATGTAGAGGCTGCACCCCACCAGTCACCCTCGCGAAGAAGGCGCTTGCCTTTAGCAAACTCACTGGTTGCTTCCGGCGGATCAATCTGATCCGTAACGGCGTAAGAAGCAGCCATGGCCAGCAACAGTATCGCCACCAGCCAGAGAGTCACTCGTCGCAGGCTAGCGAGCCGCAACGTGTTTGAGTACCGAGACTTTAGAGGCAGCATTAGAGCGTATACTTGCCAAAATCCTCAGGATTGATTTTTTTGAGTCGCTCCCGCAACGACTCCGGATCGGTCGGCATCGGAGGTACCTCCGCAGAGCCATCCGGCTCGATGTGAAACAACTCTTCATTTACAAAAATTGAGGCACCCAATTTGAGGGCGATCGCTATCGAATCCGAAGGCCGCGCATCAATTTCATACTTGCGATCTCCGCACACCAGGTGCAGCCTGGCATAAAACGTCTGTTCCTGAAGGGAAGTAATCTCTACCCGATCCACTCTGGCCTCAATTGTGGAGATTATATTCGCCAGAAGATCATAGGTCATCGGTCGCCTGGGTTTGACCCCGGACAACTCCATGGCGATTCCCCAGGCTTCGGCATGACCAATCCAGATTGGCAGCACTTTGTTGATACCCTCGGGCGACAAAATCACTACCGGCGAATTGGTCGTCATGTCCATTGCCAGACCGTCTACTGCAACCTTCAGAAATTCCATCTTACGACTTCTTGACCACCCACAATTTAATATTAGCCATCACATCTTTCTCAATTCTGGCGGGAATGGTGTATACTCCCAGAACCTTGATCGGAGCTTCCAACTGAATAGCTCTCTTGTCAATCGTAACACCTTCGGCTGCCAGAAGCTCAGCAATATCGGCATTGGTAACCGAGCCAAAGAGCTTGTCCTCTTCGCCCACCAGCACCTCGTGGGACAGCTCCAACTTCTCAATGCGATCCCTGACGATTTCGGCCTGACGTCGCGATTTCTTGTCGCGGGTCTCTTTCAATTTCCGAATCTCGCCAATAGCCTTGAGGTTAGCTCGGGTGGCTACAATAGCCAAATTACGCGGAATGAGGTAATTGCGACCATAGCCGCTCTTGACCTCAACAGTTTCACCGGCACCGCCGACACCCTCAACATCATCTCGCAAAATCACTTTCATACTATATCCTTTCGAAATCGTTGGCAATAACTTTGTTACATCAGCTCCCGCAGGCGAATCTTGCGCCAATCAGCAAAGCTGTCGACGAACCCCCCCAGAGCTATGGCTACTCCCAACACCAGCGAACCGGTCAGGCTCACCAATGGCAAAAGAAACAACATGACATAAAACAGCACTCGCATAAATGTCGATAACTGCATCTTCCTCAGATAGTATTCCACCAGAGCCAGACCAGCTACCGAATATAACACAGCCAACACTGCCAAACCATTGTCGGCCACAATACTCAGCCCGTCTCCGCCCAGTAATCGAAGCACCGCAAACAGCAACACCGCAGGCATCAACAGAAACGGTATCTTCCAGAACCTAAAAGGCTCGATCTGAGGCGGAGCCAAACGATTTTTTTCAATCCACCGCAGAAACAATAAGTAACCAACCGTGAATTGGGCTGCTGTACCGAGAAGCATCTCGGCCGGAACCAGTCTCATAGCTATACTCATCATCAACTCAAAAGACTCCAAACCTTCGCGGATACGTTCCGGGCTTTCGCCTATGACACTCAACTGCCGCCGAGCTTCCTCGACAAGCGTCGCAATGGTCTCCTGCGAAGTGCCGAGCACTTCCTGCCACAGCATATAGAACTGCGCTATAGCAAAAACCGACATGACAATCAGCGTTGAAGTGACCACCATTCGTGGTCGGACACCGCGGATAGTCAGTTGACCGGAGACAACGCCAGCCGATAATATCACGCCCCAACCAGCCAGAATCACCGGCAGTTGGGTTCCATCGGTTAGCACCATGCTCAAACCTACGGCACCCATGGCACCACCCCAGAGCCACAGGGTCTGACGTTGATATGTCAGACGCGCAATCCCATAAATGAGATACATAGCAAGAACGTATATAACCGGAGCCGCCACCACAGCAACCAGCAAGCTGGTTCCCTCGGCCGAACCTCCATAAAGAGTCACCGAGTAGAGCAGCATCGCCGCCACTACGGGCAGAGCGCCGGCACCACGAAGATGCTTACCGCCTGTGCTGCTAGCGGAAAGACTCACTTTCAAAAGCCATGATAGCCATCATCCTGGCTCGCTTAATTACCATCGTGAGTTTTCGCTGATGTCGCGCACAGTTACCAGAAATACGACGGGGGATAATCTTCCCGCGTTCGTTCACAAACCGTCGCAATAAGCGCTCGTCCTTGTAGTCAGGACGCTCTATCTTGTTCTCGCAAAAATAACAAAACTTCCGTCTTCTCATAATTATTTCACACCATCCTTCTCAGGCCTGGGATTTCCGTTGCAAAGTTCAACTAATCCGACACGACGCATAGCATCCCCTGCCGGAATCGATGACCAATCATTTCACCAAACTCCCTACAACTCATCTTCCTGCTCCGGGTATTCCTCGTCCAGAGACGAGTCACCGGCGGTCTTTTCCGTTGGCTTATCGACAGGAGTAGCTTCCTCGGTGGTAGCCGCTTCCGGTGTCGGAGTCGCTTCTTCAACTGGAGGAGCTTCCACGACAGGAGGCGTTTCCTCGACTGGTGTCGGAGTCGCTTCTTCAACTGGAGGAGCTTCCACGACAGGAGGCGTTTCCTCGACTGGTGTCGGAGTCGCTTCTTCAACTGGAGGAGCTTCCACGACAGGAGGCGTTTCCTCGACAGGTGCAGGAGCCACTTCTTCGACCGGTGCCGGAGTCGCTTCCTCGACAGGTGCCGGAGGTACTTCTTCGACCGGTGTCGGAGCAGCTTCCTCTGGCTTCGTTACGGGCGTCTCGATTACGGGGGTCTTCGCCGTGGCGACTTCGGGAGTTTCTGCCCGGCGCTGCGCAGGTCCGGCAGGCCGCTCAGGTTTGGCTTCAGCCGACTCGGTCGCGGTTTCTTCGTCCTCGCCGAGCAGTTTTTTGAGGTCGCCTTCGAAAAGAATAGTCAAATGTCGAAGATACTCTTCGCCCAGGGAAAAATGGCGATCCAGTTTTGGTAGTATCTGAGGGGTACCTTCATAAACGAAGGTAGCATAGTAGCCCTGGGTTAGTTTCTTGATGGGGTAGGCCAGACGACGAGTACCTATCCGGTTCTCGTGGAGAATCTTTCCACCACTGGCGGAGATAATCTCAGAAATGGCTCCCACCTGTTTGTCGATAGCTACATCATCAGTTTGCGGATTGACTACGAAAGTAGTCTCATAGACGCGCATGCAGTGTCCTCCCTTCGGACGTTGAACGTTAACTCAAACGGCTCGGCCGGAAACATATACCGGCTAAGCAGGGTTGGTATTAAACTTATTCATCGCTTCTTCGAAGCGATTATTTTTTACATAAAGCACTGCTTTGGCCGCAAAGTCAAGCATTTCCTGAAGGACTGGAATCTCTTCGGGCTGAAACTTCCCCAGCACAAAGTCAATAGTACTAACAGTATCGGGCGCCGGACCAATTCCCAAACGTAGTCGGGGGAAATTTCTGCTCCCTGTTTCCTCAATTATCGACTCCAGCCCATTATGTCCGCCATCACCACCGGAAGACCGCAGGCGAATTCGACCAATTGAGAGGTTGAAATCATCAACGATTACAAGCATTTCCTCGGGCGATAAGCCCAACTGATCCAACAATATTGCGACCGCCAATCCGGATCGATTCATAAGAGTCCGCGGCCAGGCAAATACAAGCTGTCGATCATCAAGTCTGACCTGCATCCAGCTAAAAAAATCTGTCTGCAGAAGAGGTGTCGATTGCTCGTCGCGGGAAAGCTTATTGACAACCCGGTTGAGCACCTCGAATCCGACATTATGGCGTGTGCCCTCATATTGGGGGCCGACATTACCCAAACCGAGAAACAGTGAAATCATTGGCTAACCTTACATAACATAGGGCAGGATAATACGGAATAGACCTGAAAAGTCAAGGAGAGCACGAGCAATATGGCCGCCTTGCGAAGATGCATGCAAGATTCCTGCCCATTACTCCTTCCGAGCGTGCCTGAAATGACAAAATCCCATGCAAACCTATGTTGCGCAGCGCAATAACCCGATTCGGAGACCTCAATCACACTCCCCCCTATTCTATTCTCACCCAGAATGCTAATGATTTTGGTCTGCCGGTCGAAATATCACATAAATAGGAGTAGATATTCCAGAACCTAAATAACGGAACAGATACTAACAATAAAGTTGATAGCATTATCTACACTTTAAGGAGGTACTATGTTAATCAAGCGCGGATTGTATGGAGCTCTTATCGGAATGCTCCTGGTCTTCGCAGCCAGTGCAATGGCCGGCGACAAGCCGACCTTTGACATTGACTGGTACGGCTACGTCAAGCTTGACGCGTCGTATGACCAGAATCCAACCAGCCACGGTAACTTTGCCATGTGGGTGAAGGAGTCGGTTATCAATGATGATGACGCCCAGTTCAACATGACCCACAAGTCTACACGTCTCGGTTTCAAAGCTAGTGGAAAGAACTTCGAGCAAGTGACTGTGGGCGGTAAGCTGGAGTTTGACATGTATGGTGCAGGCGGCACCGAGAACAAGGCTCTGCTCTTGCTTCGTCACGCCTACTTCACCGTCCAGTCGGGTAACTTCAAACTGTTGGCCGGACAGTCCTGGGATCTCATCTCACCACTGAATCCGTCAACCCTCAATTACCCGGTACTCTGGGGTGCGGGCAACATTCAGTACCGCCGTCCTCAGGTCAGTATGTTCTACACGGTCGCCAAGACTGAACAGACCAACGCCAATCTGGCGGCCGGACTGTTTCGCACTATCGGCAACGACCTGACCCCTACCTTCTCTCTGGCTCTCGGCGAGACGGCGGACGGTACGGATGACGGTACGGATGCAGCCATCCCTTCATTCCAGGGGCGACTCGATGTTACGCATAAGCTCACTTCTGGCGGGTCTATCCGCGGCGGTTTTTCCGGCCTGTACGGTCAGTTGAAATCGGAGTCCACTCTGGGCAACTCCGAAAAATATGAATCCTGGGTGGCCTGCGGCCACTTTATGCTTTCTTTCCCGTCCGGCGCCGGATTCTCCGGTGAGGTCTGGAGCGGTTCCAACCTCGGAAGCTACTTCGGTAGCATTCTCAACACGAACCGCATCGACGGCTTGGCCAGCAATGGTGGTTGGGTCTCCGCCTGGGTTAAGCCCAGTAAGAAAGTAAAATTCACAACCGGTTTTAGTTTTGATGATCCGGATGATGCTGACCTCAGCACCGGCAATCGCTCACGCAACCAGGCAATTTTTGGAAACATCAAGTACTCGATCGTACCGGCTGTTACCTTCGGTGTCGAACTAACTCAGTGGGAAACTGAGTACAAAGACTCTGAAAGCGCAAAGGCGCTTCGTGTCGAGACGTCATTCATCATGAACTTCTAGCCGTTGTCACACAACAATGGCTATGAATATGGGAAAGGAAAACAAGAAATGAGACGTTTCACATACTCTCTATTCGTATTGGCAGCTCTGGCTCTGATCGCCGCACCTGTTCTTGGCGGAGACATTGTCAAACTAGGCCTCAACTATCCGAAGACGGGGCCATACAGTGTCCAGGGTCTGGACCAGTTCCGGGCAGCCGAATTGGCTGTCAATGAAATTAATGCTGCGGGAGGTATTCTCGGAAACCAGGTTGAACTGGTATGGCGGGATTCTCAGTCCAAGCCCGACATCTCCAAGCAAAATGCCACAGAGTTGATCGACCAGGAAAACTGCAAGATGCTCTTTGGTGGTTCTTCCAGTGGCGTGGCTTGTGTCGTCGGTGACATCTGCCAGGAGAAGGGTATCCCCTTCTTTGGCACCCTGACCTACTCCACTGCTACGACCGGGACCAGAGGTCATCGGCACACGTTCCGGGAATGCTATGACGCCTGGATGGGTGCTTCTGCCCTGGGTAATTATCTGAATACCAACTTCGGCGGTAAGAAGTATATGTACATTACAGCCGACTATACCTGGGGTTGGACGACCGAGGCTGCCACCAGGAAGTTCAGCAATACTCAGGATAATAACGTTCACAAGGGTGTGTTGACGCCGCTGGGAACCAAAGACTTCAGCAAGCAGCTATCGCTGGTTAAGATGGTCAAGCCGGACGTTCTGGTATTGGTTCTCTTTGGCTCCGATATGGTTAACGCCGTACGCCAGGCCACAACTATGGGCTTGAAGAGCCAGTGTCAGATCGTGGTCCCGAACTTAACGCTCGGCATGGCTGAGGGCGGTGGTCCGAAGGTCATGGAAGGCGTAGTTGGGGCTTTGCCGTGGTGTTGGCAGGTGCCTTACAAGTACAATTATGCCCGCGGCAAGCAGTTTGTGGAGAGCTTCGCATCCACGTACAATCGGTATCCCAGCACCTCTGGTGCTTCGGCCTATACCATTGTATACGAGTACAAGAATGCTGTTGAACGCGCTCAGGGGTTCGAGTCGCCGAAAGTGATTCAGGCTCTTGAAGGCCACAGCTATACTTTCCTGAAGGATCAGCAAACCTGGCGCGACTTCGACCATCAGTCGGTGCAGACTGTTTTTGCCGTGAAGTGCAAACCCCAAGCGGAAGTCCTCAAGGACAAGTACCAGCTGGACTACTTTGAAATCATGAGCAGCATCAGCGGGAATGATGCTGCTATAACGAAAAAAGAGTGGAAAGCGGTGAGAGCGGAGAACAATGTGCCTACCACCCTGGAACCAATAGTGTCTATGGCTTCGGAGTAGGACATACGAATGAATGCAGATGTGCGGGCAGATGGGTCAACCATCTGCCCGTACACGTTCCCGGACTAATGATAGAACTTGATAAGCCACGGGGCACGGTAAGGAGAAGGAGCGACAGCGATGCTGAAGTGGAACATACGCAATCAGATACTATCTTTGGGGGGAATTAGTCTGCTGGTGCTGGCGGCCGTCGTAGTGTATTTCTACAGCTTTGCAAAGGAAGAATTCCACACTAACAGCCAAAGATTGATCGAAGTTACCGGCAGACAATATGCAGACGAAATAGACCGCAGTTTTACAGGCTGCGCTGATATTTTCAACGAATGGACCCGTGACGATGTGTTCGGCATCGCTTTGGAGTTCAATACGACGACTGAATTAGGGGTAGAGTTTGAGAAATGGTTATCCCATGCTCCCGAGTTCGCACTTATCGCATTAGTGAATGAGTCCGGAAGCATAGTAGAGATCGCTTCGTCGAGCAAGCTAAACGGCAATATGCAAGCGATGAAAGGAAGTCGTCTGCCAGAACTCCAGGAATTCAAGGGATCTGGCGAACGGCAACTCACCTTTCTGGAGAGTACGACGCTGTCCCAGTTGGGAGCAGATAGATGCTTCACCTATGCCTTTTACCGTCCTTCATTCCAGTCATCCGGCACACGCAACGGCGGCATCATCGCCCTGACAAATTGGTCACTGATTGAGAACTCGGTTGGTAAATGCAGTGATGAATTTCGCACTCAAGGGTTCCCTGGTGCCAGGACCGCCATAGTGTATTCGGACCGGACACAGGGCTTCGTTTCATCCATCGGACAGGCGACAGATTTGGAACCTGACTCTTATAAGAGTTTGGCGGAGTGGTCCCGTGAGACAGCTCTTGACCACGTGGCGATTACCGAACTCTCAGAAGGCGTGATGTTGGTCGGAAAGAACACTCTAACGCCACCGTCAAGTGATGAAGATGGACAGTCGGCATCGTCCGCGCCGATCATGTTGACAATCATACCGGAAGAAGAAGTGATGTCCCGACTGAACAGCCAGTTAATGATCGTGCTGGCGATGGGCTTTGCCGGTTTACTGTTGATGTCAGTGGCGACGTACTTCATTAGTCGCCGTATTTCGACCAGAGTATCCCGAGCTGCCGAATTGGCACGAGTGATGGCGGCCGGCGATACGAGTCAGAAAATTGATATTAGCGGAAATGATGAAATTGGCGTCCTGGGGATGGTCTTTACCGATCTTTCGAAATACCTTGAAGATATGTCCAAGGTCGCTGAGAGGATCGCAACCAATGACTTGACGGTCGAGGTTGAACCCCGATCCGAGCAGGACAAACTCGGCAACTCCTTCCGGTCGATGGTACTCAACCTGAGTCAAGTGATTAGGCAACTAAATGACAATGCCAATCAGTTTGTCTCAGCCGCCAATGAAATAGCATCGTCATCACAACAGACATTGCGTGGAGCTAAAGACCAAACCGATCAAGTTATCCAGGTCTCGACGGCGGTTGAAGAAATGACTGCCACTATCGTAGAGTCTGCCAAAAATGCCGGCGACGCCAACGAGGGTGCTAGAGCGGCCTCAGACAATGCCACCAGTGGCGGTCAGATTGTCAACGAGACGATCCAGGGGATGCAGCGCATCGCTGATGTCGTTCGCGAATCAGCCGAGTCTATCGCCAAACTGGCCACGTCCGCCGATCAGATAGGTGAGATCATCAGCGTGATTGACGACATCGCCGACCAGACCAACCTCCTGGCTCTTAATGCCGCTATCGAGGCCGCTCGAGCCGGTGAACAGGGACGCGGTTTCGCAGTAGTAGCTGACGAGGTACGGAAGTTGGCCGAGCGCACGGGCAAGGCAACCGGCGAGATTACCGGTATGATCAAAGGGATTCAACAGGGAACCGAGGAAGCCGTCAACTCGATGGAAACAGGTGTTCAGGAAGTTGACAAGGGTCGAGAGCTAGCCGATAAGGCCGGTAACAGCCTGACTGAGATCGTCAACATGTCACAAGAAGTGATGAACCAAATCCAGCAGATGGCCACCGCCTCTGAAGAGCAATCTTCAGCTGCTGAGCAGATTTCCAAGAACATTGAGAACGTAGCCTCAATCGCCAGAGAGTCGGCCACCGGAGCCGAACAGTCAGCGACGGCAGCGGAAGAGCTAAACCGTCAGGCGGAAGGCATGCAGCAAATGGTCGCTCGGTTCAAGGTTGAACAAGAAGCGTAAACGAGTGGTATGGATGTTGTAGGTTTGTCATGCCGGACTTGATCCGGCATCCAGTTCTGGATTCGAAGACTGGATTCCCGTTTACACGGGAATGACACAATTACAGACTTTGTACAATGACCAATCACGTGGGTCGGGATTATTCCCGACCCGCTTTTTGTGGATGGTTGTGACTATTCTTTCCGTAGCTGCGTGCGTTCAGCTACACCACTCACTGTTCAGAAATTGCGCAGGAATACCGATAATTTACTAAGGCATTAGTCACTGCTAAACATAGTACACTGGAGAGATTTTGTGAAATCAAGAAGTCTGAAGTCGGCCGAACAAGACCGCCAGTCTCAAGAAACCAACGCCGGTGCCTGTACATTTGTCACTGCAAAACCGGAATCTCAGTCAGTGACTTTGCTTCGAGCCAATGAGTTCGCACCTGATCAGACCGATTATCTTCAGGCAAACCGGTTCAACTCCGCCCAGTGGGAGCGAATCTTCAATTCGACCGCCAATGGAATGAGAGTCGTTGATACCCAGTACCGCACGGTGCATGTCAACGATGCCTTCTGCCGGATGATCGGAGCATCGGAAGAGGAGATCGTCGGTCAGCATTGCTATGACTGCTTTCCCGGCACAGGGTGCAGTACAGACAACTGTCCCCTGAAACGAATCACCGGCGGTGAGGACTCGGTCGAGCATGAGGTGCAAAAGGAACTACCAGACGGCTCCAAGCTGACCTGCATAGTCACGGCCACGGCCCTCAGAGACGAAAACGGAACGCTGATCGGGATCATTGAGAGTTTCAAGAATATCACCAGACAAAGGGAAGCTGAGCAAGCGCGGCGGACAAGCGAGCACAACTACCGAGATCTCATTGAAGGCACAGATAACCTCGTAACAAAGGTCGATGAGCGGGGCGTATTCACCTTCGTCAACGGCTCCTCACGCAAGGTCCTTGGGCTTGAACCGAAGGAGTGCATTGGCCTTTCAGCCATTGACTTTGTCCATCCCGACGATCGGGAACGAACCAAGAAGACCTTTGGGGATTGGCTCCAGGAAAAACTACGGACAGCAACCATTGAGAACAGGCAGGTGAGCCGGACCGGCGACGTGCGGGATATGATCTGGACCTGTAACTTCTCCTATGATGAAGACGGCAAGTTAACCGAGATCAGCAGCATAGCCCGGGACATCACCGAGTACAAGTTAGCCAAAGGGGCATTGACGAAGAGTGAGGAGGACTACAAACGTCTTTTCAATTCCTCACCTACCATGTTGCTTTCGGTCGATGCCAAGACGGCGGCTATCGTCGAAGCTAACGAATCGCTCCTGAACACACTGGGCTATACCAGAGAAGAAATCATAGGACGACCGGTATTTGAATGCTATACCCCTGAAAGCGCGAAGCACTGTAAAGCGAATGTCTTCCCCACATTTGTGGAAACAGGAGTGATTCGTGATGAAGAACTCCAGTTGCGGCGAAAGGACGGGGGGGTTCTGGACGTAATTCTGAATGTGTCGCCAGTTCGTGATTCGGACGGGAACCTTATTCGCAGTCTCTCAAGCTGGCATGACATCACCGAGCGCAGGCAGGCTCAGCAGAAACTTCAAGAAGCACACGATGCCCTCAAGGTGGAACGCATCAAGCTTGAAAACAAAAACATCGCCCTCAACGAAGTTCTGAACCAGATAGAAACACAGAAGCAATTATCAGGAGCACAACTTCAATCCAATATCAACCACATCATCCTGCCCCTGCTTCAGAACATCAAAGAGAAGTTCGGCGACAATGATGGTCATTTAATTAGCCTTCTGGAGAATGCCCTGAGTAACCTCATGGAGCCAATGATCGGAAAACTAGAGCAGGCCCACACCGATCTCTCCCCGCGTGAACTCGAAATCTGTAATATGGTTAAGCAAGGATTCTCATCCAAACAGATTGCTTCGATTCTGAACGTATCCGTCCATACTGTCAACAATCAGCGCTATAGTATCCGGAAGAAATTTGCGATCAATGGCGATCGAACCAATCTTGAGAACTACCTGAAAACCCTGCAATAGCCATACACCTTGGTCGACACTGTCTTCAGTCTCGACAACAATCTGTCATACCGGAATTTATCTTGCATCCAGTTCCGAATTCGTTTTGACGATTACCTATTAGGCATAGGTATTATATCACTATTTATTGGTAATTAACAATCTCGACGCTGGGACGATACCTGAACCAAAAGGGAAGACACAGAACCGTATCATCAATTTCGGATGAAAAGGGGAGGGCGAATGTTCGTAAACAAGAAAACCGGCCATAGGTTCGGAGCAGTGTTCAGCGTTGTGCTGTTGCTGGTCTTTGTCGTCTGCGGTAGCGTGGCGGCGCAGGATCTTGGTCAGATTCTCAAAGCAGTCAATCAGGTCGAAGCTGACCTTCAGGCCAAGCTTGATCAGGAAGCTACTGCTCGTACCGAGGCAATTGCCAAGTTGCGGGCCGACATGAACAATCTCGAATCCGGTCAGCCGGGAACGGTCGACAAGTCCTGGCAGACAGAATGGGAACGGAAACTCGCGGTTTTGCAATCAGGGTTTGAGAAACTCTCTGTCGCCTATGCCCGGAATTCATCCGAAGGTGTAAGTGATGAACAGTGGCAAACCATAGCCATTGAAATTGCTTCCCTGAAAGCCGAGAACCTTGCTCTCAAAGAGATGGTTGATAAGAAAACCGCTCAGTGGGCATCTCTTGATGGTGGTCTCCCCACTCCCAATGAGACGCCTACCTCGACGTCGCCATTCACTGAACCCTGGTCTGGTCTTTCGTTTAATGGATTTGTGGATGCCAGCAATTATAATGATCACAACGCCGGTGAAGGTTCGTTCGGTTTGGATCAAGTCGAGGTCGACCTGGTGCAGAAACTATCCGACCAGGCTTCAGCGAATGCCGACATCGAGTATGTTTCGGACGGCATGGGTGGCTTTGGTATGGATCTGGAGCAGGGTTACCTGCAGTGGAATGTCGGCTCAGGCCAGACCTGGTCGTTTACGTTTGGTAAGTTTAATGCCCCAATCGGTTTTGAGCTTCTGGACGCACCCGATATGTACCAGTATTCGCATGCTCTTGTGTTTGACAATGGTATCCCCGGAAACCTCACCGGCCTTATGGTTGCGACTGAGTTTGCGGCGATGGTTGACTGGACTTTCTATCTGGTCAATGGCTGGGATGTCAACACGGACAACAACAAGGACAAGACTTTTGGTACTCGGGTGGGATTCACACCGGCTGGGAATCTCAATTTTGGTCTGTCAGCGATCACCGGTCCCGAGCAGGATCAGAACAACTCAAGCCGTCGGACGGTCATAGATTTTGACCTGACCTACAATCCAGCAGCTTTCTGGACCATTGGTGGAGAGTTCAACTATGGAACGGAGACTAAAGCTCTGGTAGGCAACAAGAGCGGCAACTGGTCAGGATTCCTGCTGATGAACAACTGGACTTTTGGAGATCGTTTCGGATTGACGACGCGGTTTGATCTGTTTAACGATGCCGATGGACTCCGTACCGGTACGGAACAATCGTGGAAAGCCATTTGTATATCTCCGTCCATGAGTATTGTTGATGGTCTTTGCGGACTCATCGAACTGCGGTATGATTTCTCAGATGAGGACACCTTTACCGCCAGTGATGGCACTCCCAAGGATAACCAGTTCTCATCCGCTTTGGAATTTACGTACGGTTTCTAAGAGTAGGAAAACACACAAGGAGTAGAAAAACATGTTTAAGAATCTTAAGATCAACACCAAACTGATCGCAATCTTCCTGCTGATCGGTTTGATTCCATTGGGATTGGTGGGAATCTCCACTCTCAACACCTCAACTGACGCCCTTGAAGGTGCAGCCTTCAACCAGCTGTCATCGCTCCGCGATGTCAAGAAGGGCCAGATTGAGAAGTTCTTCGGCGAGCGCGAAGGTGACATGGGCGTGCTGACGGAGACAGTCGGTACCCTGCGCCTGGAGGCGTTCAACAAACTGATGGCCGTTCAGGCTATCAAGAAGAACCAGATCGAGACTTTCTTTGGCGAACGCCTGGGAGATGCTCAGGTGCTGGCTAACAATCCGTACACAATTCAGGCCTGCAAAGACCTTGGCAAAGCCAATAATGCAGCCAAGACAAAAGGGTTATCCGGTCTGGGGTTGTTACAGGACGCGAAGTTCAGTCTCACCTACGAGACTTACAAACCGACTTTTGAAAACTACATGGAAGAGTACGGTTATTATGATGTCTTCCTGGTCGACCCCAATCAGGGCGATGTCTTCTTCTCAGTTACTCAGGAGCCAGACTTTGGCACCGTGTTGAGCAGAGAAGGGACCAGTCTGACGAGTGCCTGGGAGAAGTGTCTCACTTCGGGTGCACCGGCTCTGGCCGACATGGCGCAGTATGCTCCATCAAACAACGTCCCGGCCATGTTTGTGGCCTGCCCGGTCTTCGATGGCCGTGAAGCAGTCGGCGCTGTGGCTCTTCAGATTTCCACCGAGGCCATCAACAACATCATGCAGGAGCGTTCCGGTATGGGTGAATCGGGCGAGTGTTATCTCGTCGGTTCTGACCTGAAAATGCGTTCCAATTCATATCTTGATCCAACCAACCACTCAATTAGTGCCTCCCTCAATGGTAGTGTCGCCCAAAACGGCGTTGACACCAAAGCGGGCCGCGAGTCTTCAACCGGCAACTCCGGCATGGAAGTAATCCAGGATTACAACGACAACCCGGTACTGTCAGTCTATTCTCCGGTGGAGATTGGGGACGTCACCTGGGGTTGTATCGCTGAAATTGATGCTGCTGAAGCGTTCTGTCCCAAGGATGAGAACGGGACATATTTCTTCCAGAAATATCAGGAGATGTACGGCTATTACGACTTGTTCCTGATCAACCCGGATGGTTACTGTTTCTACACGGTAGCGAAGGAAGCTGATTATCAGACCAACTTCCTTAGTGGCCAGTACTCAAGCTCAAACCTCGGCGCCCTGGTTCGCAACGTCAGTAGCACGAAGGGCTTCGGCTTCGCCGACTTTGCTCCTTACGCTCCAAGTAACGGTGACCCCTGTGCTTTTGTGGCCCAGCCATGTACATATAATGGCAAGGTCGAGATGATCGTCGCCCTGCAGTTGCCGCTTGATGCTGTTAATTCGATCATGCAGGAACGAGCGGGTCTGGGTGAGACCGGTGAGACATATCTCATTGGTTCAGACAAGCTGATGCGTTCCGACTCATATCTTGATCAGACCGGTCACAGTGTATCCGCCTCGTTTGCAGGTACCGTGGATCGCAACGGTGTTGATACTGATGCGTCGCGTGATGCTCTGTCCGGCAATACTGATTCGAAGATAATCATTGATTACAATGGTAACCCGGTGCTGTCATCTTATGCGCCGCTTGATGTCTTCGGCACCCGCTGGGCTATCATTGCTGAGATCGATGAATCGGAAGCGTTTGCTGCCGCCAGTTCAATGCAGACTTCTACGATTACCATCGCGGTCATCATGATCGCTCTGATCGTAGTTGTAGGTTGGTTCTTTGCCCGCTCGATTTCGAAGCCTATTTCAAATATGGCTGAGATCGCTCAGGGTATCTCGACCGGTGATATCAATCATACCGTCAACGTTACGACCAACGATGAAATTGGTGTGTTAGGAAAATCTTTCACCTCTTTGATTGATTATATGAAAGAGCTTGCTGGTGCAGCAGAGAAAATCGCCGAGAACGATCTTACAATAGATATTGATCCTAAGTCCGAGCAGGATGTTCTCGGTCACAGCTTCAAGACCATGACCACCAACCTGACCGGTATGGTACGCCAGATGGGTGACAACTCGACTCAACTCGTCTCGGCCGCCACAGAAGTTGCCTCCGCGTCAGAACAGATGTCGCGTGGTGCCAAGGATCAGACCGACCAGGTGACCCAGGTCTCGACGGCGGTTGAAGAGATGACAGCCACCATCGTAGAGTCCGCCAGGAATGCTGGTGACGCCACCGAAGGCGCAAACGCCGCCTCCCAAAACGCCACCAATGGTGGCCAGATTGTCAACGAGACAATCCAGGGCATGCAGCGAATCGCTGATGTCGTTCGCGAATCAGCTGAGTCTATCGCCAAACTGGCTGCATCGGCTGATCAAATTGGCGAGATTATTGGTGTCATTGATGACATCGCCGACCAGACCAACCTCCTGGCTCTCAATGCTGCCATCGAAGCGGCTCGCGCCGGCGAACAGGGACGCGGCTTTGCCGTCGTAGCTGATGAGGTCAGAAAACTGGCCGAGCGCACGGGCAAGGCGACCGGTGAGATTACCGGCATGATTAAAGGTATCCAGCAGGGGACCGAAGAAGCCGTTGGTTCGATGGAAACCGGTGTTCAGGAAGTCGATCAAGGTCGGGTACTGGCTGACAAGGCCGGTAACAGTCTGACTGAAATTGTCAATATGTCGCAGAGCGTCATGGACCAGATCCAGCAGATGGCGACAGCCTCTGAGGAACAGTCTTCAGCAGCTGAGCAGATTTCCAAGAACATTGAGAACGTAGCTTCAATCGCCAGAGAGTCGGCCACCGGAGCCGAACAGTCAGCGACGGCAGCGGAAGAGCTAAACCGTCAGGCGGAAGGCATGCAGCAAATGGTCGCTCGGTTCAAGGTCAAACAGGAAGCGTAAGCTAACTTGCTGTGTTCGTCTGATTAACGAAGACATGAAATAAGACGTGGACCGGGACTGATCCCGGTCCACGTCACACTAATATTGAGGATTCTCACAATGGGCAAAGAGACAGACAAGTCCTTCGATGAGCTAATCCAATTGGTTTCATTCAAGCTTGGTCAGGAAGAGTTTGGCGTGGACATTATCAAGGTCCAGGAGATCAACCGGATGGTCCCGATCACGAAGGTTCCTCAGGCACCGCACTATTGCGAGGGAATAATCAATCTCCGCGGTAAAGTGATTCCGGTCATTGATCTGCGTAAGAAGTTCGAGATGAGTGTCGAGGAATGGACCAAGAACACCCGAATCATTGTTGTTGATATCAATAATAGTGTCACCGGCATGATTGTGGATGCGGTCGATGAAGTTCTTCGGATTCCACGCTCGACTATCGAGCCAGCTCCTCCCGTCATCAGCTCAGTGAACTCTGACTATATCAATGGAGTTGCCAAACTGGAAGAGAGCCTTCTTATCTTCCTGAACATCGGTCGTATCGCCGGTGAGGCGAGAGAAGAGATTGGTGAAGTGGAAGAATTACTAGCTTAGACGGCAGACAAGACAAGACGAATGCGGGTCGGGATTACTCCCGACCCGTTTTTTTTGTGTTCGGAAGAGCAGTCCTATCCTGTGTAAGGTTTTTCAAACTGAATGAAGAATGTTAATCCGGTCTCTTCCGCTCGAACGAACCGAAGACCTGCCGCCGAGACCAGACGCCGATAGTAATTAAGGTCATGTACTTTGTTCGGCCGCCGGCCGCCATAGGCAGGGGTGATGGTCTCATGGGGAAGGCGGATCAATATCTTGAAGGCAAAGATGTCTTTATTACTGCCTTCTCGAATCGGTGAATGGATATCCCAGAGAAGGAACTGTCCACCCTCTCGGAGGGTTCTGAATACTTCGGCCATAACCTGTGGGTGAGTTTTCTCATCCATGAACATAAAGGTGAAGAATGCTGTTGTGGTCGGAAAGGTGTTGTCAAGAAACGGTAGACTGGCAGCATCAGCGACAACCTTGATCGGACCGTCCGGAGCTTCTTCAAGCTCTTTCCTTCGGTTGTCTATTGCTATTACTTCACGACCCTTCAGCCGGCCAATCACGCCTTCTCCCCCGCCACCAATGTCGAGGACGAGGCCGTCACATGCAAAATCCCTGACGATTACTTCCTGATCTTCAAGGCAGTGTATCCGGTTTTCATCCGGCCATGAATGATGATCGTCGTTCATCGGTCTCCTCAGCATCCGTCAACATGCCCTTCCCACATTCTCAGGTACAGCCCACAGAAGTGGACGCCTCGAACCAATCTATGAGAATTCCATATCAATAACCGGCACATCATCCTCAATACGCTCTCTACGGTTCTCCATGAACCTATGACACCAACCGTTGAGATTGTGGGCATCCTCAGCGTGAATGATGATGTACAGCTCAATTTCGCGCAGCTTCAGGAAATCGGGAATGCACTTCATCCATTTCAGGTCCAGGTGGTTCTCCCACTCGTATCCGGTCATTATCCCTTCGAGGAATCGACGTGCAAAGGGGACATTCTCCCCGATCGATTCGTCCCGCAGCATATAGAACAACGTAATGGCAATGTCGTTGGAAAACCAATCATAGTGACAGTCGTCAAAATCGAAGACGGTGATGCCACTTTCTGTCACAAAGAAATTCCCATGATGTAGATCACTGTGGATCAGCCCATAAGAATCAACATCGGCGGGTAGAGCATGCAGACGTTGTTCAACTTCATGGCATCGTTGTATCACTAACGGCTGATCGGCCGGCAGATATTTGTCTGGATCGCGATACTCATCCTCGTGCCACTCGTGTCGTTTGAGAGCAGAGCTTGGAGGATTGTAGTTCTTCGTCGCGGCGTGCATCTTCCCGAGAGTCTCCCCCCAGTTTTGAAACAGCTGATCACTCCAGTCATCTTTGCCCGGACAATGACCATCTACCTTTTCGAAAGCGTAGACGAGAAAATGGGAATCATCAACACCGACAATCTCAACCATCTCGCCGTTGATCGACGAAATGGCTCTCCCGACAGACACGCCGTGATCCGCTAGAAAATTGGTCCAATCAAGCTCTCCCCTGATTGCATCCGCCGAGCGATGAATGCTATGGGTTATTTTGAGAATATACTGCCTGCTCTGTTGTTCGAACTCGTAGACAAAGCTCTCGAATGAACCCAGACGAGTGAGCTGGCTTTCCTTAATACCGTATCGACTCGCAACCTCGGACAGAACGAAATCCTTATGCTCCGTAAATATGGTCTGGCTTCTCTGGTCCATAAAGTAGATTTCCTCCTAATGATCGCCAAGTGATCTGGCTATCATACGGATTTCGATAGATACTGTTCCAAATGCTCACGTCGTAGGGTAAACTCGAACCCTTCATGGACGAGTTTGTAACCCATTTGTGCGTTTATTCTGCGGATGGGTTCGTTTACGGCACGCATGTTTGTGGTTAGTTTCTCAAATTTGGGATAGCGTCTTTCCATTTCAGTAAACATCGCCGCCTTGAGCCATTTTGCCAGTCCCCGCCGCCGATAGTCACTACGTACACCGGTCATAGCCTGGTAGACCTCGCGCGGATTGGTGAGACTCAGAAAGACATTGGATATTCCTACCAGCTTGTTGTCATTGTCAACCAACAGGACCTTTGGGGCTGCCGAGTTATTCTCTTTGCGCCATTGGGTCTGCCGTCTGATATCATCCGTGCTTACATGAAACGGCGTCCCGGTATCGTGTTCTTCCGGCATTTCACGTAATGTGTCTGTCAGTAATTGAGCCAGATTTTCGATGTATCTATCCGGGGGTTCATCGAAGAATTCCAGTTTCAAGTCGGCATTCTGCTGTGGGATAGTGTCAAGCCAGTCTTCGATAACCGAGCGATTGACGTTATCACGATGTAGCTTAAAAGTGTCGAGTTTGCAGAGTTGCTCCGCTCCAAATTGCCGAAACACGTCACACATATGTTCCAGCTCGGCCATAGTGTGTGTTTTGCTACAGCCGTACTTGTCCATCAGACGAGCGAGTTCATTGGCCATTGTCGTCACTATTGCCGGAGGAACATCCGCATCTACCAGTTCAGTAAAAATATGAGCGTTCTCATTGGTGGTGCCACGATGGCTGATGATGAATTGCATCCAACCAACAACGTCATCTCCGTCCAGAAGAACCATCGAACTACAGCAGTCCTCCTTCTTTATGAACGACAGTTGACGGTCACGAAGTTCTTCCCAAGTCACGGAGGAGAACATTGCTCCATACCTGTTACGTAGTTCAACAAACATGTCGTAGTAGCTTCGCCAATACTGGTCAGTGAAATCCGGATGGTTGATATGCATTACGGTGAACACGGTGTATCCTTCCGATTTTGTATCTTCATCTTTCCGTCAGTCTGATCTCGCAGAAAAGACTTGATCCATCGACAACGTCAAGTGTGTACGATTCGTCAAAGCCGACCATCAATCTCCTGAAATCATCCCGATTATATGTTGTCGCGTGGAATCCGTCTTTGCAAATGATCACGCCGTTTCCGGTAGCATCCCAATCTATCTCACCCAACTGGCCAGCTTCCGATTGAATTCGGAACCATTCCAGACGATCATCCCAGAAATCTGAAGCGTAACTGGAGAAGAGTAAACGCCCTCCCGGTTTAGTCACACGTACCGTTTCTTTGAGCAATTCATACGGATTCACATGGAAGGCAGAAATGCCATTTTGGATGCAGATAATACAGTCGAAGGAGTCATCGGCAAAACCCAGAGCTACTGCATCCATGCACACGAGTTCGATATTGTCGGAATTGTTGATCGAGTCATCTGCCGCCAGAAGGCTAGCCAGAGAATTGTCTATGCCGACAACATTACCAACTTTCTTTGCCAGCCGCTTCAGAACACGTCCATAGCCGCATCCCAACTCCAGCACCGTGTCCGAGGAGTGTAGCCGCGACATAACGTGAACGATTTCAGCTTCGAGGTACTGGCGTACCCGAGGCGGGGCAACTTCGTACACGCCGCGCAGTCGGTCGGCCGCTAGTTTGGTTTTGTAGTAGTCTGTCATTGTTCAGTTGGGAAGAAGATAATAAGGCACGTCGTAACAAACAAGTGGCAGGAGTGGAATAAACTCAATCAGGTTGTGTCATTTCACTTTCTCAATAGCATCATCTAACCCTGTCGTTACTTCATCCCATTGAAATCTGCCTACGCTCCGGCGGGCTCGATCGGGCTGGCTTTGCCAGATGTCATTATCCGACGCGGCTCGTTGCGCCAGGGTAGTCAAGCACTCCGCAAGGGCAGATGGTGATCCGTCGTAGAAAAATTCGTCAGGGTCATCGCAATCAATAAGTTCTGGATATGCCAGACGATTTGGCAACAACGGATAGGCTCCGGCGGCGATTGCCTCTACAGCACTAATGCCAAAGAACTCATGCTCGGCGGTCGAGACGAAAACATCCGATTCCATCAAGGCCGCTTCGTAATCTGCACGGTCTTGCTGGTAGCCCCAACGATCAATAACGTCGCTGAAAAGATCCCTGGCCTCCTCAAACACAGGTGGTACCTGCTGGAATTGTGGACCGATCACACTCAGCCTAAAGTTAGCATCTCGTTTGTCGAGTAATTCAATAGCCCTAAAAAAACTCTCCGGACTTTTGTCGTATTCCCAGCGAGCCGCCCAGAGAATACGCAGAGGTCCGGGTTTTCTGGGTCCACAGGGATCGAAAGAGTCAACGCCCGGACAATGGACCGATGACTTGGCCTCAATGGTGTCAATCAGATTAACCGGTTGGTAATCCGGCATACGGCGCAGGAAGTCACGTATTCCGGTCAGGAACGAGTCCTGATGAAACTTCGAGTTGAACCAAACTTCAGTCGCTGCCAAAGCGGTGGTGAAATTGGTCAGCGCAAATTGCAAATCGCGCTCCTGCTGATGCCGTGCGGGATAGGTCAATTGGTTCTCGTGGAAATAGGTGACCCTTGGCAGCTTCTTCAGGCACGGATCGACGAGCCCAAGGAACTCAGCCAGGTTGAGCATGTCGGAACAAAACAGAACATCCCATTGCTCACCATTGGACAACCGCTGGTTGACATCTTCGGCGAAAGTGATCGCGGCATGACGCATGCGCCATTTCCATTTGTACCCGGGCAGACCTAGAACAGTCCACTCGTGGCGACTACGCGATTGCCAGCCATCGAGGAAGGCTCGATGGCTTCCATCATAGAATGGTTCAAGAGCCAGGATTCGCATTAACGTTAGTGTACAATGTTATGCACCCTGGTGCAAGTGCATGGACATTATTATGGGCACGCCGGCGGGGCAGGACCACCAGTGAACAAGTACGAAACCAGATAGGTCAGGTCAGCAATATCTATTGGACCTCCCTCACCTGTTATGCCATCAACATTTCCTTCTTCCGTACACCACGGAGCGTCTCCACCCAGGAACAGGTAGGACACAAGAAAAGTGAGATCAGCGATATCCACAGGTCCTCCGGAACCAATGATGTTATCGAGATTGCCACGATTTAGACAGCAGTATCCCGGGTTCAGCACAACATCGACCTGATTATTCTGTGCCATCATTACAACTGTGTCAACCGTCTCCCATCCCCAACGGCTGATTTCGATCATTTGGCTACCGCCCCCGACAGAATCAATGGTATAGTCGCCAAATTCATCGGTGGTTGTGGATTGGCCGTCAGACAAGACAGTGATTAGTGTACTGGACAGATCGTCATCCCCAACTGACATGGTCACAGTGCCTGAGAGGGAGAAGTAGTTGCTTACAGTTACGATCATTGAATCTTCGGTCGAATTACCGGCTCTATCATGAGCTCGCACGCGCACCATATAGTCGCCGTTGTGGAATGATGCTGTCGACCAACACTCAGGAACGTCCTCAAGCTCAATCGTCGAGTCGCCATCAGTGTTGGTCATAATAAAATAGTATTGGCGAAGGTCGTAATCGCCATACGTTTCGCACACATCATCGTTGCGAAAGATAACATACACATCATCATTAATCTCCGAGTAGCGACCGAGCGAGCCAGTGAAACAAAATGAATTTGTCCATGTAATAGATGAATCACCCTCGATAGCATATTCCAGTTGATATGGAATGAGCTTATGGTCATAGTCATTGATGTAGTCGTAGGCTCGGCAGATAATATCGACATCGCCGCTGATCGAGTCGTCTCCGGAAAAATAGGTCTTCGACAGATTGTCACTGAAGGCCAGTAATTGATCCGGCCAAACATCGTCGAAAACCGGTGGATCGGGATCATAGAGACCGTCAAGTTCATCCAAAAGGTTGCCGGCGAACTCCCAGTAATACCAATCAGTTTCCCATCTCCATTGTTCCCCCCAAAAACGGATCAGCGAAAAATGAAGGTGATGAAAGTCATACGGAAACGAAACGATCTCGCCCAGCTTGGTACCTTCTTCGACCCAATCCCCAACTTCCAAACCGGTGACAGTAATACTGTATTGGGTGAGGTGGGCATACATGTAAGCCAGGCACGTATCAGTCCCGGCCGAATCTCCGACAACAACTCGCCAGTGCAACTCCGCCGAGGTGGTGATTATAGCCTTAACCCAGCCCGACTTGATCGCATACACCGGCGTCCCGGGCGGCACCATGATATCAATACCCGAATGCATATATGGGGAGCAACTCGACCCTCCATAACACTGGAACTGACCATAGTTATTCCCGAGGCGGTGAACAGTGCTGTCGGGGAATACCGGCCAATCGAGTGCAACGACGTTAGCAGCACAAAAGAACACTAGACTCAGAACAAGAATCGACCGTGCAAGGTGTTTCATAGCAGACCTTTCGTGTGGCGACAACATCTTCATTGTTACCTCTGGACGAGAGCCGAGGCAAGAACACGTCTGGCAGTTAGTAGGCTTACAATATTATGATAACACAAACGCAGGACATTGTCAAGACTGCGCGACCATTACTCCCCCGCCCCACTTCGCATCGACAACGCAATCCGTCCGCGCTCGTGGTCAACATTCAGAACAGTCACTTTCACCTTCTGGCCGACCTTGGCAACTTCCGATGGGTCTTTCACAAACCGATCAGCCATCTCACTGATATGAACCAGACCGTCCTGGTGCACTCCTATATCAACAAAGGCCCCGAAAGCAGTCACGTTGGTAACAACCCCCGGTAAAATCATATCCGGTTCGAGATCACTCGGGCTTTTGACCGAAGGATCAAAATCAAAAGCCTCGTAATCTCCTCTCGGATCCCTTCCTGGTTTGGACAATTCATCACGGATATCAAGCAGCGTCGGCATCCCAACCGTGTCACTCTCATAGTCATGAAGTTTGATCTTCCCTCGTAGCGATTCGTCAGCCACGAGATCCGCCACTGTGCAGCCAAGATCGGACGCCATAGAGTATACTACCGGATAGCTTTCGGGATGAACAGCACTGCTATCGAGAGCGTCCACAGCATCGCGAATACGAAGAAACCCGGCTGCCTGTTCAAAAGCTTTGGGACCCAGACGGCTGACTTTCTTGAGCACCTTACGCGCTTTGAAAGGGCCATGCTCGTCACGATAGGCCACGATGTTCCCGGCCAGTTGGGGACCCAGACCGGAGACGTAAGTTAGTAATTGCTTGCTTGCCGTATTGACCTCTACTCCGACAGCATTGACACAACTTCCCACGACGTCATCAAGGCGATTTTTCAGCGATGGTTGATCCACATCATGCTGATACTGTCCGACGCCTATCGACTTGGGATCAATCTTAACGAGTTCAGCCATAGGGTCCATGAGGCGTCGCCCGATTGAAACTGCACCTCGAACAGTGATGTCGTGCTCGGGGAACTCCTCACGCGCCACATCCGATGCGGAGTACACCGAAGCACCCGACTCGTTCACCATCTCAATGACGATATGATCGTGCAGGCCTAATTCGCGAACAAATGCTTCCGTCTCGCGCCCGGCGGTACCGTTGCCAATAGCGATTATCTGCGTTTTGAATTTCTCAACCAGCGCTTTGATATCCTGCCCGGCATCGTTGCGTTCCTTCTCTGACTTATGCGGAAAGATAGTCGTGTTAGTCAGGAGTTTCCCCTGGGCATCAAGGCAGACAACTTTGCATCCGGTACGAAACCCGGGATCAATGGCAAGAATCCGTTTCTGTCCCAGCGGAGCCGCCATCAACAGTTCACGGATGTTGTCGGCGAAAACACGGATCGCTTCTTCGTCAGCCTGTTTCTTCATCTCCATACGGATTTCTGTTTCCATCGCCGGAGCGAGCAATCTTTTATAGCTGTCTTCAACGGCCAGCTGGACTTGCTCGGAGGCGGCGTTGTCGGCGATGACAAATATGCCCGTGAGAATTCCTACGGCTGTTTCCACCGGTGGCCCGATCTTCAGCGACAATATTTTTTCATTCTCTCCGCGACGCATGGCCAGCACCCTGTGGGAAGGAGCAGTCGCGACTCTCTCCTCCCAATCGAAGTAATCCGAAAACTTTGCTCCCACCGCTTCCTTGCCCATCATTACGGTTGTACGAATTGTCCCCTCATCTTGGAAAAGCGCTCTCAATCGAGCGCGCGCGTCGGCATCTTCGTTGACCCACTCGGCCACAATATCACGCGCTCCCGCCAGAGCATCCTCGATTGTGGCAACATCTTTCTCCTCGTTGATAAACGCACCTGCTTCGGCCACAGGATCAATAGCGTCCTGCGTGAAAATCAATTCGGCCAGCGGTTCCAGACCACGTTCCCGGGCGATTGTGGCGCGGGTGCGACGCTTGGGACGAAATGGAAGATAGATATCTTCGAGCGTGGCCATATTTTTTGCGGTTTCGATTTTTGTTTTGAGTTCATCGGTAAGAAGATCACGCTCGTCGAGCGATTTGAGAATCGCTTCTTTTCTCTTGTCGAGTTCGCGCAATTGGGTGATACGATCACGGATCGTGGTGATGGCTACTTCGTCGAGACTTCCCGTCGCTTCTTTACGATAGCGGGCGATGAATGGCACCGTGGCATCGTCATCCAGCAGCTTCAAAGCTGCTTCGACCTGTGGTGCCCCAAGGGATAATTCTTTGGCTATACTTGTGACGTGTAAACTGCTCATCAATTCCTCGCTGACGGGTACTCGGTTGTTGGAAAGATAACCGAATACCGCTGTGAGGGGAACAGAAAACTCTCAATTTGTCACGTTCGCACTTTGTCACCCTTACGCGACGATGTCGCCACGCGATGATATCGCCACGCGATGATATCGCCGCGCGATGATATCGCCGCGAAGGCGGGGATCCAGTCTCACCTCTCTGTCACCCCTGTGAAAACAGGGGTCCAGTCTTATTGGTGGCCAACAGCTTGCTGTGGGATCAAAGAGCACATCGGCGGGTGCCATGCTCAAACTTGGGCCGGGAGGTATTACTTTATTTGTCACCCTCGCGAAGGCGGGGGTCCAGTACGATGGAGTCACCCAATCGGGCAGTGCCTGTGAGCGGAGCCGAAAGCTGACCACTACTCCGATTCGCTTGTGTCTTCCTTCTTGTCGTTGGCTGGCTTAACACCAATTGTCTCACCAATCTCTGATAGCACAGCTAGGATTTCCTCTTCGAGCTCTCCCTTGGCAAGCAGATTGGCGACCTCGCCCTTGAAGGTCTTCCTATTTTCTCTTCGGGCTTTCTTTAGGACGTCGGGGCATTCTTTTATAACATTGGAAAACCAGTGCAATTCGTCAATGCGCTCATATTTGATGAAATTTGTGAAGCCCTTCTGAATTATGTTGTCCTTGGCAATATTAAGTCTCTCGCAATCCAACAATGCAGCCCCGAAAAGCTGGATCGTCTTTGCGTAAGAAGTACTTGCATCAATCATGTTGTCGATAGTCTCCGAGATAAAGGTCTTTCGGTAGTCTTCATCCAAGCTGCCAAGCATATCTGTCCAGACCCCGCCCAAGTCGGCATTTGGAGGTGAGCCTGCATTTAGCTTATCAATGTACGTGCGCAGAGCGTTGCGAAATTGCACTTCAAGTCCGATCTCAACATCCTTGGTGCGCAGAGAGGCAAGAAGATCATAGAGACTGCAATATACAGCATCCAATTCCGAAACCCACCGGTTTTCAGACACTTGTCTGAGTTTGCTCACTAACCAAGCCGAGTACTTTTCGTTAGTTGCGTCTGGGGATAGCAACACAGCGCAGTAAAGGCTCGCTAGCCCCGGAACAAACGACTCCTCCACAAGAGAATCGATCAATGAGGCATCTCTTATGTACCCGTTAACAATTGTCTGATAGGTGGCGTCCTCACTCCTTAGCGCATTATAGAAGTCTATCTCTTGACTTACAAAATCCTGTACTGGTACGAGATCCAATATATCCTCGCGTTGGGCAAGTCGTCTCACAAGCTCCAGTCTCAAAGGCTCAACGGATTTGTCCTCAGCTAACGAACCGATGAGTAAACTGGTTTCACCAGCCCCAATTAAAACAGTGATCAAATCGTCCAATGCGTAACCACAGATAGACGGTTTAACCTTCATGTCGTTGAATACATGAACTCCGTTAGCAGAATTGCCCCGCGCTGTTGCGACCAAAGCATTGGCGTTGTACTTCAAAATCAAGTAAAGGCATAAGGCCATGGAGGGCGAGTGCTGCTTCCCGTGCATCGTATGAATATGGTGGAAGATGTGTGCCTTGGTTGCAAGTGCAGTCAGCCCTGCGGGGGCTTGCTGCGTAAAAGATTCCAGATCTTTCAGTGTTCCGAGTAAGGCCGCCAATTCCTCTGGTTCTAACTCGTTCGGTGCCTGAGTCCGGGTAAATGCGGCCTTAGTCAAACTTTCCCACGGACAGCCAATCTTCATGGCCGCGAGATTCTCAACAACCTTCCGCATAGTCGCTGAGTACTTTCCATCGGCAACAACCTTGGTTATCTCTTCAACGATATCGCTTGCGGGGACCTTTGGCCTAAGGTTCCCTATCAGCGAGGGAGAAAAACCTCCGTCGATAGCGTGAGACACAATAGCGAGGTACATCTTCGCATCACCCGGACACCGGAAGTGTTGAGAGACAATGTCACTACCAAACCGGTCAAGCACCCATTCCTGTACCAAGGCACAGCTCTTCAACCACGGTTCGGCAGCCACACTGCCGCCTGTTTGGTCATCTTCAGCCGGTTCAGGTTCGGTCATAGAGATTGCATCAAGCACCTTCGCGGCAAAATCGCTGTCCTCCTTCCAGTGCTTTAGGAGTTGCACCAGTCCCATGCCTATGTGTTCGTCTATGTACTGCCAGGCTCCTACCTTCTTCGCCGTCCGGCACAGGATATCCCATGTGTTCCTCGCACTTCTGCCCATCTCGCCACCGTCGTCAAGCTGACATGCCAGCCAAGCAATGGTCGAGCGATCTTCCGTAATCCAGTAGGCGACTCTCTCTTCAACACTTCTCTCAAGCACGCCTTCGAAACCTGTTAGAGCTCGCATTTTCGAAAACTCCTCGGCCTGGTTGCTCTCAATGATATTTACGAGCTTGGGTCCCAACAATACGTGGTCTGCTTCATCCGGCTGGACATTGTAGTGCACCGCCGCCAACAACCTAAGATAATCGTCGCCCAGATAAGGCGGCAGAACTTGCCCGGCAATCGATTCGTTCTCAGTTCTAAGTTTCTCAACAAGTCCTTTGTCATTCTCAATCGCAGCATACAACGCTAGAACTGGAAGCTTGATATCAGAATGCCATTGGCGGTAGAGCGCTCCAACACGGTTGATGAAGACCTTGATTTCCCTAGGAGTGGGTGCTTCCACGCCTTTTACCTTTTTGTGGCTAAACACTCGTCCCACTAAGTGCAGCCGTTCATCGTCCTTCTCATCTGGAAGCGCCTGGCGCAGCATGGTCATGAAGTACTCTTCCCAGTTTGACAAAACTGGCGCGGGGACGTGAAAGGAAACTTGGAAAGTCTTTTCAATAAAGGATACAGCCAAACCACCTCTCCCGCTACGTTCGGCAGCGTCTCCGTTCTCTTTGCCCTTAGAAGTGTCTCCGTTCCATAGTCGCTCAGCGGCAGTCGGAGCAAACGGTACTATCAACCATACGCGACCCGACCAAGTCTCAGAGTCAATTGAAGAGTTCTCCAGGAATGTTTTCATGGTGGACCAAACCGCCAGTGCATTGGGGGCATCAAGTCGATCAAGGTTGTCTACGACGATTACGAGTCGTCTCTCAGGAATATGTAGGCATTCCGCCAACAATTCTCCGTAATATCTCCGAAACTCAATCGCGGTGGGTTCTGGTGTTCTGTAGGTATCATTTGTTGTTGTGTCACTTGAATCGGTAGACAGTACGCTTCTCAGACGTTTCTGCTTATCCTCGTCTTTGGTGCAATAACTTAGCCCTAAGCACACAAGACCGACTAGTATTGGCAGGATTGACAAGAAAGAGCCCATTTGATGGCAGAGGCTATCCGTCCCGTCCCATTTCAATTGATTTAGTAATACAAGGCCAATGGGTGAAAGGAACACTGACAAACCGAAGAACACACCCGCAACAGTTGGCTTGCGGTTGTGGGTTGTCCTCGTGGTTTCCCTCTTTTTCGCTAACATTGCTCTCTTTTTGATCCAATTGCGACATGATATCCAATTCGTCTCAGAAAGAAAATCCCCGAGTCTCTCCAGGAACGACCGGTGGAGCGGATCGCGTTCATGTGCCCAGGCGTTGTAAAGAAAAAGGCGAGTATCGCCTCCCAATTTCTGTTTCAGCATTTCGACAACTGATGATTTACCACTACCCCATGAACCTGTGAGCGCGATAGACCGACCATCTTGGTCGGAGGAAATGAGGTCGGCGATGGAATCAGCTATTGATTGATGCGATCCAAGTTCATCCTCATCGGCGACTCTGTCGCTTAGAATCACTACTCTAGGGCTGTTGTCAGAAGTCAATTCCCCCCCTTGTTCTCGTTATGAATTCCCTCGAGTAGAGCGCAAAACCGAATCGCCAGTATCCACGGGAATTCTGTACTCAACTTGAATCATTAGAAGCAATATGCGTGTCTGGCAAAGAATTGACAATCACTTTCTTGTAACAGCCGCGTAGCGAGTGGCAGGCTTGTCTGACCCCACTTTCCCCACAACTCCACCCCAGTTTCTTCCCCCTGACCCTTGTTTATGAGACAAGCACATAACAGACGAACTGCAATTATCATCCAAAAGCAATACGAAAAGTGTTTCAGATTCACTACAATTTCACCGCTTGAAACTATAAGCAATTTCGCCGTACGCGCCTAACAATAAGGAGTTACGCCAAAAACGCAAAGTGCATATTACCAAACAAAGCCATTTTGGGAAGAGATGACTGGACCCCGGTTTTCACCAGGGTGACAAAGGTCAAATGGGCCACCATGAACCAGGGTGACAGGATGGGGGAATGACATTGTTGTTGCGGCACCCACTACGACCATACACAAAAAAAGTACCGCCCAATTTTGAGCGGTACTTTTGGCATTGCCAAGTACAGGCATTGCCATATATCTCAAGCGATGTAGGTCGTTTTATTTCAAAGCTGGTACAGCCTCTACCACAGTTCCGCGCAGGCTCACGCCCGGCTCCATAGGAGCAACTGCGGTCGGCGGCTCCGACATTTGCCAGTTGGTCGGAATCGCGGGATCACCGCTCACATACGATAGGCGCCAGCTGTATTCAATCGGATAGTAGGCTGACCAGTCCGGTGTCCAATAGTCAATATAGCCATGGATATCATAAGTCCCTGTGCCTGGCTGAGAGATACCCACCTGCCATTCGGTCAAGTACAACACCCAGCCATCGGTATAACCGAACTCCTGGTTTATCATCTCCAACACTAGCGGATTGCAGTGATACTCCATCGCCGTAGTTGCAAAGGTCTCGTTGGGTGAACATTGGGTGTTTGTTACCGTGTCTGTGACCTCTACGGTGTCTACGGTATGGACATATTCATATTGGACGATTGTGTCGTAGATATGATCCACCTGCACAATGGTATCGTAGACATAAGTCATCTGGACTACAGTATCATAAACCGTATTCACCTGATAAACGGTATCGGTCACATTCTGAGAAGTGGTGTCATACAGAATCACGGTGTCTACTTCATAGATAGTGACCGGATCAGAGATCGATACCGTATCATATTGGATAACTGTGTCCGGGGGCAGTTGGACATATTCAATATCATGAATGACTTCAGTCGATGTCACTATCCTCTCTTTGTCACACCCTGACATCAACATGGCTACTATAACAAGAACTCCGATTATGGCGAGAATCTTTTGCACCGGTGGCTCCTTTCGATTGTCTGATACTATGTCTGCCCCCTCCACTGCAAAACCTACGCCGACCGCCGGAGAATTAACACCCGCAACCTATATTGTTTGTACGCAACATCTTAGATGTCATCTCCTACTACCGGAAGATATGTCGATCAGGGTCCAGAATGGACAATCTGCTGCAGCAAAGCACTTGTCACGCACAGTAAATCCGAATTCGCTCCTTGTCGGTGTCGATGTCAATCAATCTCTGGGGAGAGCCTGGATGAGGCTGTCGCTTCCGAACCCATTTTGCCCTTGATATTCTCCTTTATATACATAGATTAGGCCAGAATTTGTTAGACTCGGCAACTCAAAGTGCGAAAGAAACTGGTTTGAAAGAGCGAAGAAACATCGGAATCGAATCACCGGGTGTGAGCGTTGCGGTCATCAAGAAAGACCCTGACGGATGGAAGTTTTTGCTCCTCAAGCGGGGTCCGGGTGAATCTTATGGAGGATTCTGGGGATTTGTTACTGGTGGCAGGAGGGGAAATGAAACGATCGCTCAATGCGTCAAACGTGAGTTGGTGGAAGAAACCAGACTTGCTCCCCTAAGCATGTGGGCGACCGAGTATGTTATTCAATTCTATGAGCCGGAGAATGACAAGATATGGATCCTGCCTCAAATCGTGGCAATAGTGGATGAAGGCGCCGAAGTTGTCTTGTCCGAAGAGAATGTCGAACATAGGTGGCTTCTTCCTAATAAGGCTAAACACCTGGTCAGTTGGAAGAACGTGGTCCGTGCCATTGATGATATTTCCGAAGAACTGGCGATTTTTCCAGCCCGTAACTGGGTTGAGATTCACGCTTGAGGCTGTTACCCACGATGTCGATTGACTGTCGAAGGCGTGGAACCAATTGGAAAGCCGGACGTTGAAGATGACAGCGAGGATTGCCGACAGAAGTCAAGGAAAGTCGCCCTTCAAACTGCTTGACGATCCGGCATCGAGGCGTATATTTTGGTGTTGATACGGAATTTAATTGTGACTGGTGATGAATGCTTATAACTGTTTGTAAATCAAAGATTCATAGAGCCACTGTAACCGAGGCCAATCTCGATTATGTTGGTTCAATAACAATCGACTCCGATTTGATCCGCGCCGCTGATCTTATCCCGTATGAGAAAGTCCAGGTGGCCAACATCTCCAATGGTGAACGGTTCGAGACGTATGTCATTGAGGGCAAGGCAGGCAGTGGAACAATCACTTTAAACGGCGCCGCCGCTCGTAAGGGATCAGTCGGTGACCTGGTTATCATCATCGCCTACGGTCACATGGATCGTGCGGAGGCGGCTGATTTCAAACCGGCTATCGTTCATGTTGATGATAAAAATAGACAAGCTCTGTCATAAAACACTTCTCTCCGACTTAGATTCACGCAAGCTGGTAGGATCAAATGCCTGACAAAAAAGCGGCTATAATCCTTGCTGCCGGACAGGGCAAGCGAATGAAATCTGACCTGCCCAAAGTTCTGCACAAAATCGACGGTCGTCCGATGATTACCATCCTTATGGACACCCTGACTTCGATGGACTTCGACCGAATTGTGATCGTGATCGGTCACAAGGGAGAATTGATCAAGCAGGCGCTTACCGATTATCAGGTTGACTTTGTCTGGCAACGTGAACAGTTGGGGACTGGCCATGCTGTCCAAATGACATCTGATCTTATGGCCGATTTTGATGGAACGACTCTTGTCGCAGCCGGTGATGTGCCATTTCTCTCCAGTCAATCAATAAATCAACTGTTTGAATTGCACAGCCACGTTGGTGCTTCCGCCACTTGTCTTTCAGCTGTACTCGAAGACGCTACCGGCTATGGGCGGATCGTTCGCGAGGGAGATTCAGACACCTTGCTGGAAATTATCGAACACAAGGATGCTTCGCCGGAAGTACTGACAATAAATGAGATAAATAGCGGAACATTCTGTTTTGACAACCGGGCACTGTTCGTCGCTTTGAAGGATGTTGGTTGCTCCAACGCCCAAGGGGAATACTACCTGACCGACACGGTGAAGATTATGCGTAACAATGGCTTACGGGTAGCAGTGATTGCTTGTAAAAACGCTGATGAAGTACGAGGTGTCAACTCGATCGAGCAACTGGGGGAACTGGAGCGAAAATTCCTATCGAAATAGGAATCATTTATTAGTCAAATTTGCTTATTCCGACGTAACAAGAGTGAAGGCCCCCGATAATTGCTTCGATAAGTTCAATAGGGGGAACATTTTGTTATTGACCCGCTTGTCCGGGTAGAATACATTAGTGGGGAAGGATGTAGTTTGAGTGCCCATATGAAAATCTTACTGACAGCAATAATTACTCTGGCTCTTGCAGCCTCAGCTTCAGCACAATCTGTTGATCAGGTTACATTGGATAATACTACTCGTGCCAACAGTCTGGGTGTGGCTCCAGTTGCTCGCGCAGCATCATTGATTGATCTATCGAGATTGAACTTATCGCACAGTTATTCGCTGTCCTATTTCTCCGGTGCACGGAGTGGTTCGGTCGGATTGCTCAATACCACGATGTTCTATGAATTTTCTCCCAAACTTTCGCTTTTTTTAAATCTTGGTGTTATGCACAATATTGGCGCAATTCGGGGCGACGCCAAAAATAGTGCGACGTTGTTACCAGGTTTTCAGCTTGATTATCATCCGTCCGATAAATTTAGACTGTCAATAGAAATGCAAACCCGCTACGGAGGGTACCATCCACTAACATATTAATAACCTTTCCCTCGCGGGCTCAGGATGCCCGTTGCCGCCGGGGAGGCAAGGCACTCACATCGCCGCCGCGCCCCTTCGAGCCATCCTCGCGACCGAGACCCACTCCAACCTTCAAAGGATTCTGCTACAATTGGCCTCAACATGAGAAAGTTCCACATCAGAAAAATCGCTTTGGCGACTATGGGGCTAGCTTTAGTGGCTGTAGTAGCTTACATATCACTGATGACAACCAAAGTTGTGAGCGGAGTATCCCTTACGGTTGACACTCCTGACTATGTGGTTCGGCTGCGAATCCTTGATGCTGGCGGCGGAGATGCCAAGATGGTCGCCAGTGAGATCCGCCCTTATCTGGGGAGTGATTTCGATTTAATAATTGTGGAAACAGCCGATTTTGAGGGACGCGATTTGCCTCACTCGTTCATAATTGCACATGGCGAGGATATGAAGGTAGCTCAGGCTCTGGCCAAACGGCTGGGACTTGATCCTGATGAAGTGGCACAAAAAACATTAGAATATAACCAGACACAGGCTTCGGCTACCCTGGTCGCCGGACTCGATTTTGACACTCTTCTGTCACTGGCACAGAAACCGGAGGAGGACTGAGAACAGATTTGAAACAGCAGCAATCTGCCGAACTTGCCCACCGCATTGCCCAAATCGCATACGACAAGAAGGGATTTGATGTAAAAATCCTCAACTTGCAGAATCTCTCATCGGTTTGCGACTACTTCGTCATCGTCTCAGGTGCGGTCGACACTCAGGTCAAAGCAATTGCCGAAGCCATTAATGATGGTCTTCGCGAAGAGGGCATCAGACCCTACCACATTGAAGGGATGAACGAGGGAAACTGGATTCTGCTGGACTACATAGACGTCGTGGTGCATGTCTTCCGAGAACCAACCAGGCAATTCTATGCCCTGGAGAAACTTTGGGGAGATGCGCCAATTGAAGCTTTGACGGAAGAATAGAAACTCTACCGATATGAAAACAATGTTAATAGATTTGAATGGAACCGAAAATGGAATTGAAAGAGCTTAAAGCAAAAACGATCGCCGACCTTCTCAAGATCGCCGAAGAACTCGACATCCCCGGCGTCTCCGGTCTTCGCAAGTCGGAATTGATCTACAAAATCATGGAGTCGACTTCCGCCATCGACAGCATAATCCTGGCCGAGGGAGTCCTTGAAACGCTCGACGAAGGCTATGGCTTCCTTCGTTCACCATCTCATAACTATCTCCCCGGACCCGACGACATCTATGTGTCGCCGTCGCAGATCAAACGGTTTGATTTACGCACCGGCGACATCGTCTCCGGTCAGGTGAGACCGCCAAAAGACAACGAACGTTATTTTGCCCTGCTCAAGATCGAAGTAGTCAACTTCGAGAACCCGGAATTGGCTAAACAGAAAACGTTGTTTGACAATCTTACTCCGCTCTATCCAGAAGAACCTTTTTTACTGGAAATGGGACCGGATGAAGTCACGACTCGAATCATCGACCTCATGTGTCCCATAGGCAAGGGTCAACGTGCACTCATAACATCTCCACCTAAGGCCGGTAAGACAATCATCCTTCAGAAAATAGCTCAGGCCATTACGACCAACCATCCCGAGGTTAAGCTGATCGTGCTACTGATTGATGAGCGCCCTGAAGAAGTGACTGATATGAAACGATCAGTCAGAGGTGAAGTAGTTTCTTCAACCTTCGACGAACCCGCCGAACGCCATGTCCAGGTAGCGCACATGGTGCTGGAAAAAGCCAAGCGGTTGACCGAATATGGTCATGATGTGGTTATTTTGCTCGATTCCGTTACTCGCCTGGCTCGCGCCCACAACGCCGTCGTCCCGCACTCGGGAAAAATCCTTTCTGGTGGTGTTGATTCCAACGCCCTGCACAAACCCAAGAGATTCTTTGGTGCGGCCAGAAATATCGAAGAGGGAGGCTCCCTCTCTATCGTAGCCACCGCTCTCATTGAGACCGGCTCCCGCATGGACGAGGTTATTTTTGAAGAGTTTAAGGGCACTGGCAACATGGAGTTGGTTCTTGACCGACGTCTCTCCGACCGAAGGATTTTCCCCGCCATGGACATCAACCGTTCATCGACTCGTAAAGAAGAACTACTACAGGAACAGGATATCCTCACCAAGATATGGATTCTGCGTAAGTTCCTGGCCGAGATGAATCCCATCGAGGCCATGGAGTTCCTTCTGGATCGACTCAAAAAGACAAAGAACAACAAACGCTTCCTGGCCTCTATGAAGGACTAAGATACTATGAACGACCGTCCTCAACTTTCCGGGGACATGGCCCGGGACATGCTGGTTGATTTTGCCAAAAACTGGCTGGCCCATGACGGCCTCTGGTTTCAGGCTGTTGAAAAACAGTATGGGATTGAAAAAGCCATAGAGTTGGACACTGAGGCTTGGGCAAAATTCACTGTCATCGAGGCCAGGCGAATCATGACCCGGCACAGTATTCCCGAGCACAGTGGATTGGATGGTCTGAAGAAGGCGTTGGGATTTCGGCTGTATGCTTTTCTTAATGTTCAGGACATCCGTAACGAGACGGACAATTCGTTTGAGTTTGTCATGATTGACTGTCGGGTGCAATCGGCCCGAAAGCGCAAACAGATGCCGCTGTTTCCGTGCAAATCGGTAGGACTAGTCGAATATGCCGGTTTCGCCTCGACTATCGATCCGCGCATCAAGACGGAGTGTATTTGTTGCCCGCCCGATGCAGAAGCCGGTGATGAGTTTTATTGCGGATGGCGGTTCTCTATTTGAAGGATTCAGAGGTGTGACTAATTCTCCTTATTCCAGACCTCAGATCTACGACATAGCCTTCAGGTTCCGTGACTTCTCACTGGCCGTCGATTTTCTGACCGAGGCGTCGGCACAAGCCGGGATGAAAGAAATAACGTCCGTGGTGGAGCTTGGGTGTGGTCCGGCTCAATATGTCCGTGAGTTTGCCAGTCGGGGGATCAAAACCTATGGTATCGACCTCTCGCCAGAGATGGTTTCTTACGCCACCGATCTATGCACGAAAGACAACTTACCGTGTCGTATTATCGAAGACGATATGCGTTCCTTTGAGCTTCCCCAACAAGTCGATCTTGCCGTCTGCATGATAGCTACCATTCACCTGCTGTTGACCAATGAGGACATAGTCACGCATCTGCGATGCGTCGCCGATAATCTCAAACCGCACGGCCTCTATATCATCGAAATGACTCATCCGCGAGACATCTTCCCCAGCGAAAAGGGCGTACAGGATAAATGGGAACTAGAGGGCGATGGAATCAAGGTTGAGACCGACTGGGGTACCGATGCAGTGATGGACCTCATAACCGAGATCAAAACCGGCACAGTCAAGTACGCCGTGACTCATGGTCTGAAGACGGAACGCTTTGAGTTCAGAGAGAAGTGGCGCGCTATACCATTCGGTTTGATACGCGCATTGATTGAGCTGTCAGGACGATTCGAGCTGGCAGCTACCTATGGCGACCTCGACGTTAACAAACCGTTTGACAGCGACAAGGATTCCTGGCGGATGATGCTTGTACTACGGAAAATCGCCTGCGAGCCGGCAGGCTCAAAAACATCCGGTTAATGATATGTCGGAAAAACCACTCGCAGATTCAGAGATTGAGATCGTCGACTTCCATCGGAAGTATGCCAACATGTTCCGTGACATCAACTACGAATGGCTCGAGGAATACTTCTCGATCGAACCGTACGACCGAATCGTTCTGGAAGATCCCCAGAAAAACGTACTCGACCTGGGAGGATATATCCTTTTCGCTGTTGTAGCGGGTGAAGTTCTCGGAACCTGCGCCCTGCTCAAACACAGTCCCACGATGTACGAGTTGGCTAAGATGGGTGTTTCTAAACCCTCTCGCGGACTTGGAGTCGGGCGTCGACTATTGGATGCTGCAATTGACAGGGCACGTCATCTTGGAACCGAACGCCTGATTCTCACCACCAGCAAGCAGCTCCTTGCCGCCAATAAACTCTATGAGAGCGCCGGGTTCAAACATACCGACGAACGCCTGGCCGGGCCTCTTCCCTACAAGCGCGAAACAATCGTCATGACAATGAAGCTGTAACAGACTTCTCATTCGGATGGGGCACCTATATCACCCAACCAACTGATGCCTGTGAACGAAGTCGAAAGGCCAGCCGCGCGATAACGCCCCCCGGTGTCATTCCTGCGAAAACTTGTTGTTTCACAGGTGCACGGTCCCATTCCTTTCAAGTGTAGGTCAGGTCGTTTGCAACCTGACTAGAACAGGCAATGCCTGTCGAGACTGAAGACAGTTTCGACCTATCATTAGGAAGGGATAGAAATATGAAGGAGCAACTCGCAAACTGGTTGACCGATACAGGCCTGACTCCACAATGGGCTGGCTACCTGAGCTGGGTCGGAGTAGCCCTGGGAGTTATCATCCTGGCCTGGGTATCTAATTACATCGCCAAGAAGATCGTCCTGGTCGCGGTTGGTCGCGTTATCAGGAAGACACGCACCAATTGGGACGACGTTCTTCTCGAACGTAAAGTCTTTACCCGCCTATCTCATCTAGCCCCGGCGGTTGTCATCTATTTCTCTGCTTATCTTTTCCCGCCCGTACAGGATATTTTGCAGCGGGCCGCTAACGTCTACATGATCCTCACCGGACTGCTCGCATTCAACGCCTTTCTCAGTGCTGTAATAGACATCTATCGGACCTTTGAGATGTCGAAAAACCGCCCCATTAAGGGATACATTCAAATCGTTAAAATCTTCGCTACGGTTGGTGTAAGTATAGTCGTGCTGGCCATGATGATGAATATCCAGGTGTGGCCCATCCTCAGCGGCATGGGTGCCATGACTGCCATACTGCTGTTGATCTTCAAAGATTCCATCCTCGGTTTGGTGGCCAGCATTCAGCTTTCCGGCAACGATATGGTCCGCATCGGCGACTGGATCGAGATGCCGAAACATGGCACCGATGGCGATGTGATCGACATTACCCTAAACACCGTGAAGATTCAGAACTGGGATAAAACGATCTCGACCATCCCCGCTTATGCGCTGATCTCCGAATCGTTTAAGAACTGGCGCGGGATGAGTGAGTCCGGCGGACGGCGTATAAAACGTTCGATCAGTCTGGATATGACCAGCGTGAAGTTCTGTACGCCGGAGATGCTTGACCGACTCGAAAAGTTTGAGCTGATCACCGACTACATTAAGTCGCGGCGAGACGAAGTTACGAAAGACAACGAACAACAAGGTGTCGATACGTCAGTCCTTGTCAACGGTCGCAACATGACCAACATCGGAACCTTCCGAGCCTATGTTGTCGCCTACCTGCGCAATCATCCTAAAATTCATAACGATATGACTTTCCTTGTCCGCCAGCTTCCGCCGGGAGAACATGGTTTGCCGATTGAAATTTATGTTTTCAGCAATGATCAGGTCTGGGCCAACTATGAAGCAATCCAGGGGGATATTTTCGATCATATATTGGCAGTAATTCCGGAGTTTGACCTGCGTGTCTATCAATACCCTGCGGGAAGTGATATACAGAAGATGGGCGTGGTGGCAGAGTAGGGAGGAACAGCCCACCCTTCGACTCCGCTCAGGGTGACGGCCAGTTCAGGGTGACAGCTCGCAAAGTAGGTCGGGTTCCGGGCCGTCTCCGGTCCGAAACCCGACAGTCAATCATTGTGATGCCTAAAACACCAACGCAGAGTGTGGCCTAGTGCTCGGTCTTACCGCTGAAACGGAACGATCCCAGATGCACCGTTGGGACTGTCGTGCATCCGACCGCACTCCACCATGATGCAATCCGCTCCCGTTCGCGAGAAATTGCCTTCGTCGTCTTGAACGCTCTAAGGAATGAATCGGTGAAACGCAGGTTCTTGATTCCGCTCTTAATCTCGCCATCCTCGACCAAGAATGTCCCGTCGCGGGTCATGCCGGTCAACACTGAATTGCGCGGATCAATCAGACCATTGAGATAATGGAAACGCGTGACAAGAATCCCCTTCTTGACCTGGGAGACCATCTTGTTGGCCTTCGCCTTGCCGGGTGCCATAAAGAGATTGAAACCAAACGCGCCTTCGTCGTTTTCATCTGGCGTGATCGCATGACCTGTAGATTTGGTCTTGGCCTTCAGCGCCGAAGCTCGGTCATGGACCACTCCTTTGGCAACGCCTTTATCGAGGATCATGACCTTTTTCTTCGGCATACCTTCGAAATCAAACGGGAAAGCAATAGATTTCGTGTCGAGTCCATGATCATAGATAGAGACCATCTCCGAAGTCAGCTTGCGACCGATCTTGCCCGAGAGGAACGACATCTTCTGCTCGAATGGTTTAGAACCAAAGCTCACATAGTTGAGCCATTCCAGCATCTCCGCCACAGCCGCCGGCTCGAGAATGACTTCCCAATCCCCCGGCTCGACCTGGATCGGATTCTGTGACAGGTCACACTTATCGACCGCTCTTTTGGCCAACCCCACAAAATCCAGTTCGGCTACATGACGCGAGGTTGCCGAAGCATACCCCGATGATGTATCGGACATCGCGATCATATTGACCGACGCCGCGCTCAGCGGCTGGTAAGCACGCACGCCGAGGGAGTTTATAATTGCAATCTCCCCGCTTTCGCTGGCGCAGGCACCAGCCATAGTAAACCGTTTACGCTTTGCCTCGGCGATGATCTTCTTGACTGCCATAGCTCGATCTCTTGGCGTGAACCTGGCGGTCAAATCATCGAAAGTATCCACACTCTTGTACTTAGCCGGACCGGGCAGACCGGGGAAATGCGAATTTTCCGGTTGTTGGCGAGCTATCTCAATCGAGTCGGCCATTGTCTTTCTCAGATCGGCTGTAACCAGTGAGTTGGTCGAAGCAACCCCCACTCGCTTACCAAGCACTGTCCGGAAAAAGATAGTACTATTGTTCTCAAACACATTCTGATGAATGTACGAGTTGGCATATCGTGTCAGGCCAGATTCATGACCAATGTAGACAATTTCAGTCTGGTCGGCTCCCGAACGAGCCAGGACGTTTTCCAGCCGTTTGAATAGTTTCCCTTTGCCGATCATTTTGTCACCCCGACTTTCACATTACGGAACCGCGCTGGTGCTGTCCCGTGGGCAACATGGGCCGTTTGCATCGGCTCCCCTTTGCCACAGTTCGGGACACCCCACACATGCCAATGTTTACGGTTGCAAACGGCATCACATGAGTTCCAGAACTCCGGGGTGATACCGGTGTAGGTGGCGTTCTTGAACATCCGACCCAGCTTGCCGTTCTTGATCTCCCAGGCAGCTTCAACACCAAACTGAAAATTGAGTCGGCGGTCATCGATAGACCAACTCTTGTTGAGATCGAAGAAGATACCTTTCTTCGTGTCGGCGATGAGGTCTTCAAGCTCCCACTTCCCCGGCTCAAGATTGATATTGGTCATACGAATAATGGGCAGACGATTCCAGCCATCGGCCCGCATGGTTCCATTTGAGCGTTGATTTACCACAGGAGCAGTTTCACGACTGGTGAGATAGCCAACAAAACGACCCTTCTTGATAATCGGTGTCCGTTGCGCCTTCACACCCTCGTCATCATAGCCAAACGTCCCCAACCCTCCACGAGTGGTAGCGTCAGCAGTGATGTTGACAATTTTTGAGCCGTATTGCAGCTTGTTGAACTTGTCCACCGTCATGAACGATCCACCAGCCAGCGAAATCTCGGTTCCAAGCACACGATCAAGCTCGATCGGGTGGCCGCATGATTCATGAACTTGTAGCGCCATCATCGGACCGCTAATGATAATTGTCGTCTCGGTGTCAGGACATGGAGCCGCTTTGAGCAGCGCGATAGCCTCTTCACGAACACGGTCAGTGTTGTCGAGAAGTTTCATCTTTTCGATTATCTCGTAGCCACCAGTACCGAAGTCTCCTCCGAACGAATTCGGGTAAGATCGTTTCTGGGCTTCCTTGCCGTCGAAAGCGACCGCGTTGAAGCCTCCGCCCGATTCGAGCAAGTCCTGTTCAATCACAGCTCCATCGGTGGACACGTACAACTTAGAAGTCTTGTAGAAAGTCATTGAAGCCTCTGCTGTCTTGATCTTCTTTGACTTCTTGAGTTCTTCACATGCCCTTACCAGAAGGTTAGCTTTGTCATCAGTCGGCACCTCAAACGGGTCCTTCTTGTACGGTGTTTGGTAGTGATCGACAAACGGCTCCTGCTCGGCCAGTTTGACCGGCTCGTGAACGGTCATAGCTGAGGCGCGGGCAATCTGAAGAGCCTTGTTAGCGGTCTTCTTCAGATTCGCCGATGTCAACGAAGCAGTGGCGGCAAATCCCCATGCCCCTTTGGAAAGCACCCGGATACCGACTCCGACATCGAGATTGCGCGACATCGAATCGATATTCCCATCCGAGGCTTTGAGTGATTCTTTTTCGCATCGCACCAAGCGACAGTCGGCATAATCGACTCCCTTACTTCGCAACAGTGCAATCGTCTCCTTCAGCTTTTCTTTCATGGAAGCTCCTGCTTCATCATATGTTTGTTGTCTCTAGTATCCTGACACAATATCAACCACTTAGAAATCCACGTTCGTCCCTATGCCGGCCGCGAGCGCCTTATCATATACCAGTTTGGCTGTCGCTACATCCTGAATAGCCAAACCGTTGGATTTGAACAGTGTGATCTCGTCGTCATTTGATCGAGCCGGTTTCTTACCGGTTACAACTTCACCCAGCTCGGCCTTAATATGACCAGCGGTCAACTCACCGTCGGCAATGGGAATCATAATGTCGCCCGCCTCCTTGAGACAGGCCTCGACCGAGTCGGCGATGAAAGTTGATTTCTTCACTATGGCCGTGTCAAGTTCGCGAGCACCGGGCGTATGACTTCCGATGCCGTTGATATGCACTCCAGCACGAACCTTGCTGCCGTCAAAAATCGGCGTGGGCGATGAAGTAGCGGTACAGATAATATCTGCCTGTTCGAGAATCGCATCGGCCGAATCGGCTTTGACAATTTCCACTCCGAGCTTGGAACCCATCTCATCTATGAACCGGCCGACCGCATCATCAGCGAGATCGAAGACCAAAGCTCGCGAGAGCTTTCTTGCTTCTGCCACAGCCCACAGTTGCATTTTGGCCTGCACGCCGGCGCCAAATATCCCCGCCACCTGACCGTCGGTCTTACGAGCCAGATAACGCGTGGCTACCCCGCTGGCGGCTCCAGTACGCACAGCAGTGAGATAACCGCCATCCATAATACAAACCACATCACCGGTCACAGGATCCTGCACCAGAACTTTGCCGATAACGGTCGGCAGATCGTGTTGCGTCGGGTTGTTTTTGTACACGGTCACAACTTTGCACGCCAGAGCACCCAGCTCTTTGAGGTAGGCCGGCATGTACAGCGCCAGGCCATCGGGGGGAGTAATCGGAATGCGAAGCGGTAGAACCGCAGTGCCGTTGGCAAGTTCGGCAAATGCCTTCTCGACTACATCCATGCAGTCAGCCATATTGAGCACCTTGGCTACATCATCTTTGTTAAGGAGCAAGGGCATGATTTCCTCCTGGGTTTCGATTTCGATTCACCATTATATTGGTGAAACTGCCCTTCGGCAAGGATATTCCCCAGTCACGAACATCACTTATGATGAATGCAGTATTGATCTTTTGCTCGTGTGAGGCTATCATGACACAGACAATAGGAAAGGAAAACTCACTATGACCCAATCCTTGTGGCCGGACAGACTATCGAAAGCTCTCAAGAAAGTCGTCGGAGAACGTGTTCGTGATGAAATCATAACCGACTGGGATGATAACGCTAAGTCCGAAGACAAAGCAGACTGGACCAGACAAACGCTCGATAAGCTGGACGCTCTGATACCCGACAAGAAGACCCGGATTGATGTCCTGTCCCGATGCTCTTGTGCTTGCTTTGAGGAGGACAAGATAGCACCCCTGCGAGAGTTGTATCGCAAATCCGGTGATATCGACAAACTTCTGGACGTGATGTACAAAAACCCTTTCTATGTTCGACCCCGCCGCGAGGATAACAAGATATTCTTCACCAAGATGCCGTTCGACGCCGAAGCACACGCCAAAGCGTCGTCGCCGGAGGAGCGCTGTCGGACATACTGTCATTGTGAATGGGCGCGTGCCGCTACCGTGAAGATGTCCTTGACCCACTGCTACTGCGGTGCCGGATGGTACAAGCAAATAATGGAAGGGATTCTCGAACACCCGGTGGAGATTGATATTTCCAAGTCTGTCTTACAGGGGGATGATGTCTGTGAGATAGTAGTCCGGTTCTAATCGTAGTCCGACTGGCTGAACAATTACACTGTAGGCTGACCAGTTCCAAGTTGCCGAGTTCATGTTAGCTTATGGATACTTCGTAAACGCAGAAGTGACAATCACAATCCACCGTCCCACGGGGCGCAACCACATGTTTCAAGTACGGTTTTAAAGGTGTTAACGGTTGGATCTGAAGGCGATTAATTCATTGGACTTACTACTCAGGATGATTTATCTTCTAGAAATCTTTGACGATTGGTGTGCATAGCACACTTGAAGTGAAAGTCCTTCAAGCAGGCACGTCACGAGTTACTTCTGTGTTAACTTGGAGGAACCGTGAAATACATACCGGAACCATTCAAAATCAAAACGATCGAACCGATCAAGATGACCACCCGAAAGGATCGTCAGAAGGCGATTGAAGAAGCGGGCTACAACACATTCCTGCTGAAAAGCGAGGACGTCTTCATCGATCTGTTGACCGATAGTGGCACATGTGCCATGAGCGACGCCCATTGGGCGGCGATGCAACTGGGTGATGAAGCGTATGCCGGTAGCAAGAACTTCTATGACCTAGAGAAAACTATTCAAGATGTATTCGGCTACAAACACATTGTTCCGACTCACCAGGGCCGTGCCGCTGAACACATCATGTCCCAGCTGCTGATTAAAGACGGAGACTATGTTCCAGGCAACATGTTCTTCACCACTACCCGTCTACATCAGGAGTTAGCAGGTGGCAAATTTGTTGATGTTATCGTGGATGAAGCCCATGATCCCTCCAGTGAATTCCCGTTCAAAGGCAACATCGACATTGCCAAGATGCAGCGTCTTGTTGACGAAGTGGGCGCGGACAAGATTCCGTATGTCAGCTACGAGACCTGCGTCAACATGGCTGGCGGGCAGCCTGTCTCAATGGCCAACGCTCGCGAACTGCGTGCCTTCTGCGATAAGCACAACATCAAGATAATGCTGGACAACACGCGTACCATAGAAAACGCGTATTTCATTCAAAAGCGTGAGGAAGGCTACGCCAATAAGTCCGTCAAGGAAATCGTCAAAGAGATTTGTTCTCTGACCGACGGTTGCACCTGTTCGTCCAAGAAGGATTGCCTGGTGAATATTGGCGGCTTCCTGGCTATGAACGATGAGGATTTCTTCATCCAGGCCAAAGCTCAGGTTGTCGTCTATGAAGGACTCCACACCTATGGCGGTATGGCCGGGCGCGATATGGCTGCCCTGGCTCAGGGAATCCGTGAGTCAGTAGAAACCGACGACTACATCAGATATCGTGTGGAACAAACCAACTACCTTGGCGAACTGCTAGCAGCCGCAGGTGTCCCGCATGTTGTACCTCATGGCGGCCATGCTATCTTCCTGAATGCCCGCGAATTCCTGCCCCACGTCGATCAGGAGCAATTCCCCGCTCAGGCTCTGGCGGCAGCGATTTACGTTGAGACCGGCGTTCGAGCCATGGAACGTGGGAATGTCTCCTCCGGACGTGATCCCGAAACCGGCCAGAACAGGAAACCAAAGCTGGAATTGGTACGGCTAACCATCCCGCGACGCGTCTATACCCAGAATCACCTTGATTTCACCGCTGAAGGGATCATTGAGTTATACATAAGGCGTGATCAGATCCAGGGATTGAAGTTTGTTTTTGAACCTGTCCAGTTGCGGTTTTTCCAGGCCCGGTTTGAACCTCTGGCTCTGACGGGTAAACGTGTTACCGAGAAGGCTCCCCAGTCCTGACGAACTTAACGGGCAGAGCCACTCCGGCTCTGCCCGTCTTCTTCATCGCCAATCTGTAGAATAATCAAGACTCGTGTGCAGTTCGGGTGCAGATTATCGGTTTCCAAACACTGAGTTCACCTCCTATCAACACGATCCTAATGAACCACATACGTATGGCCGATTATACTGTCAATAGGGTCTAACGCCAGTTGCCCAAAAAAGCGGTCTTCTTGACATTGAGATCGACACGGATTCGATTCGGATCGCCACGTCTACAGGAAGGCCAGGGCATCTGTGACGAGATTGGGAAGGGAGAAATGACAACAAGTGCAACTACCGAGAATACTTACGCTAAAGTAATCGATGTCAATGATTTCGGGGTCGATGAAATGACCTCTACTGAGGCTGATATTGGAGCGATTATTGACGTTGAGATCGTTCCGACTCTACCGGCGTATGTTCACCTGATTGAAGAAGAGCTTAATCGGGAAGATCCCAATCCGGCTCGTATTGCGGAACTTATGGCGCAGGATATTGGCCTTGTGACTCGTGTGCTCAGACTGGCCAATTCGACCATCTACAGTCGTTCAACGATCAAAGTTGCAACCATAGGCGAAGCAGTTCAACGCATTGGTATACGGGAGGTTCGGGGTATTTGCCTGATGGTGGCCCTGGCACCCATGTTTGCAGTTTCGGATCCTCATCTGAACCTGAAAATGCTTTGGAAGCATTCTCTGGCCGTTGCTTTGGCTTCGAAAGTGCTACATCGGCACTGCCCGAAAGATATTCAGAAACAACTCTCGACCGAAGTTCTCTATATTGCCGGGATGCTTCACGATATCGGATTGATTGTGTTGGCTCAACAGACCCCGGATGCTTTCAGCGAGGTCAGACGTCTCCATTCCGAAAGGAATGATCCTTTTTGCGACTGCGAGCGGGCGGTACTTGGTTTCTCGCATACCGACATCAGTTTTATGGTACTGCAACGCTGGAATTTCCCCGATCTTCTGACCGAAGTTGCGCAGTATCATCATGAGTACGATCAGGCTCAAGGCAAAGCTGCTCTGCATGCCCGAGTTATTCACGTCGCCGATTGCATCTGCAACCTGCACGGCAATTGCGACAATTTCGAGGGACTTGCTGAACCATATGATTGCGATGCCTGGAACGATCTTGGTATGGATGAAAGTCACATTGGTATTATCACCGAAGAGATCGACCGAATGATGGAAAATGCCGAAATTTTCGCTCTGCTAAGCTAACGACAGGTTGTGCGGCTTTGGGCTGTTTTCGCATTTGGATGAAGATCATCTTTTCGAAACATTGTACTCATCAACAACCCTGCACATTGCTGCAATATGATCCGGCGTAGTGCCACAGCAACCACCAATAATACTCACACCGCCCGCCAGCAATTGAGAACATCGTTCAGCCATAAATTCCGGTGTGTCAGGATAGATAGCCTGATCCCCTTGTATCTGAGGTAAACCGGCGTTGGACTGGATAATGATTGGCAACGAAGTATACTCCCGGAACTCACTCGCAATACGAATCATGTTGTCTATACCATCACCACAGTTGGACCCGATCACATCAGCCCCTGCCTCAGTCAAACCAACTGCCGCCTGCTCGATACTCACACCCATGATCGTAAGGAACCCATCAGGGGTCGGCTCAAAGGTCATCATGGCAGCCACCGGAATTGTCGGCGCAACAGTCTTGGCCGCTCTCACCGCCAGAGAAGCCTCGACGAGATCGGTCATGGTTTCAATGCATATCACATCCACTCCCTCCGCCACACAACAACGGAGCTGCCTCTCGAATCCATTAAGTACAGTATTGGGATTTGCTTCGCCTGACTCAGAAAGCTGGAGCCCGCAAGGACCACAGGAAACCGCAAGGTAAGCGTTGTTATCAATAGCCTTACGAGTAGCACTCACAGCGGTAGTATTGATTTCCTCCGTGCAATCATCGAGTCCATAATGAGCCAGTCTGAGCGGCGAGGCTCCAAAAGTATTTGTCTGAACGATATCGGCCCCAGCGGCAAGGTATGCCCTGGCGATTTCTTCAAGAATACCAGGCGAATGGAGATTCGTTTGCTCCGGACACTCTCCAAGTACCAATCCGCGCCTAATCAACTCGGTACCGAGGGCACCATCAGCAACGAGGACTTCTCCCCTCTTCAGTCGGTCCAGTAACGCTTCCACAACTCCGGCCTTCGCTTAGCTTTGACACTTTCTACATTAAAAACACTGACGCAGGACCGATTGTCAAGGAGGTTGCCACGCTGAGACTCGACCGTACAGAACAAAGAATGTGTGTGTCTGGAATTTCAGGAACGAGTCATCTGATCATCGTTGGCCTGCTCAGGCTCCAAATCGGAAACCTTCCGCCTTGGCCAGGGCACCAACTTGATCCCCCGCTTAACGAAATTTCCGATCGCCGCCGCCACTTCCGGCCCCCGTCTAAGTTTGATTTTGCGCTTGTCTTTAATATAGCCTTGAATGATTCGTGACTGCTCCAGACGATAGTCAGCCGCCTGCCGGTAACGCTGGAGATCACCGGACAGGGTTCTGGACAATTCAAAATTGTCGTCGAGTTTCATCTTCATAAAACTCTTAGCAGTATGCATTCGGAGACGTTCGAAAATGTAGTTGTCCCCGTCAGCAAGACGGCTTCCTGCGAAGGCCATTAGTATGATGATGAGATCAATTACAATCGCCAGAGCTAAAGAAAAAGCTGCCAGTGGGTCCAGATAGAGGAGGTCATTCACAACCTGACGGAACGCCTCCTGTCCGTTGTTTGGAACTTCCACAAATTCAGCTGGGTCAGGCGGCGTGGGCAGAGTGGGCATCTCCGTCATTACTGCTGTCACATGCGAGAGTGGAAAAGAAACATAAGCTCTGTTTACCTGATCAAATTGATCCTTAACGACCGCATTGCTACTTAGAGCAAGAGCAATTGAGTCATTGAGAGCTATATACTGAACTATCCTTTCTCGCCTCTCGACCGCCTGCGCCATGCGGCTTTCGAGATAGTTGACAATTATCCCCTGGCCCGCTCCCTGTTTGTAAGTCGTCCCTTTATATTTCTCCCAGGAAGCAATCGTGCGACGGGCGCCGTCAATAACCGACTGCAGAAATCGATCTTCGGTGCCTTCATCAACATCAGTAGCCCACCCCTTCGTATTCTCCAGTTCGATCAACTTCTCTATACGGTCTGTCTGATACTGACCCTCATGTGCGGCCTTTTTGGCGATCTGAGCGTACTCTGTCAAAACGGGGCGAGCGGTTGCAGCAAACTCAGCCCTTGCATCAGTCATACGGGTGGCACCGTTGAGACTGTCGTCGAAATTAGCATAGGAGAAGAATACTGAGAAAGTAGCCGCAGCCACAAAAGCTGCAATATATGTTCCCCGGCGTTCCCGGGTACGAAGCAAACTCCAGGCAATCCCTAACATGGCAGCCTGCAAACCAAGCGACCCAATCAGAGCAAGATTCCAACCGAGCAGTATTTGCATCCCATAGAACGTTGTAAAAAACGATAGTATCGACAGCAGAAGTGTACCGCCGTATATCATCAAGCCAGTTAAACGAGATAATTTGCTACGAATCATCGCTGCTCCCTCATAATGCGAACCGGCGTGACTAAACACCCTCGCACGTCCCGTGTTAAAAAAGTACTATATATTCCGTATTATCGGTCACTACTGTGAAATCATTATGACCACAGGATCAGCTCTACCAGTTTATCGACTATTGTGGAGTGACGCAAAAACACTTGATTTTCGTATCGTCGGGGAATATGTTAACTATGGTTAAGCGGAGGTTCCCGGAGGGTTTGGAACGTATTTAGATCGGGAGCGCTTGGCTGAAGGTTGTTATGACCGAGTTACAGAGGAAGTAAGAAGTTATCACATAGAGGATATTCACTATGAAGTTTAATGATTCCCTCGAAGGAAATGTGGTCGTGCTTGAAGTTTCGGGCAAGATCATGGGTGGTGATGAAACCACTATGTTCCATGGTAAGATTCACGAGTACATTACCGCCAATAATAAAAATTTCGTGGTTGATCTGGCCAAGGTCGATTGGATGAACTCTGTCGGTCTGGGGATGCTGATATCAGCTCTGACGACAGTCAAGAATTCCGGCGGTCGTCTGGTGTTGGCCAACATCACCAAAATTGAGTCAATCCTGACTATCACGCGGTTGATCACAGTGTTCGAACACTTTGATAGTCGTGAGGACGCTCTCAAGTCGTTCTCTGCATAATTTATTTTCCAGCTATGACTCATAAGAGCCCCGTCCTGCGGGGCTTTTTTTATTCCATGTATAGGGTGAGTAGAACATATCCCGGCCCAAACAAATTTGAGCCGGCCACCTAGTCGGCTCTTCCCGGAAAACCTGATAAGCTCCTTCTTTTACAAGAAAACCCCAGCCCCATCTAATTCCCACTCACTGCGATGAAACTCCGTCTTAATTATCGTCGTATACTCCACAACAAGTAGATATTGGAACTCAGTCCGATCGAGAAAGGAACATCAATGCGATCAATTATATCGATTCTTTTGAACACACTGATCCTTACCACCGCCGTAACCGCCCTGGCCTCAACCCCGCCAATTCTTGAAGTGCCAGCCTTGACGGGCAGGATCGATATTGATGGAGACCTCAGTGATTCCGGCTGGAAGGAAGCTGCGTTCGTGACCGACTTTACCCAGTTTCTTCCGGATGATAATGTAAAACCTTCGGTGCAAACCAAAGTCATGATTGGGTACGATCAATCAAATCTGTACCTTGCCTTTGTTTGCCAGGACGATCCATCAAAGGTCCGTGCCACGCTTTCAGATCGCGATGGAATGTTCGCCGACGATTTCATCGGAATCATCCTCGACACCTACGGAAACGCCGCCTGGGCATATGAATTCTATGTCAATGCTCTCGGTGTCCAGGGCGACCTTCGTTGGGTAGCCAATGGCGGCGAGGATTCGCGGTTTGATCTGGTCTTTGAATCGGATGCTCGAATGACCGAAGACGGCTGGCAGGCAGAGATGGCTATCCCGTTCAGCTCGCTACGATTCCCGGGCAAGGATGAGCAGTCTTGGCGGGCGACGTTCTGGCGCAGTCATCCACGAGATAATACTTACAAATACTCCTGGGCACCCTTAACTATTGGTGAACCCTGTTTCTTCTGCCAGTTTGGTTATCTCAACGGCATCAAGAATGTCAAACCGGGCAGCAAGCTTGATGTATTACCCTCCATGGTAGCATCCCAATCAAGCTACATAAGTGACCCGGACAACTTCCGATCCGATTTTGTCCATGACAACCCCGACGCCGAAGCGGCCCTGAACATTCGTTATCAACTCGGCACCGGAGTTATGGTCGAGGGTGCTCTTAATCCTGACTTCTCACAGATCGAATCGGATGCGGCCCAGATTGATGTCAATACGACCTTTGGCCTTTACTACCCCGAACGACGACCGTTTTTCCAGGAAGGCAGTGACCTGTACGGCACCTATCGCAATGTCCTGTATACGCGATCCATCAACGATCCGGATGTAACTTTCAAACTTACCGGCCGCATGGACCGTACGAGCTTCTTCTACATGGCAGCTCGCGATAAAAACACGCCCTATCTGGTTCCGATGGAGGAACGTTCGGCCTTTGCACCTTTAGGCAAGAGCACCTCCAACATCGCCAGGATACGCCATTCCATTTTCGACGACTCGTTTGTAGGTGCCTTGATAACCAATCGTCAGATAGACGGTGGAGGACACAATACAGTTATAAGCGCCGATGCGGGCATTAGATTCTACGAGAAGATCCGCTTTGAGACACAACTGATTGGCAGCCGTACAGAAGAGCCGAACCTACCTACCTTATCTGAAGACTATCTGCCGGACACGACCTTTGACGGTACCAACCACACGGTTGCTTTAGACGGTGAGGAGTTTGACGGCCACTCGATATTCACGAGTCTCCAGCGCGTTGGTCGCACGTTCGGCTTTCACATGGACTACATGGAAACCAGTCCTACCTTCCGGGCCAACAATGGCTTCATGCTGCGAAATGGAACACGCTCACTGGACATGTGGTACGGCATTTACCTCAGACCGAATGGAAGCGTGGTGACCAGAATCTCTCCCGCAATTGACCTTGGACGAGTCTGGGATTTCGATGGACAGCGCAAAGACGAGTGGGTACGGCCCATTCTTAATATCGACTTCACGGGGCAGACTTCGGTTTATATGAATTTTGTTCTTAGTCGGGAACGTCTACATGGAGTTTGGTTTGACGATATTCGCAAGGGCGCGATCCAACTCAATAACAACGCTTTCGAGGCATTCCGTTTTGGCGGATTTGTCAGCTACGGCAACTCGATAGCTCGCAATGTTGATCCGTTGCCGGTCATGGGGCGGGAGACTCTGGCCGAAACGTGGTGTACTATTAAACCGATGCAACAGTTCACAATTCGCCCCAGTTACACCTACTACAAGATTCTCGATCGCGACACAAAGGAGAGAATCGAGGAAGGGTATATCCTGCGCAGCACTATGAACTACCAGTTCACTCGGGAGATGTTTGTGCGGCTAATTGTGGAGTACAACGATTTTTCTGAGGGCTTGAGTTTCGAGCCACTGTTCACGTACAAGATCAATCCGTTCACGGTTTTTTATATTGGATCAAGTCACGGGTATGATTGGGAGATGGGATCGATGGAAAATGCCCATGCCCGGGACCGACTATTCTTCATGAAACTGCAGTATCTGTTCCGAACGTAAGACTTAGTTAAACCCGGGCCGTACATTGATACGACTCGGGTTATTCTCCATTCTTCGCGCTCAAGGATCATGTGACCAGAAAAACATTCGCGTTGACATTCGGGCTACTTAAGCCGACATTCCTCTGGATATGGTTGATGAAGAACACAAGTCCGAGCGATCAACTGGTAGCGGCATGGGCTTTCTGCAACACCTGGAGGAACTGCGCCGTCGATTACTGAAAGCCGTTATTACAGTCGTTGTCATGTCGGCCATTGCTTTCTATTTTTCGGATCAACTTATCAAACTGATCAAGATCCCGTTCGGCGATGATATCGAGCTTTACAACATTGCGGTCACGGGCGCCTTCTATGCCTACCTGAAAGTGTCAATCATTACCGGCATTCTGGTATCTCTGCCGGTCATCTTTTTCCAGATGTGGGCATTTGTGGCACCCGGCCTTTACCGACGAGAGAAAACCGCAATCCTACCGTTGGTGTTTATCTCCACGGTTCTATTTGCCGCCGGGGCGGTTTTCTGCTACCTGATTGTACTGCCGCTGGCTTTCGATTTCCTCATTGGGTTTTCAGAAGGTCTGGTAGTCAACACGATCACAATCGGCAGCTACATCAGTTTTGTCGGATTGCTGTTGGTCGCTTTCGGCTTCGGGTTCCAATTGCCTGTCCTCGCCTATTTCCTGGGGAAAATGGGATTTATCACTTCCGCGCTACTCTGCAAGGGACGACGATTTGCAATTGTGGGTATTCTGATTGCAGGAGCGATAATAACTCCCCCGGACGTCTTCACGCAGTTTCTCCTGGCTGTCCCTTTGTATATTCTGTATGAGGTGTCAATCATAGTCGTACGATTAACCGGACGAAGAGAGAAAACCGAAGAAGTCACTGAAACATCCACCGACTAACCCGGATCATGGTGTCGTTTGTCACACTGCAACACTTGACATCAGGACTCCCAGAGGCAATACTTAGTCCGAAGAGTCTGAAGAGACACGCGGGATAGAACATGGAGTTGGTTTGAATTGATACTCAAGGGAGAAACACTATGAAAGTGACAAGAGTTCCTCTGGATTTGCTGTTCGCTGACCGGCAACGGATCAGTTTTCGCAATATTCCCCCCCATGCCCACGGTGAAAAGTACTATGAACTGGTCAACACATCCAAATCTCGTGTTCCGATCGCACCTATCCAGGTGACGACGCAGGGGACGTACTATGTGATCCGGTACGGATATCGCCGGGCACTGGCCGCGCTCGAGACGGGTCGCAGGTACATTGATGCCTATGTTGAGAAAGACAAGAAACCAATTTGCCAGATGGTTCCCATCAAGGACCTTATGTTCCCGCAAGCCAAATAGACTTCGAACACAGTAGACAATTCTTATATCAATATAGCGGCGGCCATTGGTCGTCGCTTTTTTTATGGCTGGCTGAGAAGCTACCTGATGTCAAGCGGCAGGCTGTTTGACCTACTTATGGTAGTCAGTGCCGTGGAGGATCGAGAACCCGCGATAGAGTTGCTCCAGAAGGACCAGCCGGACAAGTTGGTGTGAAAAAGTCATCGGTGAGAGTGACAGGATCATATCCGCTCGACTCAACACCGATTCATCCAAACCATAAGCACCACCTATCACCAAATTGACCGAACCACCTGAGCTTATCTGAAGTTTCTCCAACACCTTCGCAAACGACTTGCTATCATGTCGGTCGCCAGTATCACCCAGAGCAATCACTGATCCCTTGCCCAGACGCGCCAAGAGGCGTTCGCCTTCATCCTTCATGATTTCTTTGGATGACATTGAGGAATGTTTGGCTGGTTGAACTATCTGCCATTCGAGACGTGCAAATCGGGACAAAAGTTTCTCATAGTGGGCGCAACCGTCACTCACCCAGCGATCTTTGTCCTTGCCGACAGCGATAATCCTGATTTTAAGCAATCTTCCCGACCTTGATTATCAGTCGTCGTTGTCGTGGACCGTCAAACTCACAGAAAAACAAAGACTGCCACCGCCCCAGCACTGGTTGACCATTCTCGATCAGCACCTGCTGTGAACAGCCGAACAGGGAAGATTTGATATGGGCGTCTGAGTTCCCTTCAGCATGACGGTACCCGTCGCTCTGTGGTATCTCTCTACCCAGTTTGGAAAGAATGTCACGAGGGACATCCGGGTCGGCATTCTCATTGATGGTAATGGCGGCCGTTGTGTGAGGCACATGGCAAAATGCAATACCGTCGTTTATGCCGCTCTCTTCGATTGTTTGACGCAACAGATTGGTAACGTCGATCATCTGCTCACGAGCCGAAGTGGGGACAGTAAACTCAGCTTTCATTACACAAAGCCTCCGCAAACTGCGCCGGGTCGAACCGTTGCAAGTCATCGATCCCTTCACCCAGCCCGATAAAGTCCACCGGAACTCCGAGTTCTTCCGAAACCGCAATCATGACCCCGCCTTTAGCGGTACCATCGAGTTTTGTAACGACTATTCCATCACACCCAACCGCCTCAGTGAAAACCTTGACCTGGCTGATAGCGTTTTGCCCGGTAGAGCCGTCGATAATGAGTTTGCTGTAGACCTTCGCATTGGGAATTGCTTTGAGGATGACTCGCCGGATCTTCTTGAGTTCCTCCATGAGATTGGCCTTGGTGTGCAGCCGTCCGGCAGTATCCACCAAAAGCAAATCAGCCGATCGGGCCAGAGCCGCTTTGGAAGCATCGAAAGCGACCGAAGCAGGGTCAGCCCCTTCCTGAGACCGGATTATTCCAACTTTGCTTCGTTCTGCCCAGATTGCAATCTGGTCAATCGCAGCAGCTCGGAAGGTGTCACAGGCGGCGATGAGCACATTCTTGCCATCACGCGAGAATTGAGTGGCTAGTTTCCCAATGGTCGTTGTTTTGCCAACGCCGTTAACGCCGACGATCAGCCACACCACCGGTTTTGGATCAGCTTCGTTGAACAGATGCTCATTATTGCGGGTCAGGATGGCAGTGATTTCCTCTTTCAGCAGAGTGATTACATCCTCGCCATCGGTAAGCTTGCGTTCTTTGGCACGTTCCTTAATACTCTCGATCAGACGCATGGACGCGGCCACGCCGACATCAGCCTCGATAAGAATCTCCTCGATCTCGTCGAGCAGATCATCATCAATTTTACGTCGCCGGACCACCTGAGAAATCTGTCCTATCAGACGGTCCTTGGTTTTGCTGAGAGATTTCTTCAGTTTATCAAAAGCACCAAACATATTCTGTCTCCGTAGATCTACTTGACGTCTTCCGGATCGACCGAGGAGACTGGTGCTTCAAGACGTTCCCTTATTGCAGGGGGTAGGTCGTCGTGGTAATCTCTGATTTGGTCGATAGTAATGGTCTTGCCATTGCCGTTTTCCAGACTGTGAACGATTTCTACATTCTCTTCACTGCCACCTTCCTCTTCGGAAAACCGCACTGCTACCAATTGCGAAACTCCTGGTTGTTCCATAGTGACACCATAAAGGTTGTTGGCAACTTCCATGGTAATCTTGTTGTGAGTAATGGTCACGAACTGAGTCTGCTCCGAGAATTTATCCAGAATCCTCAAGAAACGCCGGCAGTTGGCATCATCAAGAGGGGCATCTATTTCATCAAGAACGCAGAACGGGGATGGTTTGACCAGATACAGAGAAAACAGAAGCGAAATAGCTGTTAGGGCTCTCTCGCCACCTGACATCATAGTGATCGACAGCAGTTTCTTTCCGCGCGGCCTGGCGATAATGTCGATATCGGACTCCAGAGGATCATCAGGATCAACCAGCTTAATACTGGCTTCGCCTCCACTGAACAACTCCACAAACAACTTCCTGAAGTTGGTCTGGACTTTCTCGAAGGTCTCATTGAATAACTGACGGGCGGTCTGGTTGATTTTGGAGATAGTCTTCTTGAGGTCCTCACGCGCACTTTCGAGATCAGCTATCTGTTCCCCTAGAAATCTCTCCCTTTCTGCAGCACTCTTGTATTCCTCCAGCGCAAGAAGATTGACCACACCATACTGTCTGAGTTTTTCTTTCTTTGCGACGAGATACTCTCTTGCTTCAGCTTCACCCAGAGAGTCGTCGGGACAAGCAACCTCCACCTCGGCCAGATCGAGTTCATAGTCCTGGTTAATCCTGTCGATTAGGGCGCCCAATTCTGATTCAAACGTGGTCAGCCGCATTTCAATCTGGTGTTTTTCGTCGTTGAGTGTTTCGCGATCGAGTCGATGTTTCTTAAGCTCTCCCTCACTAACAGTAAGTTGCTCTGCCATACTGGCTCGAACTCCCTGTAACTCGGTTTGGAGGGACTCAATCCGAGAACGCTCCTCGAAAGCTTCCTTGAGTTGCTTCTCGAGGACCGCCATACTGTCGGTTGAGGAATCAATATCTGAGCGAGCCTGACGGATCTCATCTTTCTTGATGTCAACGGTCCGTCCGATTTCCTCTCGCAGTTGACGGATATGGGTCAGCTTGCTTTCCGTCTGTTCAATCCGACTACGCGCTTCGACCATCTTCACCTGCAAGTGTGACACCTGCTCCAGAGCGGTCACAGCCGCCTTCTCAAATTCAGCCAGGCGTTCACCGCCCAGAGACATGTCGGAGACTAGATTTTTCTTCTGGTCGGACAGTTTGGTGAAATCCAATTCCAGATCAAGTTGGCGATGGCGAATGTATTCAAGTTTGTCGATAGCGGTCTGGTGCTCACGCGACAAGCGGTCCATTTCGGCCTGGGCGGTACGGCGCTGATACTCCAGGTCGCCGACCTCATGTTCAACCGATTGAAGCTGGTCTTCGAGTGATTTCCGTGTCTCCGCCAATTGTCCGGACTCGGCGCGTACCGAAGCTATTTCGGCCGTGATGCGATTCCTCCGCTCCTGGGCAGCCTGCCTTCTGGCGGTTAGTTCGGTAAGGGTAGCTTCCTGCTCAGCCACCTTCTCCTCACGGCGGAACAACGGGAATTTATCGGCCGAACCGCCACAGATAGCGTTCCTGCTGTACAGCACACCGTCAGTTGACACTGCCGAGAAACCATAAGGAAGACGTTCCAACAGCTGAGCCGGGTCAGAACCCGCCTGAAATACTGCAGTTCGGGAGAGAACGGCCTGCATCAGGGCGCACAAATGCTCATCAGCAGTGATATGGCTGTCAAGCCAACCAACGAATTCAGGCAGATCAATCTCGGGACGACGGGCTACTGGATTGAGCATGCCACTGGTCGGCACCAACAGTCCGACCTTCCCTTTTCTTTCAGCCTTAAGATAGGTAATGATTTCTTCGGCCGTTTCCCTATCGTTGCAGATAACGAACCCGGCGATCTCACCCAGGGCGGCTTCTGTTGCCACCTCCATACCCTCGACTGGCACAAACTTCTCCGCCACCGTACCGACAACATTCGGCCATCGGTCGCGGACCTCCATAGTCGCAACGACGCCGGATTCATACCCTTCATACTGCAGAATCATGTCTTCCAGAAGACTTTTGCGAGCCTGACAAGCTTCAATGGAGGCAGTCAGATTGGACACTTCGACTGCTGTCTCCTCGTTCTGCTCGACCAGATCGTTCAGGCGACCAGTCAGGTCCGACATCCTCTCTTCTGCGGAAATCTTCTCTGCCCTGACCGTATCGCAGTCGGTTTGTTTCTGCTCCAGACGGGTTTTCAGGGTGTCGTTTTCGCCGCGAAGAATGCCAAGTCGGCTATCCCGGTCCGCTACCAATTCGGTCAATTCCGATTCCTGTTGACGGAGATTGTCGTCTTCCGCTTTCTCCGAGGAGAGTTTCCCTTCCAGTTCGAGTAGTCGCCCGTTTTCAGACTCCTTTGCGGTTCGCGCCCGGAGCAATTGCTGATCTGCCTCGGCTTGTACGCGCTGAGATTCCATCAGCCTAGTCTCAAGAGAAGACAAGTCGAGTCGCTGGGTCTCAAGAAGGTCCTCAGCTTCGAGAGTCTGCTCGCCGAGAATGCGAGCACGCTCCCCCATACCATAAATGTCAGATTCGTTGCGTTCACTAAGGGTGCGAGCATTGGAGCGTTTTTCAGTCAGAATCGAAATCTTGTTTTCATAGCCATGCGCCTGCTCAGTAATCTCAAATGCGTCGCTCCCGACACCGGCGAGTTTCTGATCCATCTCGGACCTATCCAGACGCTCAGCTTCGAGTTTTACCGATATCTTCTCAATCGATGTCTCGATCCCGATCACAGCGTCAGTTATAGTTTCCAGACGAGCACTGAGTTCACGCTTCTCACTGCGTATGCCAGTCAGACGACTGGATCCAAGATACAGTTCCCACTGCTTGATCTCATCGGCCACAGTTTGATACCGCTCGGCCTTCCGGTACTGACGTTTGAGCGATCGGACCTGGGTCTGGACTTCTGAATATATGTCCTTGAGCCGCAGGAAATCGATCTGGGTCGCTTCCATCTTCCGCAGCGCCGCTCGTTTGCGTTGTTTGTACTTGGTAATGCCGGCTGCTTCCTCGAACAGGTAGCGCCTTTCTTCGGCTTTGTCAGAAATCACAGCATCAATCATGTCTTGCTGAATTACAGAGTATGATCGTGCACCGACCCCGGTGTCATAGAAGAGTTCTGTTATGTCTTTGAGACGGCACGGAACTTTGTTGAGAAGATACTCCGATTCGCCACTCCGAAATAATCTCCGGGTCACCTGGACTTCACTATATTCGGTGGGAAGAATGCCGCGGTTGTTTACTAGTGTCAGAGTAACTTCAGCCATGCCCAGCGGTTTGATTTCGCCTGTGCCGTTGAATATGATCTCTTCCATCTTGCTTCCGCGCAGCAGTGAAGTCCGTTGTTCTCCAAGCACCCAGCGCAAAGCGTCAAGAATGTTGGTCTTGCCGCATCCGTTTGGTCCAACAACAGCGGTGATTCCGCGTGAGAACAGGATAGCAGTCTTATTTGCAAAGGACTTGAAGCCCAGTATGTCCAATCGTTTTAGGTACAATGTTCCTCCAAAGGATTAGCGGTGCTTTTCGGCAACCGAAGGTCCCTCTTTGAGTAACCGGAGAATATCCAGCAAAGAGCGGTAGATGTTGCGTTCGTCACGAAGGTACTTCGTCTTTATTTCGAGGTTGTAGAATGGCTCACCCAAATGGTTCCCGCGGCCAATTCTGATCGCCTTGGGAAAACTGAGCAGAACGCTTGAAGTAAACCAGGATCGACTCAAATTCATGTCTAGCAGGAGATCAAATTTCTCTTTTTCAAGCGTCTGTAAATAGCTTTTCCTGGCGACTCCCGACCACGCCACCTGGTCAACTGTGGGAGTCATAATAGAAAACCCCTTCCGGGGGAAAATGTCGGCTATAGTCGGCCCGGGCATAGCCAGTAACGTGATTGATGAAGGATGAAACAGCTCTGCTATTCTCGGCAGGAACTGTTTGACGAGCGTCAGTTCCCGTAATTCACCGGGTAGACAGACCAGGATGCGTTTGGGTTTCTGTAACGCAGACGGGAAATCAAACTGAACCATCTCCATTCTTTTCTTGAGACGATTCATCTTGGCCTTGGCCACCATGTCTCTAACGCCCATCGTTAGCCCCCACCGGTAAACTGGCCGAGTCAACTTCGTTATTGATCTCCGAAGGTAAACTCTCAGGAGAGCTAGTGGTATTAGCTTCGTTTCCAGTCCCCATCAACAAGTTTAGCAAACCGCGAAGGGTGTCAATCTCATCTCCAGTCTCCGGCAATACGTTGACTGGAGTAATTATCTCCGGCTTGGGGTTGGTCGGTGTTTCCTCTGCAGCCGGTTCGAGGGAAGGCGGATTGAGGAAAGAATCGACATTCACCTGAGTAATTCTGACCATTTTTATGCGCCCGGTGGAAGGCGAGACGGGGTTAATCCGAACCCCGTTCAGATCAATATCCACTATGCGTGGCACCGCTACCGATAACGTAAGCCGGTACTTGGCCGTCACTTCGTATACTCTCCCCGCTACGAGATTGCGATAGATGGCAGTATCCCCATCAGCAAACACAGCCGCCCAGCAACTACCGCGGGCGGTCAGTTTCAGCTTAAGTTCGTCCGGTTCCTCGTAGGCAGGCACATTCCAATCATAATTCGCATATGATTCCTCACGGCTCCCGACCGGCGCTGGTGAGGTTGTCTCACTAACTTCCTGTGTCGCGCTGGCGGATATATCGGTCGTTCGTTGCATGTCACGAAGCAACTGACGCCCGACCAAGAAACCACCGACGACCAATACAGTTGCGGCACCAGCCCACATCAGCTTGCGCCACATATCCCGATCTATCCCAAAACGGCTCTCGGCTATCGTTGTAACATTCTCATCGTCCGAGACCGGCTCGTCCCTGGCCGGACGAACTGGTTTCTTCGTGGATTTGGGAGGTTCGGGAGTATCCTTGAGGTCATCCTCAATCGCCAGTACTGTCGCCGCGTAGTCCACTCCGACAGCCTCGGCATAACTCTTAGCAAACAGTCCGAAGTATATCTCCGACGGCAATTTGCTAACATCCCCACGTTCGATACACTCGAGATTAGCTACCGGGATTCTGAGACTCTCGGCCAATTCGTCAAGCTTGACACCTTTACGTTCGCGCTCCAGCTTCAGCAGCGCTCCAAGTTTTTCTTCCACAATGCTCATAAATAAACGCTCAATGCGCCACTACGATATCCGGTTGACTCTCTCTGCCAGCTTGTTCAACAGATCTCTTGGTAAGCCGATAACATTATCCAAGTTACCCTCGATTCTGTCAACCAAAAAAGCCCCCATCCCTTGAATACCGTAGGCTCCAGCCTTGTCCATCGGTTCGCCTGAGGCGATGTACTCCTCAATCTGTTCGCGGCTAACATCGTTGAAATAGACCTTAGTTGTTTCGTAACCGGAAGTCATCAGACCAACACCATCTGCCAGAGCAGCTGCAGTACAGACCACATGCTGACGTCCGCTCAGAGTGGTCAGGGTCTCATAAGCCTCGCGTTCGTTGGATGGCTTGCCCAGGATGAGGCCGTCGAGAACAACGATAGTGTCACAGCCAAGCACAATTTGTTGAGGATCCGCCCGTTGGATAACCCAACGTGCCTTGGTCTTGGCAAGTCGCTGCGCATAGCTAAACGGTTCTTCCCGAGGTCGTAGCTTCTCCTCAACGTTAGGGATAATCTGAGTGAAGCTAATCCCCATATCGGTTAGTAAAGCCACTCGACGCGGCGAACCGGAGCCAAGCACAAGGGACCGTCTTCCAAAAAGAAGTTTGAATTCGCTATCAGCCATTTTCAAGCACAAAAGTCACAGGACCATTGTTAGTCAACTTAATATCCATTTGAGCACCAAAGGAACCGGTCTTCACCGTCAAGCCCGATTTCTTCACCATGTCCACAAATTGAAGGTAGAGCGATTCTGCCACCCGAGGTGCCATAGCAGAGTTGAAAGAGGGACGTCGCCCCTTGCTGGTGTCGGCACAAAGTGTGAACTGGGATACAATCATGATTTCTCCGTCAACATCAAGTACCGATCGGTTCATCTTGCCGTTGTCATCCTCGAAAATCCGCATCTTGACGATCTTGTCAGCCAGGAATTGGCAGGCATCCTCGGTATCTCCTGTGGCGGTTCCATACAGCAACAATAATCCCTTTCCGGTGGACGAAAACACAGCCCCATCGATCCACACTTCCACATCACTGGCACGCTGAAGAACGACTCTCACATTTCCTCCTTCCAAGCCCTTGAATATACCGTCTGGCCGCACCAAAACAACATCAAACATTCCTCTGGCGTACAACAATTAGCTTGCGGACCTTTGGTTGTCGATAGTTATTGTCGCCGTGGGTAAAACACACTTATCACTCGGCATTGACATCGGTTCGGTTTCTGTTAAGCTCGTCCTGACAGACCACAATCAGATTGTCCATGAAGTCTACCGTCGTTTTCACGGAAGGCCATTTGAAGTGCTGTGTCGACTTCTGCGCGACGATTTTGGTGACCTGGCGGGATCTTCTATAAATCTGGGACTGACTGGCATTGGTGGCAAGACCGCTCAGTCCTTGTTGGGCGGCACTTTCTATGGTGAGATAGCCAGTTTAGCCCGAGGGAACCAGTCACTCGCTCCACAGGTGAGAACCGTGATTGAGATGGGTGGTGAGGATTCCAAACTACTTCTTCTCGATGGACGTACAGGGACGGTTGAAGACTTCGCTATGAACGCCCAGTGTGCTGCCGGGACAGGCTCATTTCTGGACCAGCAGGCAGGACGGCTTTGCATCTCCATTGAAGATGAGTTTGGACAGCTGGCGCTGAAATCCAAAAACCCACCCCGTATCGCCGGTCGCTGTTCAGTGTTCGCCAAGTCAGACATGATCCATCTACAACAGGTTGCCACCCCGGACTTCGACATTGTTGCGGGGCTTTGCTTTGCGGTCGCCAGAAATTTCAAAAGCTCGATTGCACGGGGCAAAACTCTTAGCGAACCGATTGCCTTCGAGGGCGGCGTGGCAGCCAACCCCGGGATGATACGAGCTTTCACCGAAGTTCTGGGCCTGCCACCGGGTGAACTTATCATTCCTGAACATTTCAACGTTATTGGTGCAGCTGGAGCGGCCCTCCTGGCTGCTGACGACGAAAGAGCTAAGTGCAGCCTCGATACTGACGATCTGGAGCGTTATCTCAATCATCGTACGGTAACACCGTCAGGACGAGCGAGACTTTCTTTCGACTTCCCCGACAACAAGCACTATGGTATAACCCAGGCCCAACGCCCCTTAGTAGCTGATGGCCTTGATGTTTTTCTCGGTCTGGACGTCGGCTCACTTTCAACCAATCTGGTTTTGATCGACCGTGATCATCGCGTGATCGCTCGGCGCTACCTAATGACCGAGGGAAGACCTATCGACGCTGTGCGACGCGGCCTGAAGGAAATCGGCGGTGAAATCGGAGCGCGCGTAAATGTCCGTGCGGTAGGAACTACTGGTTCCGGTCGCTATTTAACAGGAGACTTCGTCGGCGCTGATATCGTCCGCAATGAAATCACTGCTCAGGCAACTGCAGCAGTCAGCATTGATCCAACCGTGGATACCATCTTCGAGATAGGCGGTCAGGATTCCAAGTACGTTGCCATCGAAGATCGTGCCGTTGTCGATTTTGAGATGAATAAAGCATGTGCGGCAGGTACCGGCTCGTTTCTTCAGGAACAGGCAGAGAAGCTCAGTATCAACATCGAAAAGGAGTTTGGCGAACGTGCCCTGAAGGCTGGTTGCCCGGTAGGATGCGGTGAACGCTGCACCGTTTTCATGGAGTCAGACCTGGTTGCCCACCAGCGCAGTGGCGCCAGTAAAGATGACATACTGGCCGGACTGGCATACTCAATCGCTTCCAACTACCTGACCAAGGTTGTCGGAGATCGTCGCATCGGCGATCATATCTTCTTTCAGGGGGGTGTGGCATGGAATAAAGCAGTCGTGGCCGCCTTCGAAAAACTGACCCGAAAGAAAATCACCGTTCCGCCTCATCACGACGTAACCGGTGCCATCGGGGCCGCGATTCTGGCCATGGAGAAAGATACCGAACCGAACTTCGCCACCAACTTCAAGGGCTTCGATCTATACCGACACAAGTATGAAGTTGATTCCTTTACCTGTGAAGATTGCTCTAACCAGTGCGAGATTCATACTGTGACGGTCGGCGGAGAGAAACCTCTTTACTACGGCTCCCGGTGTGAAAAATACGACGTACAAAAGAAAAATGACCGGGAGCTACCGCCCAACTATGCCGGCTTGCGCCAAAAACTACTGTTTGCGAAATACGAACGCGGCACAAAGCCCCGGAAAAAGCGTGGTCGGGTGGGACTGCCGATTGTCTTGCAGTTTTATGACTATTATCCCTTCTGGCGTGCCTTCTTTGAGTCTCTCGGATTTCAGGTCGTCAACTCTGGAAGGTCCAGTTCGCGCGTTGTAGAGGATGCCCTGGAACTTTTCTCAGCCGAGACTTGCTTTCCTATCAAGCTCGTCTATGGCCATGTTGCCCGATTGATCAGAAAAAAGGTCGATTTCATCTTCCTGCCGTCCTTGATAAGGGTGGCCAATGAAACTGAAACAGATGAGCGAGGTTCTTTCATTTGCCCCTACGTTCAGAGCATCGGTTCTGCAGTACGAACACAGTTTGATTTCGACGCAACCGGTATCAAGCTAATTAATTCAGCAATTTCACTCAGTGCCAACCCTGACGGTCTTTATCGCAAACTGAAGAATCTGGCGACAGACTTCAGGCTTTCCGATCGTGAGTTCAGACAAGCCGTGGATGCCGGTTCCCGAGCGTACGGTTCGTTCCGCAAGAGAATGCGCGATGTGGGACAGCAAATTCTTGGCGATCTGAAGCCTGACGAAAAGGCGCTGGTCGTAACAAGCCGACCGTACAACGGTTCGGACAAGCGATTGTCGCTGGAGATTCCTGAGAAGATACGGAACCTCGGTTTCAAAGCAATCCCTCTCGACTTTCTTCCCCTGGAAGAGGCCGAGATCGACTATCCGTTCATGTACTGGCGCTATGGACGTCGACTGTTGAGCGCCGCTGATTATATCAGGAAACACCCCCAACTGTTTGCCGTTCTGATTACATCCTTTGGATGTGGACCTGACTCGTTTATTACCCATTTCTTCCGCAAGCAGATGGCTGGCAAACCTTATGTGCAACTGGAACTCGACGAGCACTCCGCCGATGCCGGGCTGGTGACCCGCTGTGAAGCCTTCATTGACTCACTGCGTTTCTATAAGTTCCGTCTGCCGGTAACGAGTTTCAGTATCCGTCATGACGATTTCAAACCGTTTGAGAAGACAATCTATATCCCCAATATGTGTGACCATGCCTACGTCCTGGCGGCAGGTTTCCAACGCTTCGGGCTGACCGCAGAAGTACTGGATGAGCCGGATGATCTGACTCTGGATTACGGTAAGAAATTTACGACCGGCAAGGAGTGCTTCCCGTGCGTAATCACTACCGGGGATATGATCAAGAAAATCCGATCCGATAATTTTGATCATAAGCGTTCGGTCTTTTTTATGCCGGGGGCAGATGGCCCCTGTCGGTTCGGGTTGTATCGTCAGTTCCACAGAATTGTGCTTGATGATCTCGGCTATTCGGATATTCCAATCTTCTCCCCCAACTCAAATGACGGTTATGCCGGTTTCGGTCTGGATGGAACTGAGTTCCGCAAGATAACCTGGCGTGGGTTCGTATTCCTGGATTGTCTGACCAAAATGCTTCATCAGGTTCGTCCGAGGGAGATACAGACCGGCACTGCCGAACAGTTATATTACAGCTCCATTCAAAGGCTGGGACTCGCCATAAAGAACGACGAATCGCTGGCTGATCTGGCTTCAGAGGTCGCTGGTGAATTCGCCATGATAGAGCTGTCAGACGAGTGTCACCCTCTGGTTGGTGTCGTTGGAGAGATTTTCCTACGCAATAATCGATTCTCTAACAACCACCTAATTGAGAAACTTGAGAAGCTGGGGCTAATGATCCGGCTCGCAACTTTCACCGAATGGCCTCTGTATACCTCGTACACTTTTCGTCGCGACTCAGTAATCAACCGGGACCTGAAAGGGGTACTCAAAAGCAACATTCAGATCCTGTCGCAACAGTACATGGAACACCGGATGATGGCCGCCTTCGGGCGACATTTTGATCTGACCGAAGATGCCCCGGTCGGGAGCGTCTTGCGTCTGGCCTCCAGGTATCTCCCTCTGGATGTCAAGGGGGAGGCAATCCTGTCGGTCGGGAAAGCTATCGAAATGGTTCAGTCGGGAGCCTCGGGGATCGTCAACGCTATGCCGTTTAACTGTATGCCGGGGACGGTCGTCAGTTCGTTGTCGCGTCAGGTATCCGAAGACATGGGCCGGGTACCCTGGCTGAACATCAGCTATGAAGGGCTACGGGATTCAGGAGAAGAAACCAGACTTGAGGCTTTTGCCGACCAGGTCCGGGCATTTTCCAGAACACGTTCTGATCAACCAGCCAGCAAGTACGCGATCAAATAGGATTCCTCCTGGAGTTTTGTTCCTCTCCACCGTCGGTAATTTCATGCTTTGATACCATCAGCAAAGGCGGTATAATGCATCCATCCTGACGGATCGATAGGTCCGGCTGAGGATGCCCCACATTGTCACCTTGACCAAGGTGGAACATTGTGCTTTGTCGGGTGTTAGAACTGGCAGAAAAGAAGTGTTATTGTATTTGGAGGATAGCAAGAATGAGTAAGGCTATGACGGTTACTGACGATTTGTTTGAGCAGGAAGTTCTAAAAGCTGATAAGCTGGTCGTTGTCGATTTTTGGGCTACGTGGTGTGGACCTTGTAAGATGATCGCTCCGCTCCTGGACGAGGTGGCCGATGAATACACGGATACCCTAAAAGTCGTCAAGGTTGATGTTGATTCCAATAATGCTACTGCGGCCAAATATGGAATCATGTCGATTCCGGCCCTGCTTTTCTTCAAGAACGGTGAGGAAATCGACCGTGTCATCGGCGCCATTCCGAAAGCACAGTTGGTCTCCAAACTGGAGAAAGCCATCGGCTAGATGGCTGGTGGCTCAATTTTGTAGGTACCGGTAGGAAGAAGTATGAAATGACCTGGATAGACCTGATAATGGCGGTAATCCTTGGTGGAGCCGCACTGATGCTGGTTACCAAAGTGCTGGGCAAAGCAGGCTTCGGGTGAAATCACGGCAACCCTGATCTTCCGGTGGAGGATGATAAATGCGGGTCTTGCTCGGAGAACGGATCGGACAAATAGGCCGTCCTTCGGGGTTAGCTATCCGTATGCCAGCTAATCGTTTTTACATTGTTGTCGATATAGTATTACAATGAATCCTTTCGAAGGCAAAAAGTCAGGTTTGGGCGGTTTTCGCATCGGTCCGGGGATGATCTCCCCATTTATCAAGGCGATGCTGGTCGCCAATGTGGCGATGTTTCTGCTTCAGGCAGTGTATCCCCAAGTGACCAGAGTGCTGGGTCTAATCCCGGCTGAGTTCTTTGGTGATTTTCCCAATAAGATTTATCAGCCCTTCACCTACATGTTTTTGCATGGTGGCTTCTGGCACCTCTTCTTCAACATGTTTGTGCTCTGGATGTTTGGAACTGAGATAGAGTTGACCTGGAGAAGCCGTACGTTTGGCCGATTCTACTTGCTGGCCGGACTGGCCGGTGCGGTATTAACATTGATCGTTAGTTCATCCCAGATGGTTCCCGTAGTCGGGGCTTCGGCAGCTATCTATGGCGTGCTCATAGCATACTGGCTGATGTTTCCTGAACGAAAACTCTACATCTACTTCCTTTTTCCAGTCAAGGTAAAATGGGCTATTCCGGCCATCATGTTATTGGGTTTTCTTGCCGGGGGAGGCAATATCGCACATATGGCCCACCTCGGGGGAGCAGTTTTCGCATTCGTCTACCTTAAAACTGACTGGCGTCCGAGATTGATCTCTGGCTTTTTTCGCAATTTTCGGCGTCGGCGGCAGGAATCGAAACAGCAGAAAAACCGCCAGAAGGCTGAGAATATCATGAAACGTGTTGATGATGTGCTGGATAAGATCAATGAGGTGGGAATCGAAAATATCAGTGCTGCTGAGAGAAAACTGTTGGAAGAAGCATCGTTGCATCTTTCCGAAGAAAATTCGGCAGAGGACAGGTAACACTTATGCATAAAAAAATACTGTTGGCGGAACAATCGGATGCCACCCGTGGTGTTGCTGAAATGGTATTAAGGCAAAACGGGTTTGAAGTCATATCAGTCAGTACGGGAGAGAAAGCGCTTGAAGTTCTGGAGGTAAGTCGCCCTGACTTGATTATTGCCGGAGCAGAGATGCCAGGCCATGGAAATCGGAGTCTTCACCAGTGTTTACAGTCCAGCAACAAAACCCGCACTATTCCTCTCATGCTGTTCGCCGACAGTACCAATTCTGACCTGCCGTATCCAGATGAAATCATAATCCGTCGCCCAGTCGATTCCAAAGACCTCGCCGAGAAAGCGAGAGTTTTCTCCGGTCAGACTTCCCCTGAAACGGATTCACCAGCTGGAAATGTTGACCCCCTGGCTCAGTCTGAATTGGATGACGAATTGCTTGACGCAGCTTTGGGACTGGACCAGATTGATGTTATGGAATCGGAAATTTTAAGCCAGACCAAGGGCGTGCCTATCGGGGAGCACTCTGAGGAAACGGGTGATCCGGACAAGTCCGATCAGAGCGGGCGCATTGAGTCAATCATAATCACCGAGGATCAGACAGATATCCACCGTCCGAAGACCAAAACATCTCGTGCTCCCAAGTCTTCCTCTACAGGAAAGTTAGACATCCTCGAGAATCAGGATCAGTATAGCGTGGGGGACATGAAATCAACTCCGAATAGTCCGCACGCCGATCACGACTACGAGTGGTTCATCAGTGAAATGCAAAACGATACCCCTGAGCCATCTTCTTCACTTTCGGTGACAAGCATTCCATCGGGGGATGACCACAAGTTGACCTTCGAAGATCCTTCGGAAACGATGGACCCAATTACGCCAGTAGAAAGCGGTGTACCCAACAATGCAGCGCAACCCGATGGCGTAAACAAATTTATTAGTGAATTCAGACGTGAAGTTGAGAAATTCCATTCAGACGAATCAGAATCCCCATCATCGAGTACGACTTCAGTCGAGCAAGAAGATTCTTCAGTCGAAACTGCCTGGGAAGAGACGTTTGAGCAACTGACACCATCACAGGTAGAGCTATTCACCCGAAGAATGGCGAAAGACATCGGGGAAAGAATAGCACAGATCATCATTGACAAAATTGATAGTGAAAAATTGACCAATCTGATAAAGGACGAAATCCTGAACCGGATCAAATCAACTTCAATGAAATAATCGGATTACGCCGAACCATTCGACACATAGGATAAGGTCATAGTGTTTGAGCCGCCAACCAGAGAAACTCCCAAAGCCTTTCGGGCCGCGCTTCCATTGCCAGTTTCGCTTCACGCATTGCCCCCGCACACTGTGATTACTAAATAGATAGACACTTTTCTCTTGCCAGGAAGTAATCATCATTGTTCCCTCATTGAATGGAATCTCTCTTGATTGATTTGCTCGTAACATCAACTTTCGATTTAGGACACTGATTTTCATGAGTATACTCGGGTTTATGCGTAAATTGCGACCTGTCGCAATAGCATTACTTCTTATCGTTTGCTTTACCATAACACAGTCTACCGCGCAGATGGATTTTTCTGCCGGTGGTTCTGTTGGGAACGATTTTGACGAGGAGTTTGTCGTCCTCGAGGCAGTTTTCTCTATCTCCTCCGCTTTGCCCGGAAAGACTTATTCAGCCGCCGCAACGGCTATCATTCTGCCCAAGTGGCATATCAATTCGGCCACACCGCATGAAGACTGGCTGATTCCCGCCAAGCTGGAGATCGACAGCCTCCCGAACCTGACCCCTCACAGCATAGTCTATCCTGCCGGTCATGAGTTTGATTTGGCCGGGTCAATAATGTCAACGTATAGCAACAAGGTCATCATTCCGTTTTCTGTTACACTGGCACCAGATCTTGCTGACGGAGAGTACGACCTGCCGATCCGTTTTGCTTACCAACCATGCAACGACAAGCAGTGTCTCGCCCCACAGACGGTAGAGGCCACACTGCATATCGTTATCGGTGAGGAAGGTAGACCGACTCATGAAGATATCTTTGCAACTGCGGTAGATGTTCCCGAGACTGATGGTGCAACTACTTCTGGCCCGGTAGAGGAAAACCAGATACAGCGTCTTATTGATGATTATGGAGCCTGGGGATACGTCATCGCCCTCGGTCTGGCATTTCTCACTGGACTGCTACTTTCGTTCTCGCCGTGTACATACCCGATGATCCCAATTACCGTCAGCGTATTCGCAGGGCAGAGTAGAAGTGTCTGGCGCGGGTTTATGTTGTCTCTGGTCTATGTGGGATCAATGGCATTCGTATACGGGATCATGGGACTGGTTGTATCTCTGGTCGGCGGCGTATTTGGAGCCTGGCTGGCCAGTACACCAGTGGTGATCGGCATCGCAATCATCTTTATTGTTTTCGCTCTCTCAATGTTTGGACTGTTTGAACTGCAAGTGCCATCAGCACTTCGCCAGATGATGGGGACAAAGACAAAGGAAACCGGGATCGGCAGTTCAATCTTGCTGGGTATTGTAGCGGCACTGGTTGTATCACCGTGCGTCGGTCCGTTTGTGGCTGGGATTCTTCTCTATGTCGCCTTAAGCGGATCGCCAGTTATTGGATTCCTTGTTCTATTTGTTTTTGCCCTCGGCTTAGGAACGCTGTATGTCCTTGTTGCGACTTTCTCGTCCGCTATCAATAACCTGCCGGGATCGGGCGCATGGATGGAATCGGTCAAGAAGTTTTTCGGATTCATCCTCCTTCTGATGGCATTGTACTTCCTTCGTACCATAATCTCCCCCACAGTTGCAGCCCTCCTGACCGGTTTGTTACTGGTTAGTTATGGTGTCTTCGGCGGTGGTCTTGACCGACTGACTTCCGAGGCATCGTTCTTCGTGCGACTCAAGAAATTGCTTGGCCTTCTCGCTCTGCTGGTAGGTTTCTATTTACTGGGGGGAACGATTATATCTCAGGGGTTGATTTGGCCTCCGGCTGATGAATGGTTGCCGTCAACCAGCCAATCGGAGAGGGGAGCCAATACAGAGCTTATTCACTGGGAAACTGATCTCGACCGGGGACTTGCGAAGGCGGCTACCGAGGGACGACCGGTGCTGGTTGACACGTGGGCAACATGGTGTGCGAACTGTCGTGTTCTTGATAAGAAGACATTCGGTAATCCTGACGTGGCAACCGCGCTACAACGGTTTGTGGCAATTAAAGTTCAATTGGAAAAAGCCGGGACACCCACGACTTTGAATTTCATGGAACGATTTAATATGAAGCATTATTCGCTGCCTACGACGCTGCTAATCGGTTCCGATGGTAACGTCAAACGGGTTTTGCAGGGTGTTGTTGATCCCGATGACATGATTGCTGAGTTGCGCCAAATCAAGTAAGCATCAAATTATCGTGTTTCTTTCGTATTTGCCGATTCGGTCTCTTGACTGACCCCACAGGTGATCGTATATTCCCATCAGTTTGATGAGGAAAACAAAGAAGAATACTACTATGACGACAGCAAAAAAGAACAAGACCGTTATTGCCATTTGTATCCAGGAACCAAGTGAAGACGGATCCTCGATGGATCTCGGAGCCATCCAGGGAGATGAGCTTCGCTTTTTGCACCAGGCTTTCATTACTGACACAATTGGGCATGCCCTGGAGACCCCCGGATGCGATGTCCAACTGTACTACATTGATCAGCCGGATCGACGGCGTCTGGTCGAAATAGTCACCGCCTATATTTCAAAGAAACTGTCAGGGAAAGAAGCCACAGCGTTCAAGAAGAGGTTCCAGTCATTTAAGCTGAAAAAAGATAGTTGGGGCGTTCGTCTTAAAAGCGTCTTTTCGAACTGCTTCAAGGCTGGCTACGAACAAGTACTGGTGATTGGAAGCCGTACGCCCACCGTTCACGCCCCAAAGCTGAAAATGGCCATTAAGATGCTATCCAAGGGAGACGCCGTTTTCGGCCCTACTCCCGAAGGACGTTATTATGTAATCGGCATGTCCAAGGGAACCAAGATCGACCTGGCTGAGTTTGACTGGAAATCACCAACTATCTATTCGAGTGTGTCCGAAACCTTCAGCACTAAAGGTCTGGCCTGGTCTGAACTTGAAATCTGGTACTGTGTCGAAAGCCCGGATGAGCTGGAACTGATGGTCCGTGACATCAACCAGTATCGATTCGAAGGTGATGATACTTCCGCCCGAGAAACAGAAGTTGTTATGGAACGCATTCTGGCCAAGCTGGGCTGATCGATCATTATGGAACGACAATTACAACGCCTGAACTGGCCGGAGATCAAGGAGCTCGTTCCAGACAAGATTGATACCGCGATTCTCCCGGTGGGTACGGTTGAAGCACATGGGTCATCGTGTGTGGGAACCGACAATTTCATTCCTGAGAATATCGCCGACGGTATTGCCGAACGTGTCGAAGCGCTGATTGCTCCCACCATTAACTATGGCATCACCAAGTCGCTCTATCGTTACAGCGGCGGGTTGACCATTAAGCCCGAGAATTTCGAAGCCTACCTGTTTGATGTCCTCACTTCTCTGACCGAGACCGGGTTTAAGAATATCATTATCATGAACGGTCATGGAGGGAACAACTCTTCCCTGAAAACTGTGGCCCATGATTTTCACAAAAAGCACCGCGCCAATATCGGCGTGATTCATTGGTGGGCATTGTGCGGCAAAATGACTGAAGAATTTTTCGGTCATGTCGGTGGCCACGGCGGAACCGATGAGACCGCGATGGTGATGGCGGTCGATCCGGACCTCGTTGATGAACAGGCTTACGATCCCGAGATGGCGTATACCTTTGTACCCGGTGCCGATGTCTATCCGGTACCAGGGACAATTTTGCTCTACAAGGAAAATGAAGGATACCCCGAGTTCGATGTTGACCGAGCCCGACAGTATCGAGAGCAAGTAGTAGCCCAGGTCGGTGAGTTTGTAGAATCAGTCATAGCTCGGTGGCGCAAGTTCGGATTGTAGTTTCCTCCGCAATCGGCAGGCAATAGCCACCTCTCCCCTACCGACAGTATTGACTTGACATAACTGGTCGCGGCTTACGACCTTGAGGCATGGAATCATCCCTCCACCATGACTACCGTGATATCCTCGCCATCCCGGCGCGAGCACTGTCGGCCAAACGTATTCTGGTGATGACATTCTTCCTGTGTGTCGGATTGTTGGTATACGATTTGTTTGTGTATGCGGCGTTGGCTGTTGACGGCGAGTCGCTGAGTTCGTATTGGGGATTGTATGGCTTTCTTCCACTCGCCTGGTTCAAGTTTGGCTCTTTCGCAGCCGGTCTGCTATATGGCGTTGGCATTGTCCTGGGGCTAATGTCGACCATGCTGGGATTGTTCGGCGTGGCAGCTATCGAAATCGAGCAGATTCGTGGCAATCGCTTTTTCTCCGCCACCGGTGCGATCCGTTTCAGTTTTCAGCGGCTCGGTCAGTTGTTCGTATCGGAAATATCAATTGCGGTCTTTCTCACAATCATCGTCGGGTTGGTTTTGCTCTTGGGGTTGGCTACGAGAATCCCGTATGTCGGTGAGTGGATATTTGCCCTGACATTCCTGGTGCCGGGCTTCATCGTCGCATTGTTTACCGTTTTCATCATGTTCGTCTGGGTGAGCTCGGTTGTATTGCTGCCGGCAGTAGCAGCTTCAGAACGAACGAAAGAGGCCTTCAGCGCCATCCTGATGACGTTCTCTACAATAATTCGTCAGCCGGTGCGCTGGCTTTTGTACACAGCCTACGGTCTTGTTGTCGCCAAGCTGGCCAGTTTCGTCTATGCCTATTTCTGTTATCGAGCGGTCCAACTCTTCACATGGTGTGCCTCGCTTACAGCTGGAGACAGAGCCACCGATCTGGTTCGTGCCGGGCTTTCGCATTTACCAGTCAACTCTGATTTTGTCAGAGAGACCCTTGGGGTCTTCCCTGGGGTGGATTGGTCGTTTTCGGTTGCGCAGTGGACCCGGGGTAGCGGTGACTCCGGCGCAGGTTATCTTATGACTCTGATCCTGTTTATGATCTTCACCTCAGTCGTGGGCTACTTCCTGGCCATCATAGCCACCGGACAAGCCCGGGCTTTCGCCGTTATTCGCTTTGTGAAGGATGAATACCGGATCGTTGATGAAAAACCGTTGTTCTTCGTCGAGGAACATATCAACGAACCGGAAACTGACCAGTCCGACTCCGGCGACGGATCGAAATCCTGAACCTAACTCTCCCGATTCATCATACGCGAGTCGTCAACAAGACCTTGCCTAACAGATCTTCTTAACCACCCAATCCGAATCATCAAGCCACAATCCAAGGACGGTCACGCCCTCTACCCACCCGGCCACCGTTGCCACCGCCTTTTTGACCATCTCCAGGTGTTCTTCTTTTGTGACCGGATTCCCGGCGCAACCACCATGAGCCACAATTGCAATCACTTTCGATCCGTGTTTCTCAACTGAGATCAGCACGCGATTCTTGATCGAATCCGCCAGTGGATTTGCCGGCTCGCTCAGAATTTTGTCCGGTCCCGGCTCGGTGATAGTGTCAACGTAATCAGCCTTGAATTGGGTCCTTAGCCACTCATTCACCGGCAATTGAGTGCGGCCGTCCATACAATTGATAGCAGTTACAAAGATCCCGTTAGCCATGATGTATCTCTCCTTCGTAAGTCATTTGTTCAATCCGGTTCCTGTTGCTCTGTGCGCAAAATATCAAGAACATTCTGAAAATCATCCGGCAAATCGGACCTGAGCGCCACCTTCACACCGGTCATGGGGTGCTCAAAAGAAAGCTGGTAGGCATGCAACGCCTGCCGGGGGAGGGTATCCAATATATTTCGCGCGAGAGGACGTTCGGGGGCAAACATCCCCCGCACCCATTTCTCCCGGCCACCATAATCCGGATCACCAAGCACCGGGTGGCCAAGATACGCGAAATGCACTCGTATCTGGTGCGTCCGACCAGTCTGCAGAGAGGCCTCGATCAGGTCATAGGAAGTGAACCGATTTATTAGCCGATACTCGGTAACAGCCTCTCGACTGTTGATATCGGTAACGGCCATCTTCTTTCGATCTCTCAATGATCGACCAATAGGCGCATCAATCGTGCCGCTGTCATCCTTCACATGACCACATACCAATGCCAGGTATTGACGTTTGATTTCGCGCTCCTGAAGTTGCCGTTGAAGCTTTAGTAAGACCTCATCCGTCCGGGCTACAATCAGCAAGCCTGATGTGTTCTTGTCGAGACGATGAACAACGCCGGGGCGATCCGCCGTCGAACCGGTGGCTAAAGAACCATAACGAAACATCAAGGCGTTGACCAGGGTGCCGGTGCGGTTGCCAACACCCGGATGGGTTACCAACCCGGACGGTTTGTTAACGACAATGAGATGGTCGTCCTCGAAGATAACGTCGAGTGGGATTTCTTCCGCCACTGCCTCACGAGGAGGCAAGGGAGGAATTGTCAGCGATAACTCATCCCCCGGTCGGACCGAATATTTTTTTAAAGCCGGCTGTCCATTGACTTCTACCAACCCCTCGGCAATAAGTCTCTGCACCCGACTGCGAGTAAGGTCAAGATCAGGATGCGAGGCCAGAAAACGGTCGAGTCTCTGGGGTAGCTCTTCCTCCGCCACCTCAATAGTCACGGCCACACTGTTGTCAGGCTTGTCGGGCATAGTCGCTATTAGTGGGTCCCCGACGGCAGCCGGAGCAGTTCGATCATCTCGCGTACTGCCCGTTCGAAGCCAACCAGCAGCGCCCGGCAGCAGATCGCGTGGCCGACTACAAATTCATCGACATAGCCCAGTTCCACGAGCGGAGTAACATTCTTGTAAGTGACGCCCCGACCACAGTGTACTTCCAAACCCGCCTTGGCCGCACATTGAACAGCCTTGTCCAGACGGTCAAGCTCTGCCTGGGCTTCAACAAGTGTCCTCGCTCCGGTATACCCGGCACAACTTATTAGAACCGCCGTTGCATCCGCCTTGGAAGCCGCCTTGATCTGATCGGTGTCCGGCTCGACGAAGAAGCCAACATTCACTCCTACGGCGTTGAAGCGGGCAGTGATATCGCCAAAGTCCACCGGCGCTACCGTAAAACCAATGGTCGAGACAGGATTGGTACTGTCGGCATGATCAGCCACCAGAGTGACCATCCATGGCTTGACCTCAAGTGCCATAGTAATAATGTCATCAACCGGGGGCATTTCGATTGTCAACCTGGTTTTGGTCACGCCTTTGAGCAAATACAGATCGCGGTCCCGCACATACTTTCGGTCACGACGAAGTTGAAGGGCCAATCCATCGGCCCCTCCCAACTCGGCCAGCACAGCGGCCTGGGCTGGATCAGGTTCCGATAGACGCCGGATTTCACGGGTGGCAGCAACCATATCAACATTTACAGATAAGAGCGGCACGTATTCCTCCCATTTGCTTTATTGGTCTGACTTATTATTATACGCCAGACTGTAGCTTACGGCATACTAATAACCGCTAAACACTCGGTCAATTTCAAAAAACCCGCTATTGAGACTTCTTCCGCACGGACATCCTCAGCCAAACCAGCTTGTGCAAGTAACTTCCGAACTGACCCCGTATCGGGTAGAAGGTCCGGAGCCAGGTTGTTACTAAGTAGCTTACGACGTTGACGAAACCCTGTCCGCACAACACGCTCGAAGAGTTGCTCATGAACAACCGCAACAGGTTTCTTGATGGGTGTCAACTCTATCACGCAGGAAGTCACTTTAGGTGGCGGCTGAAAATGCTCCGGTGCAACATCAAAACAGAGATGTACATCAAAAGATAGCTGAGTGAAAATCGACAATGGCGACCAGTTCTTGTTGCCAGGGGAAGCGGCCACACGTTGACCGACCTCTTTTTGCACCATAAAGACAGCCCGATGGACTGATTTTCGATTCTCAGTTACCCAGGCAAGCGCCGGAGAAGTGATATTGTACGGAAGATTTCCAATCAGCTTGTGGGGTCCTTCACCCGCCTCACCGGGATCAAAGGACAGGAAATCCTGGTTTACAATTTTCGCATTCGGCCACTTCCGCAGTAACTTCTCAAGATAGCCGATTACGTCCCGGTCAAATTCTACAGCTGTAATACTTGCCCCTGATTCCGCCAAGGGAAGCGTCAGTGATCCCCGCCCCGGCCCGATTTCGATAATGCTGTCACCCTGTGTCGGGGCTACCAATTCGACAATGCGCTCGATTATCTCCCGCGATTTCAGGAAGTTCTGCCCCAGACGTTTTTTCGCATGGTATCCGGGCATGCCCTACGTCCCGAAAACATCGACCAGTCGGAATAGCTTCTGACAGGTTCGGTCGGTGATCTTCTCAACTTCGGTCATATCGGTTCCATGCAACTCGGCCAGTTTTTCGCACACGGTTCTGATCGTAGCCGGACAGTTATGGCGTTCTTTATAGCGAGCGGGTTTCTGATAAGGGGCGTCGGTCTCCAGGATAATCTTATCAAGTGGAATCCCGGCCGCAGTCTCCCCCATGGGCGAGTTCTGGCGTGTAACGGCGCCGCCAATACCAATCACAAAGCCAATAGAGAAAACCTCCAAAGCCTCGTCTACACTGCCAGGGAAGCAATGAAACACCCCACCGGGGATATCACGGGCAATGTCGCGAACGATTTCCATTGTCTCTGTAAAAGCATCACGGGTGTGAATAACAACCGGCATCTTCAATTCCGCCGCCAGTTCCAACTGGCTGTGGAAAGCTTTCTTCTGAATCGGTCGCGGTGAGTGATCGTGGTAGAAATCAAGGCCAATCTCGCCGATAGCAACCACCTTCTTGTGGTTGGTCCACTCATGCAAACGGGCGATGTTGTCAGCATCAAGTTTGGTCGCATCGTGCGGATGAAATCCGACCGTTGCATAGATCCCCTCATGCTCTTCGGCAAGCTCAATGGATCGTTCCGACGAAGGTCCGTCAACGCCGATGTTAATAATCGTATGAACGCCAGCCCGGTGCGCATCAGTGATGACCTGCTCGCGCCGACCGTCAAAAGCATCAAAGTCGAGATGGCAGTGCGAGTCGATCATCAGCTAATCTTAGCCCCAGGTGGAAGATCACCGTCCGATATCACCAGGCACAGCTTCTTGCCCTTCTTGGCCGCCAACAGCATGCCGTTGGACTCGACCCCCCGGATGGTTGCCGGTTTTAGATTAACAATGACAATAATACTCATACCGGTAATCTTCTCAGGCGTGTAATGCTGAGCCACCCCGGCGACGATCTGACGTTTTTCGTTTCCCAGATCAATCTGCAGCTTGAGTAGTTTGTCTGCGTCGGGAACTACCTCCGCTTTGATGACTTTTGCCACTCTCATCTGCACCCGCGTAACATCCGCAATGTCCAGCAAGCCCTCGGTCGCTGGAGTGTTATCGGTCGGGGTAGATTCATCAGCTTTCTTGGGCTTGAGCCGCGGGAAAACAGGATCGCCGAGTTTGATCGCCGTACCTGGCTCCAACTCAAAGAACTTGCGCGCACTTTCGAGAGTCAGGGTAGAATCATCCAGCCCGAAGACCGATCGAATCTCCCGCATCTTACCCGGCATTACCGGGAACAAGATAATCGATACAATACGAATGACCTCACAACAGGCATAGAGAACTCCGCCGAGTTCTTCTTTCTTTCCTTCTTTGGCTAGGATCCAGGGAGCGCGATCATTGAAGAACTTGTTGGTGGCTCGTACCAGATCCATTGCCGCGGTAATTGCCTGACCAAGTTCATAATGAAGTATATGTTGGTACGCTTTGCCCGGCAGCGTGTCCGCCTTGTTCATCAATTCCTGCAAGCCCTCGATTTCCCTGTAAGGCCCCGGAAGCGCCGAATCGAAATTGACTGCTACCATCTTGACCACGCGCGAAACAAGATTACCCAGATCGTTGGCCAGGTCAGCGTTATGCTGAGTGATAAAATGACTGGCCTGGATATCACCATCGGCGCCAAATGGATATTGCGTCAACAGAAGATAGCGGGTAGCATCGGGACCGAACTCGGCCACCATATCGTTGGGGTCAATCATGTTGCCCAGAGTCTTGGACATCTTCTTGCCATCGACGGTGAAGAAACCATGCAGAAACAGAGTATCCGGCAACTTGATCCCGGCCGCCATCAGCATCGCCGGCCAGTACAGACAATGGAACTTGAGAATGTCCTTGGCCATGAGGTGAACGACCTCACTGCTGTTCCACCACCTGTCAAACATAGCCGGATCGTCACCGTAGCCAATCGCCGAAATGTAGTTGCTGAGGGCATCGACCCAGACATAAGCGACCTGCGATTCATCAAACGAGAGCGGAATGCCCCACTTGACCGATTCCCTCGAAAGTGAAAAATCGGGTAGATTCTGATTGATCAATCCAAGCACTTCACGTCGACGGGACTCCGGCTTAATCTTCAGTTCGCCTGATTCGATCTTCTCCTTGATTTTGGGCAGGTAGGCGGTCAGACGGAAGAAATAGTTCTTCTCCCGAACCTTCTCCGGCGGCTGGTTGTGATGGGGACAAACTCCATCGACCAGTTCCTTTTCGGTAACAAACGCCTCGCACCCATTGCAGTACAGACCTTCATAGAATCCTTCATAGATAGCCTCCTGCCCGTCGTCAGTCCTGGCCTCTTTCATCACCTTGAGAATCTTGTTGACAGCCTGCTCGTGTCGCGGGGAGGTGGTTCGAATAAAATCGTCTGTCTCAATAAGGAGGTTCTTCCACGTTTCCTTGAACATCTCGACAATGCGATCGCAAAACTCTATCTCGGGAATACCTTCTTTTGCGGCCGCTTCCGCGATCTTTGTCCCGTGTTCGTCAGTACCGGTAAGAAAGAATGTTTCCCGTCCACTCAACCGATGGAAACGGGTTATGACATCGGCCGCCACGGTGGTATAGGCTTGTCCAATGTGGGGGCGGCCATTGATATAATATATTGGCGTGGTAATATAGAAAGGCTTGCTCAAAGCGTGCCTCCGTTGGATTACTGGTTATTCTTGTCGCTTGCCTTGTCGTTCGGCGCATTCGATTTCTTGTTACCAGCAGGAGCGTCAACCTGTGACCTGGATTTTGGCGGATGCTGGCCTGGTTTCTTCTCGCGTCCTTCACTGGACTGCGGAAGTATGTCAGCGCAACCGCAGCGGAAGAGCATTCTGTCTTGATCGCGAATTACAGCCTCTTCCTTGAATACATCAATGCGTTCGATAATACCGCTCCCCCCCTTGGTTCGAACACAAGTGCCGGGAGAAGGGAATTTGCGCTTCACATCCGTATAGAACTCAGCTTCATAGCGAAGACAGCACAACAGTCGCCCGCAGTTGCCCGAAATCTTGGCCGGGTTGAGAGGCAGGTCTTGCTCGCGTGCGTGCTGAGTTGAAATAGGCTCGAAGTTGCGAATGAAAGAACTGCAGCACTGGAGCCGTCCACACATTCCGTAGCCGCCAACACGACGCGCCTCATCCCTTACACCGATCTGGCGCAATTCAATCCGGGTGCGATAACGGGAGGCCAGATCCTTGACAAGACCTCGGAAATCAACGCGATGATCGGCTGTAAAATTAATGGTCATTTTGTTGCCGTCGAATTGACACTCCACGTCTATTACTTTCATAGGCAAACCGTGACGTGTTATGATTTCGATCACCTCGGCCTTATATGCCTGCTCCTGTTTAGCCAAAGTGTTCCCTCTGGCGGTATCCTCATCCGAAGCGCGACGGAGAATAGATCGGGGTCGGTTTGCCTTGGAAAGATCAATGTCGGTACTGATTTTCCGCTTTACACGTCCCAGATCCTCACCACGTTCAACTTCAACGATAACAAAATCGGCGGTACTGAGATCATGGTAGTAGGAATTGAAGAAAAACTCAGTGCGGTGGCCCTTGAACTCTACCAGATATAACTCAGCCATAACGAACTCCGGACGGCAAACATAGTGTACTGCACCTAAGGCATAAGGGTCATTTCGGCCTTTAATCGCAAGACCAAAGCGGCCAATGAGCCGTGAATATGCACATTACGCCGCAGGTCGGCAAGGGTTATCTTGATCTGAGCAGCGAGTCGAGCTCCCAGATCGGGAGTGGTAAACATGTGAGCCAGACGTCTAAGTTCACTGTCGAAATCGATGTTTGTCAGTTCCGCCTGATCCGGAGCAACAGCTAATCCGGCACAGTCACAGATAAAGGATTGCCACAGACGAAGTAACTCCAGCGCCTCAGACCTATTGCGTGGTCCGATTGCATTCGTCACCCGGGCGATGATTTCGGAAGAGGAGTCCTCTACCAGCGAACGAAAAAGCTGCATTCCAACTCCTCGTTGGAGATGCCCATCCTCAGCATCAGATTCCACCATCGCCATCGCCTGCCCCACATTGCCCTGTGATACTCGAGCCAACAGATCTGCCTTACTTCTCTGGATCGAACAATTTTCCTGCAAATACTTCGCAAGAACATCGGTTGGGGTTCGACGCAGCCTGATATTCTGCGAACGCGACTGAATGGTCGGCAGCAGTCGTTCGGGATTCTCAGTAGTAAGAATAATCACCGTGTCCGCTGGTGGTTCCTCGATCAACTTCAAAAGGGCGTCAGCCGATGATGCGAGCATTCGTTCCATCTGGTGGAAAACTATGAAACGATGAATACCTTCCGGCGCTCGCATAGCCAGAGAACGCTTGATACGTCGGGCAACATCAATGGGTATGGTAATATTTGCCGACGATGATGGCATTGCGAACGGATCAGCCTGTTTGACCACCAGAAATTGATTGGTCAGATCAATAGCTTCATCTGCTTTCTTGTGCGGTGGAAGAGGTACAGCAAAATGCTGACCTTCAAAATTATATCCCCGGATGGCGCGACAGTTGCGGCATTCTCCACAACTTCGAGGCAAGCTGGAGGCCTTATCATCAATGATATTCTCGCAATTTATCAGCGAAGCCAGCGACATAGCCAACGCCCAGCGACCACAACCGTCCGGACCCGACAACAGGTATGTACCAGCCAGACGTTCGGATTGAAATGATCTGGCGAGAATAGTCCATGCCTGCGGCTGGAGTTGCGTAATATCAATAGGCATCAATCCTGATCCATTTCACCGGGTCGAGTGGCTCACGTCCGAATCTTATCTCAAACTTGACCTGTCCATCATCACCAGAAACCGCCAAAACGGCTTCGGTGGGAACGTATTCTCCCTGCTTCACAGCCGTTTTCCCGAGACCGCCATAAGTGGTGTAATACTGGTCATCATGATTAATGATAATGAAATTACCATAACCTCGCAAACTGCCGACATAGGCTACGTTCCCACCTGTCACAGCCACCACCGGCCCCGATGGGCGGCCCTTAATGGTAATGCCGGGAGAAAACGATTCAAGGTTGGTAATGGGATCCCGGGCCGAACCAAACGGAACTACTATCTTGCCTCGAAATGGACGTCCCAACTGCCCCTTGAGGGTGGCAAAAACAGACGGCCCCGGATGAGGTTGATTGCTCACCCGTTGCTTTCGCCGTCGTTCGTCTTCCAATCTGGCAATTACTCGCTCTATCTCTTCCGCTGCCTGTTGTAATGTCAGCATCCTGTCCCCTTCTGCCATCTTCTGCCGACGTAATGCATCGAGCGATTTTTCTTCTTTGGACTTTCTGCTTTTTTCCAAAGCTGTGGCTACTTCTTTGTCCTTTTTCAACGAGGAAACGCGACGTTGTTCACCAGTCAATTGGTCAAGACGGTCAGCAGTATGTGAAACCGAAGATGCCGCCTGATCAATGATGTTAGTCTTAAAGCCAGCCAATGCGGCAAGGTATACACTCTCGCGCATATCCTTGACCTCTGCCATAGGCTTCTTCCAGAGGCCACTGCGGGTCTCCTGTACACACCGGAGATAGAAATGACGAACGTCTCCAAGATAACGACGGCGTGTCTGGTCAAGCCGGTCCTGGTTCTGGGCTAGTTCATCCTCCGCTCCACCGACGTTCTTGCGTACGGTCGCTATCTGATTGTTCAAACGCCGGATAACCTTCTGGTTGGTAGTAATGCGTTGATCAAGGTCCGATACTTGCCGCTGAGCCGCGACCTCTTCACCCTTGAGCGAATCCAATCGCTTCTGACTCCTGTTGACTTCAGCCTGAATCGTCTCCAACTCAGACTTCTGATCAATCATCTTGTCACGATCATCGGCCCTCGTTGCGACTGTCACAAGTCCCAGCCCAATTAGCAAGAATGGCAGGAAACTGCGCGGCATAACTATTTAAGCAACCTCCGAATCCCCATGTACCCACTGATCATTCCAAGCACGGCTGCAGACGCACAAAATATCACTATCTCTTCGAAGGTTGGATAGACAATTTCAATTTGAGTCAGACTTATCTGCCGACTGCCATAACTGATAGCCAGCCAACCAGCCACAGCAGAAAAACCGCTTATCAGCATTCCCTTGATAAGAAACGGAAAAGCCAGGAACATCTTGCCGGCTCCCAGAAGACGCATTTGTTGAAAACCAACCGCCCGGGCACGTGTCATCAGACGAATATTGTTGACCGAACTAATAATAGCGGTCAGCAGAATCAGTACACCAAGGGCCAGCCCAACCTGCCGGATAATCATTCTCGTCTGTTCTGTGTTTTCGAGCCACTGATTACTATACGAAACATCGGTTATTTCGGGTCGAGCAGATAGCGATGCACATACCAAGGCCATGTCTGCCGAGTTGAGGGCATTGGATTCGAATTCCAAAACGAAAGATCGGGGCAATGGATTAGCAGAATCATAACCAATCAGCAGATCAGTACCGAGCATCTCCTGCAAAATCTCTCGTGCCCTATCCTTGGAGACATATTCGATCCCGATCACGCCATCAGTATTCGCGATGCCATCCTGTAGTTGCGGGATATCAGGTTCAAGCACATTCTCGACCACAAATGCCTCCATTCGTAACTCGGCAAGAAGCTGGGTGTACAAACGTTCGGTGGTCCCTGCTGCGATCCAGTACATATCAAACAGCAAATACAGGAGAGAAAGCGAAAGCAAAGCACCAAGAGCAGTGAAAGGAAAACGATAAAGACTGCGACCGAGTTCACGCAAAATGTAGTTTATTCGGCTCATGTCAGGGCTCCATTGCCGATATGGTACAGATCGCTCTGGGGCAGGTCATGAACTGGAGCTTCCGAACAAAGGATCAACAGCGACCGACCCGCCAGAGAGGCCCGTGATAGAAACTCGAAGACACGCTCGGCTGTGGATTGGTCGAGGCCAGCCGCAGGCTCATCGACTATCAGGAGCGGCTGATTGGCAATTGAGGCGCGGGCAAACTGTACAAGAGTGCGTTCTACTCGAGTTAGAGTATTGGGATAGTCAGCCGCTTTTTTCAGCAAAGAAAACTCGGTCAGCATTTTTAGGAGCTTTGATTGCCTCTCCTTCCTACCAATGCCCGTAATTACCAGTGGGAAAACAATGTTCTCAGCCACCGTCATGGATGGAACCAGCTCGAATATACCTCCTACCCCGCCAATAAGACGCCGTATCCGATTGACTGCCAGGTTGCGTCGAGGACGCAGAACCTCACCGAACACTTCGACCAAACCTTCGTCAGCAAACTCAGTCCCCACCAGGAGAGCCGCCAAACAGGTCTTTCCTGACCCGGCACCACCAGTCACCACCGCCGTTTGTCCAGCGCGGAGAGTCAGGTCCAGATTTTGAAAAACAGGCTCACCCCGTTTGGAGCCATGATAGACATTCTGTAACTCAACTATTATCTCATCAACCATTGGTCACAACTCACTTAGTAACGTTCGCAGTTGATCTTTCGTCACTGCTGACGTATAATTCACTCAGTGTAGCAATAACTTATACTAAGAGAGATGTTACAAAGCCCCAACCGGCTTGACAATCTAAAACAAATATGAAGAGACTAAGTTTACTCGCATTAGCGATCGTCTTGTTGTTCGCCACCACAGCAACAGCTCAGGACTGGCAGATAATTCCTTTTCAGTTGGATGCGACCCTGACCGGCGTGACCTTTGTACACCGTGACACCGGCTTTGTGGTTAGTGCCGATGGTAGCTGGGCAAGAACAGCGGATGCCGGGCAAACCTGGCACAAGGGAAGTATTGATCCGACAGTGAAACTGGAAGATATTTCATTTTTGAACGGCACCACTGGTCTGGTGTGTGGCAGCCGCGGCAGTCTTTATCTGACTACTGATGGCGGGTCGAACTGGCAGGACGTATCAAGCGGAGATACCGCCCATATTTTTTTCGATATCGAGTGGCTTGCACCCCAAATTGCCCTGGCTATTGGTGCTGATCGATCAGCAAAAATGCCAATAACCGGAGTTGCTTTCCGCAGTACCGATGGCGGTCTTACCTGGAAGAAGCTGGAGCCAATGGGAATTGGATACAGTGAGATATGCGTACGAGCTGATGGAGCCGTATATTTCCCGAGTTTCAATCAGTTGCTACGGTCCAATAATCAGGGGCGAACCTGGACCAGAACCAGTACCTTCGACAAAAAGCAGGCACGGGCTCTGTCCCTGTACGGTAAAACCGGGCTGATGGCTGGTCCCGGGGGAATGTGCGCGATCTCAAATGACAGCGGCAAGACCTGGACTATGGTAACTCAGACCGAAAGCTCGACCTTTGTGACTGCCGAGTTGATCGATGAACAGTCCGGCTATATCGGGGGACCGAATTCAATGATGATGTATACCACCGATTCTGGGCAAACCTGGAAACAAGAGCTTCTTCCCATATCATTCCACATATTGGACATGTGTCGTATTGACAACCGGGTATACGCTGTAGGTTCCGACGGAACCATTACATATAAGAAGCTCAAATAGCACCGGCAGTTTGTTTTTCCCACTCCCTCCCGAGCCAACGACTGCGTAATAAAACAATCTTGCCTGCGCCGAGCCTGAAACCTTACGTTGGATAAGCAAATCAGATCAGCCCGAAACTGGTCGCGGCCGCATTGAGTGAGAGATAGCACGATAGTGGACACAAACGAACAAAGCAGGCTGGCCCAACGCATCACGGAACTTACCGGATGGGAAACCGGGAAGATCTCGCTTGTTACCGACACCTCCGACTGCATGCGCATCCAGCGCGGCGACATCGTACGCATTGAGGGAATTGATCTTCTAATCAAGGGCAACCGATACGAAACTCGTTTTGGTATTGAACATCAGCCCAAATATTGGGTCTTTGGAGCAATTGATATGAAAACCAACGAGCACAAGATCCTCAAGACTGTATTCTACGAAGAATTCAATGTCCATATTGGCGTTTTCAAAATTCATTGCTATCGAAGTCCCCAGAAAGAGGCTGATGTCCTACAACTGGTAAACGGCGACATGCGCTTCATGCAAGGCTATACGCTCTTTGACAGCAGCGGCAACAATGTGCGTGTCATCGATTTCATTCGTGGAAAAAGCCTTTTCAACCATGTCTATGAGCTTGATAATTCCCACGAACAATATTTCCACGAAGACCTTCCTTCCATCCTGCACAAACTCACGGATTGCCTTGAGGCTATCGCTCTTCTACACCAGCACGACACCTGCCATGGCGACATCCGTAATGATCACATCCTCATTGATTCCAGCACCGGTCAATATCGATGGATTGACTTCGACCTGAACCAGAACGTGGCTGATTTCGATGTCTGGTCAATCGGCAATATTATCAGCTACGCCGTTGGGAAAGGAATCAATTCCTTCGCCAATGTGCTTCGAAATAAAAAGTTCTCTGACGAAGTCAAAAGCAGCCTGACCGGCGACGACGCTTCGGCTTTCTACGAGTACCGCATTATGAACCTTAAGAAACTCTTCCCATATATTCCACCCAAGCTGGACAGAGTACTAAATCACTTTGTGGCTCATCCAACTGAGACCTACTCCAGCATGGAAAAGCTGATAGAAGACTATGTGGACATGCTTGAAACAGAATTCACCGGGAGCTAAGCGGGTGAAGCCGATGCATATGAGTCAGGAGAAGTGACGTTATGAGGACCGTAATTATCGGCGGCGGTCGGGGAGCACGCGCAATTATCAGACTGGCTACCAGCGACTACCTCAAAGAACTGGCTCTCGATATTGTATGTGTCATCGATCCCGACCCATCAGCGCCGGGAATGGTATATGCCCGCGAGAAGGAGATTAAAACTTCCGGACGCATGGATGACGGTATAGCGTTTCCCGGGTTGGAAATGATAATCGAGCTAACCGGACAGGATCAGGTGGTAAATGACATTCACAAGAAGATCCCCATCGGTGTTACTTTCATGGATCATACTTCCGCACGGCTGTTCTGGGATGTAGCCAATGCCCGGGAGGAGACGATCAGCCGCTTGGAGGAAATCACCGCCCTGGAAGAACGCATCGAATCGGAACGGTTGTTCCTTCAGAACCTGGTTGATAATATCCCCGACCTATTGGTCGTGTTCAACCGAGACCGTAAAGCCATCAAAGTCAACGCCAGTTTCTGTCGTTTTGTCGGCATATCGCCGATGGACGCAGTGGGATTGACCTGCGAGGAACTCTTAGTCAATACCGGCCTAGCCGAAAAATGTAGGGAGACAAACAACCTACTTGATGATGCCTACCACACCGGCCGCCCGCACACAATGATATGGAAAACCCAGGAACCAAATATGTCCTACTGGGAAGTATCGCGGGTTCCTATCCTCAATCGCAGTGGCAATATCGAAGCCGTCCTGGGAACCTGGCATCGCATTACCGAACGGGTGAAACTTCAGCATGAAATCGAAACAGCCGAACAGCGCTTCAGGGGCTTCATCGACTCCGCCCATGACTGGATTTCGATCAAGGACCATCAGGGTCGTTACGTAATCGTCAACCCGGTGTGCGCCAAAGCGCTAAATCACTCGCCTGAAGAATTTGTCGGTAAGACCCCCGAAGACCTATTGACGCCGGAACTGGCTGACGATATCCGCCGTCGTGACGCCAGAGTACTTCGCACCAACAAACACCAGACCTATGATGAAGTTTTCCAGGTCGATGGCAAGGAACACTATTTCCAGACCCTGCGGTTTCCTCTTCAGGACTACAAAGGAACTACAATTGGCGTTTGTACTATTTCGCGGGATGTGTCTTCGGAGAAAGACTTGCAGACCCAATTGGCTCAATCGGCAAAACTGGCCGCAGTGGGTCAACTGGCCGCCGGAGTCGCCCACGAAATCAACAATCCCCTGACCGGTGTGCTGGCCTTTGCGGAAGATCTGGTGGACGAACTGGACAAGTCCAGTCCCCATCAGGAGTCCCTGAAAGTCATTGTCAGAGAAACTCTGCGCTGTCGTGACATCGTGAGGAACCTGCTTGACTTTGCCCGCCAGGAAACGCCTAAACTGGAATTGATCGAACTGAACCGGATTGTGGACCAGTCCCTGACATTGGTGGAACGGCTTCCGCAATTTCGGGACATCGCGATCGACCGCCAACTGGATCCTTCTGTACCGAGGGTAAACTGTGATCTCTACCAACTTCAGCAAGTGGTGCTGAACCTGATGCTCAACGCTCAGGATGCCATGAAGGGTAAAGGAAACATCAAACTGTCCACAACCTATGATCGACTGCGCGACAAGTGCTTGATTTCCGTTGAGGACGACGGACCCGGGATTCCGGAAAACCTGATTGACAAACTATTCGAACCTTTCTTTTCTACCAAGGGAACCTCCGGTCTGGGATTGGCCGTTAGTTGGGGAATTGTGGAACGCCACCACGGAGTGATTGAAGTGGATATGGCTGACAGCGGTGGAGCGATTTTTAGAATCGTTCTACCGGCAGCATCAGACTTGGAATGATGTCTCTACGATGGCGGTAGAACCGCCGGGAGTTGAGTGATGGATAGAAAACTGAATGTTCTGGTCGTGGATGATGAGCAAATCGTGCTGGACAGCGTTCGCAAACACCTCGGCAAGGAGGATTATGTCATTCACACGGCGCTGGCCGCAGACAAGGCACTGGAGTTGGTCAGACAGGGCGAGATCGACATTGTTCTGACTGACCTCATGATGCCGGAGATCGACGGTCTGGAGTTCATGCGCCTGGTCAAAGTCGACTTCCCGCACCTGCCGGTGATCATGATCACCGGCTACGCCACTATCAACACTGCCCTCCAGGCAACGCAACTGGGAGCTTTTGACTATGTGGCCAAACCATTTACCCGTAAGGAACTTCAGGGCGTTGTCCGACGGGCTGCCGAAATGGCCAGCCCCCCCGACTCAGCCCAGCGTGGACAAATCACAGGCGAAAGGTCAGATACCGATTCCCACGAGCGAATTCAGGAATTCAAATCCGTGGGCGACAATGCCTGGCTGATGCTACGAGATGACGGCATAGTCGTGTTTGGTGTCGAGCACTCTTTCCTCCAGACTATCGGAACTGTCCAGAATATCTATCTCCCATCGATCGGAGACAAGTTACGCCAGGGTGGCACTTATTTGCAGATCATGTCGACGGACATGCGTTCACATTCACTGGTCTCACCGTTGTCGGGAACCGTCGTGGAGGTCAACCAGAAAGTAATTGATGATCCCCAATCAGCTCTACAGGACCCTTTTGGTGAGGGCTGGCTGATTCGTCTACAACCCTCACGATTCGATCTTGAGATTAAGGAATTGGGACTGTAGTAGAGGTAGGCCAGAATCCTCGATAACGCGACATATGGTCGGCACCCGAGGTTTGCTCCTCGGATGCCATTCATTTCGCATCATGTCCAAATGGGCAGTTTAGGGTCGTGTCCAGGACAGGCCTTTACAGCCGGAGCCACAGTGGGCCACGCGGGGAATCGAAAAACGTGTCACATCATCCTCCTTGATTAGAGTTACTAGCTCAACCAGCGATTAGCATAAAGGAAACTGGTCACTTACTTCTTCTCCTTGGTAGGTTCACAGCACGAGGTGGCCGAGGACTGGTCTTTAGACTCCTGAGGGGAGCATCCACAAAGGCAGAGTCCCTTGAGATCCTTACCATTCACGTCAATCCGGTAACCGTCGTCGGTCTCTGTCACTTTGATACGTCCGAGTTCTTTTTCCATAAATCACCTCCAGGTTAAAGTTGTTATATCCTTATATGTACATATCTACATATATGTTTCCAAAAAAACACATCGAAGGCTATTTTTTTTTGCTTTTCTTTGCTTTCGGGACCACAATCTCAAGACAATTGCAGAAACCAGAGCAACAAGACCGTATTGCATCCTTGTTTAGGCTGTAGAAGACCTTCTGCCCCTCGCGTCGATCGACTACTATCCCGGAGTCTCTCATCAGAGCCAGGTGCCGGCTGATCGTAGGCTGGGCTAGGCCGATCTGGATGGTAATTTCCCCTACGGTCATCTCGCGAGAGGTCAACGCCTGCAGTATACGCAGACGCGAGGGATCACCAAAAGCCTTGAAATACCTACTGAACTGCTTCTCATCCATCGTTTTATCTTCCAACTTTGCGCAACTAGCCAACATCGCTGGTATACAATATATATAAGCAACTTCATTGATCCGGGCAAGCACTCCCTACCCCAACAGCCCCTTCATTACGAATCACTTGTTCAAAACCAACTTCGGCATTATCATGAGAAAGGATACTGCGGGTCATGCACTTGGTGTCGGGCGTCCTCAATTCAGGTACTGCCAAACAAACAATTGCTGACCGTAGTTCGTTCCTCTAAGAAAGACGACAACTGTCGCTGACAAGAGATACGCTATCAATGCTGGAGAGATGAAATGAATCTGACCCGTTCGACCGTTCTTGTTATTGCTTCCATGCTGCTCCTAACTATGTCGGCTTGGCCGGGAGAACTATCGCCCCAACTGCGACAACAGATCGCTGCCAAGGCCAATATCGAATTGATTCCGGTGTGGATAGGCCTTCCTCGGACCAAGCGAATCGCTGGCTTGAAAACTGAAGTTCTGGAACTGGCTAGTTCTCACCGTGGTCGTTATCAAGCAGCCATGAACCTCCTGAAGGAAGAACACGTAACGCGACAGGCCAGCCTTCTCGCCCACCTTGAACAACTCAAATCGCAGGGCAGGGCCACAAATATCAAATCGCACTGGATAACGAACATCATCGAGGTCAAACTGGCCGTGGGCGATTTGGAGGTCCTTGCCGCCCGAGGCGATATTGAAATGATCTACGCTGTACCTTCGGTGAACCTGATACCGCCCGAGAAAACAGACCCGGCTCAGTCTATGTCGACAGCAGGAGTTGAAACCAATCTATCGTTTATTAATGCCGACGCTGCCTGGGCGGCTGGCTACACCGGTGCGGGGCGTGTAATCTGCTCGTTTGACACGGGCGTCGACGGCCACCATCCAGCCCTCGTGAACAACTGGAAAGGCCACGACGGTGACTCAGCGGCGGCCTGGTTCGACCCTCAAGACCAACAGCCGTTTCCTCATATTCTCACGGGAAAGTATCCAAGTCACGGCACACACGTTATGGGCATCCTTGTTGGTCATGATGATGCAACCGGTGATACTATTGGAGTTGCTCCGGACGCCGAATGGATTTCGGCCGCAGTTATCAATATCTCAGGAGCCTCTATCATCGACGCCTTTGAATGGGCGGCTGATCCCGACGGCGACCCAAACTCGATAGACGACCTCCCCGACGTCATAAATCATAGTTGGGGAGTTAAGGATATTGACTGTCAGAGTATCTTCTTTGACATGATCGACAATCTTGAAGCTTTGGGAATTGTTAACATATTTGGAGCCGGTAACGAAAGTGCCGTTTCATCTATTCGTAACCCGGCCAACCGCGCCCTTGATTCGCTTGATTGTTTCGCGGTCGGAAACGTACGGCCCGAATTGCCGCTGACTATCGATCCCAGTTCATCGCGTGGTCCCTCAGACTGCAACGGTGCCATCAAACCCAACGTTGTGGCCCCCGGTTACACCATACGGTCATCAATACCATACGGTAACTACTCTCCCATGACCGGGACTTCAATGTCCACCCCCCATGTGTCTGGACTGGTGGCACTGCTTCGACAGAAGAACCCCAATGCTACGGTGGATGAGATCAAAAAGGCAATCCTGACTACCGCCGCTGATCACGGGCACAACCTCCCCGACAATAACTATGGCTGGGGGTTGATCGACTGCATGGCAGCGCTGAATGCTCTGTCGGCGGTCAACGCGGCTCCCAATGTTCGAATCTATACTTTCGATCATGACCCCATTGAACCGGGAGATACGGTCGAGGGAACGGTGGTGATGCAAAACCTGGGAGCTTCCGTGTCCAATGTCTCGGCGACAATAACCGGCTCCTACCCGTCGCTGACACCAATCAACGGCAGTGCCTATTTTGGCAGTATAAATGAAGGCGACACACTACGCTCGAACGATACAATCCGTGTAGTCGTTTCCGACACAGTTACTCCCGGCAGCGTCCTGTCCCTCGACTTCTTGATTACTGGTGATGGCTACTCGCAACCAGCCAAGCTGTTTTTTTTGGTCGAATCGAAGCTCCAACGTTCAATCGCCACTCACGATATTGGCCGCATTACATATAGCGTTACCAACTTTGGCACCTATGGACTCGGGGATCATTCCTTCTTCCCCGGAGGCGGGCTTGGATTTCAACTGGACAACACCGGAAATGACCTATGGGAGAGTGGCCTGATCATTGGAAGCAGTGCCGCCAACATCTCGGATGGTGTTCGAAATCCTGCTGGTGAACCGGACGGCGATTTCAAAGTTCTCCCAGGGGGGAACATACAGCTACTTCAGCCGGGCAATGATGCTTCCCAGGAGACATACTCGATTTTCGATGATTCCCGCGCGGAAGCCCCGCTGGGTCTAAAAGTGATCCAGCAGTCTTATGCTTATGATACTCCTCCTAACGACGTTTTCATAATCATGCGTTACATCATTAGTAACGAGAACTCCTATCCGCTTAGCGGTATTCGACTTGGCCTGTATTCTGACTGGGATGTCCTCGTCTTTACTAACAACGCTGGGGGCTGGGACAGCGACAACAGCATTCTCTGGACTGCTTACAATAATGGGTCTACGATTAACAACTACCGGGGTATGACCGTAATCGATGGTCAGGTGACAACCGGTCTCACAGCGTCAGGGTCTCTGATTACTTGGGATAATTTTGGTGACGGATTCACTGAAGACGAAAAATACGTCGCCTTGTCGGACGGGTTCGCATCCGCATCAACATATGTCGATTCATCCATTGATCTATTGCAGTTGATTGCAGTGGGACCAAAACTATTCACAGCCGGTTCCGTTGACACAGTGGCTTTTGCCATTGTGGCCGGAGCCTCCCAAAGCGATCTTGTTGTAGCGGCAGCCGACGCGACCTGGTGCTACGATTCACTAATTAACAACCCAACACCTGATGCTCCCGTAATATCTAACATTCCTGATCAGACCATCACCGAAGGCGGCAGCTTCGCTACTATTTCTCTTGATGACTATGTATTTGACATAAACAATACCGACGCCGAGATGACTTGGAGTTACAGCGGTAACGTTGAGTTATTGGTCGATATAACTGCCCGCGTCGCGACTATCACGGCTCCGGCTGACTGGAACGGGACCGAAATGATTACGTTCAGGGCTACCGATCCGGTTAACCTGTATGACGAGGATGTAGCGTCCTTTACGGTCTTGGCTGATGGCCCGAATCTGATCTGTTCCCCAGGTTCTCTGGAATTTAGCGCAGATAGAGGTAAAGACGGTCCGTCGGCGAAGATTCTCAACCTGACAACATCCGACAATTCTTCCGTATCATGGTCGGCCAGTAAGGACTCAAGTTGGCTGAGCATCTCGCCCACGTCTGGTGGTACACCTCAGGAAATAAGTGTGAGCATCACGGATACTGATCTTCCACTAACAGTTTATCACGATACTATTACAATTACATCCACCGAAATAGCGAACAGCCCTCTTAGTATTCCCATCATTCTCACCATAAATGCGCCGGCGTGGGCTCTTGACCAGAACTACCCCAACCCATTTAACCCATCGACTTCTATCCGGTACAGTCTATATAAGCGCTGTCAAGTGACGATTGACGTCTATAATATCCTCGGCCAACGCGTTACCACTCTGGTGGACAAAGTACAATCTGCGAGCACGTATGAGATACAATGGGACGGAACTGATTTCGCAGGCAAAAAAGTGGCAACCGGTCTCTACTTCTATCGATTGAAGGCCGGCGGTCACGTTGAGGCGAAGAAGATGCTGTTGATCAAGTAGTGGAAATTGGTAGATGATCCTGCTCAGACGGGATAGTGTAAATCGTCAGAAACATAGCCGTCATGACGCTCCTGGTGATGTAGTATGAACCTTGGAACCGTAGTGCGCTATCGCATCATGTCGTAGCGTAACGTCCACATGAAGGATCAAGGAAGAGATAAGGTTTCCATCGATCCTGAACACCGTAGTGGCGGTGAATAAAAGTAATATAGCTGGGGCGAAACGGCTTGCGCCGTAATTTCATGCCAGCCTGTTCCGGAGTCCGGTCCCCTTTCTTGTTGTTGCATCGAGTGCACGCACAAACCAGATTCGTCCATGTCGCCAGACCGTTCTTCATTTTCGGAATAACGTGATCAACAGTCATTGGTCCTCGTCGGGAGCCACAATACTGACAGAGATTATCATCACGCATGATGATATTGCGACGCGTCAGCATGATTTGCTTATATGGAACCTTACGATATTGCCATAACCGTACAACCGAGGGTAGCGCGTATGACCTGCTGACCGTTCGCACCTTCAAACCGTCAGCCGTTTCCAACATCTCGGCCTTACCCGCAAACATAAGTACAAAGGCACGCCGAGCGGAGCAGACCGTCAGCGGCTCGTAGTTCTGATTCAAAAGCAGAACCCGTCGATTGACCAGCGGTGTCGTATACATGCCATAACCTCAACAATGACACTCGTCGATCGGAATCCACATGCCTTGTGGTCCTCGTCAGCAGGTGGGAACTGCAAGCGACGAGTGGTACCATTAGAGTGGAAAATAGCTGCTTCGACGGCTGTGTCAATTGATTTTTCGAGAACGTCTTAATCGATACGGCCTGTCAATGACATTCCACAACAATAAAATTACCTGACAAAAAACAGGCCGGGGGTTAATCCGGCCTGCTAAAAGACTATTGTGAGTCGGATCAGCTATTGGCATCGACAACGGCAATGGCCGTCATATCGACGATCTCACTCACACTCAAGGTACGGTGCAACACGTGCACCGGCTTGGACAAGCCGTTGAGGATCGGCCCAATGGCTTCCAGACCGCCCATACGCTGCGCCAGTTTGTAGGCGATATTTCCGGAGTTGAGATCGGGAAACACAAACACATTAGCCTTTTCTTTCAACAGTGAGAAAGGAAAATGTTTCTCCATGAACTCGGGCATCAAGGCCGTATCAGCCTGCATCTCACCCTCAACAATCAGGTCCGGGTACTTTTCTTTGAGCATTGCAGTCGCCCTGGCCACCTTCTTCGATTCGGGATAGGGGGCCGAACCAAAATTGGAGAACGAGAGCATTGCAATTCGCGGCTTAATATTGAGGCCCTTACATACACGAACGGCGCCTTCGGCGATCTCTACCAGTTGCTCTGCCGTCGGGTTGATATTAACCGTCGTATCGGCAAACAGGTACACCTGATCCTTATCAAGCATGACAAACAGACCCGATACACGGGTGACGCCTGGTTTGAGATCGATTATTTCCAGTGCCGCTCGGATAGTCGTGGGGTAGTCGGTGATTACACCCGCAAGGACAGCATCGCAGTCACCGTTTTCAAGCATCATAACGCCGAACTTGGTCGGGCTATTCATGGCATTCTCAGCCTTGCTCCGGGTGACACCACGTCGTTTACGCTTCTCGTAGTACATTTCAGCGTACTCGTCTCGCTTGGACGATGCGGAGGGATCTATGATCTCAATGCCGTTCAATTTGATGTCATGCTCCGCCGCCAAAACCTTGATAGCCTTGGGATTCCCCAGCACAACCGGCTGAGCCAGTCCCCCCTCGACAACTTGGTGAGCAGCGCGGAGAATACGGCTGGAATGACCTTCAGGATATACGACCTTGCGTGGAGTACGACGTGCTTTTTCGCTGACAACCCGCATGATTGTCCGGCCGTGTCCAATACGCTGGGCCAGCTCTTCTTTGTACTGATCGATATCAACTGGATGTTTTGCAACGCCAGTATCCATTGCCGCCTGAGCGATAGCCGAAGCTTCCCACACAAGAATGCGAGGATCAAACGGTTTAGGAATCAGATACTCTCTTCCAAATTTAAAATGGCTTCCACCATAAGCTTCTGCCACGACATCAGGGACCTCTTCCTTGGCCAATCCTGCCAGAGCTTTGACGGCTGCAATCTTCATCTCTTCGTTAATGGCGGTGGCAGCAACATCAAGTGCCCCACGGAAGATGAACGGGAACCCCAACACATTATTGACCTGGTTGGGATAGTCGCTCCGACCGGTAGCCATAATTACATCTTTACGAGCCGCAAGGGCTTCGGGATAAGTAATCTCCGGATCAGGATTAGCCATTGCAAATACAATCGGATCCTTGGCCATGGATCGAACCATATCCTTAGTCACCAGATCCTTGATCGACACGCCGACAAACACATCAGAATCCTTCATGGCATCAGCCAGAGTACGGCAATCTGTCTTGCGAACGAACTCTTGTTTGTACTTGTTGAATGTGTCTCCACGCCCTTCGTACATGACACCCTTGGAATCGACCATCAGCAGGTTTTCTTTTTTCACTCCCAGGGACACATACAACTTGGCACACGCAATACCGGCCGCGCCGGCTCCAGAGTATACAACTCTGATTTTACTGATGTCCTTACCAACAATCTCGAGCGCATTCAGTAAAGCGGCCGCCGAAATAATCGCCGTTCCATGCTGGTCATCGTGGAAAACCGGGATGTTCATAGTCTTCTTGAGGGTCTCTTCAATGTAGAAGCACTCCGGACCTTTGATATCTTCGAGATTGATACCACCGAAGGTAGGCTCCAGCAATTGACAACACTTGATTATCTCGTCCGGATCCTGGGTATCCACCTCGATATCGAATACATCAATATCAGCGAATCTCTTGAACAGAATCCCTTTGCCCTCCATAACCGGCTTGCCTGCGGCAGGACCAATATTGCCCAGTCCCAGTACAGCGGAGCCGTTGGAAACAACTGCGACTAAGTTCCCCTTGGCTGTGTACTTGTACACATCTTCTGGATTTCGGTGAATCTCCATACACGGATCGGCTACACCGGGGGTGTAGGCCAATGACAGATCACGTTCCTTTCGACACGGCTTGGTCGAAACAACTTCTATCTTGCCTGGTCGACCATGACTGTGATAATCGAGGGCTTCCTGTTTGGTAACCATTGCGGTCCCACTCCTTAATATCGTCGGCCTGCGGCCAACGTTGGTTTTTAGCTGCCCGAATATATCGGCCGCGAAGAGGCGGTCAAGTAGTTTCTGAGATCAAATCGCACTGGGATTGACGGGAATAAAAGCCACTCCAGCAAGTGCTTGACATACTGATCGTCGCAGCTTAGCATTGCTGCCACAAAGTTGACTTACCGCCATCCTTGATCCTTTGGCATTGAGAGGAATTATGAGATTCTTTATCCAAATGGCCCGAAAATGGATCTGCACCTTGGCTTTAGGCATTACTATTACGACTATTTCTCCCTCAACTCAGTCGCAAGACATCAATCCCGTATATGAACTGAAGGATATCATTGTAGTCACTGGTGCCATATCACCGGTGAAGTTCTCCGAGTTACCCCGCAGCATTGAAGTGATCGGGCCGGACCAGATAGCCCAGTCCCCCGCCATTACCGTGGCAGAGTTGTTAGCCCAGGTTCCCGGGGTCGATGTCCGTCGGCGAGGGGCTAACGGGGTTCAGGCGGATATCAGTATCCGGGGAGGAACTTTCGAACAAACGCTGGTGATGATCGACGGCGTACCACTCAGTGATCCACAGACCGGGCACCACAATCTTGATCTACCCTTGAACCTCAATGACATCAAGCAAATAGAGGTCCTTAAAGGACCCGGTTCCCGACTGTTCGGCCCCGGCGCCATGGGCGGAGCTATCAATATCATTACTCGCCAGCCTCAGGAGACAGCCGTCAGGCTCAAGACAATCGCTGGAAATCATGGTCTTTTTGATCACTCCCTGGCCGTTTCGATGATAAAGGGCAAGACGCAACATCGCCTGTCGCTGGGTCGTCGGGCTTGCGAGGGTCATGTAGAAGGTGCGGAGTTTGATGTCTCGATTTTTTCATACGGCATATCTTTTCCCGTGGGAGATGCAGCGGCTCGTTTTGACGCCCGGTATACTGACAAAGAGTTTGGAGCCTACCGATTCTACAGCGACCGCTTTCCCGACGAATGGGAAGCAACTTCATCGCTGCTTCTTTCTGGAGGAGTTAATTATGAGTATGGTAAGGCCGTAGTATCCACCCGTGCCTTCTGGCGACGGCATGACGACGAGTTCATCCTCGACCGCAACCGTCCCCAATGGTATTGTAACCAGCATACAACCGATGTCTTCGGAGGCGAAGCACGTTCTTATCTGACGACAGAATGGGGTGTAACATCCCTCGCCGTCGAAATATCAGCAGAAGAAATTGAGAGCTCCTCGCTTGGTGACCATCGTCGATCCCGCACCGGCCTGTTTCTCGAACACCGCTTCACTCCCATAACCAATGTTTCTGTGGTTCCCGGAGCTACCGTCTATCACTATGAGGATTGGGGATGGAGAATGTGGCCCGGTGTTGACATCGGATACCGTCCCACTGAAACCACCAATTTGTTTTTCACCGTTGGGAAATCCTTTCGTGTCCCCACCTATACCGACCTATACTATGAGAGCCCGGCCAATATGGGCAACCCCGATTTGGAGCCGGAGGAAGCATGGACGTACGAGATCGGGGGACGGTGGTCGCATCCGGGGTTACTGTTCAACGCTGCTGTTTTTGTCCGCAACGGACAGAACCTTATCGATTGGTCCCGCCTCAACTCTGAGGACGACTGGCAAGCACATAACGTTTCCGAGGTCACTACCCGCGGGATGGAGATTGGCGTTGTTGCCGACCCAACGAAACTCTGGGGTGGTCGAGTCTTTTCCAAGCTGCACCTGAGCTATACCTATCTCGACGCCGATTATTCCAGCCGGGATTATGAATCCAAGTATGTCCATGATCATCTTCAGCATCAGCTGATCCTGAGGACCCAATCGAACCTGACCAGCATTTTTCATTTGTCGTCAACCGTTCGCTATCTGCGCCGCTTTGAACATGACGGAAGCATTGTGGTCGATACTAGGCTCAGGTTGCGTATGGAAGATGTGGAATTTATGGCCGAGATTGATAATCTGTTCGATGCCGACTACACAGAGATTGGTACCGTACCCATGCCCGGCCGTTGGCTGCGAGTGGGGTTAAGCCTGAACACGGATGGGCTGTGACCGATACAGAGCGATCAGTGGCGACGGGATAACCGACTGACTGTTATCAACACAAAAGCGGAAAGAAACAGCGGCAGGATACTCAACGCTTTCGGCCCCAGAATCGTAGCGAGAATCTCCATTCCACTTTCAGTCAGAAGTGCTTTAATGGCAATCCCGTCATTAACTTTGCCCAGAATTGCAGATGCTCCCCCTGCAGTTACGGCCCAGAAACCGGCCGAGCTGGTTATTCCGAGACGCTTCCGCCAGAAACTTGCCAGAGTGGGCACGGCCAGACCGCCTACAAAAATGGTGTAGCCAAGCAGCAGCGATGGAATGATACCGCGCTGCATCAGGGCGATCCCTCCAGCCACCAGTCCAAGCCCTATCACCGCGGCACGGGTGATGTACAACTGTCTCTCTGCTGACTTCTTCGAAGCCGGATCAACGACGTTTCGAGAGAATATCGTCGCGGCTGAGATCAGACAACTATCAGCCGATGACATTATGGCCGCCAGAAATCCAGCCGCTACCAGCCCACGCAAACCGGATGGCATCAGGGTTTGCAGAGCATGTGGAAGCGCATCCTCGGCAGGAAGCAACGGAAATCTGGTCGCGATGAGGACCCCAAGAAAGGCCAGCAACAGCGCCAGGGGCACCACCACCCCCGCTGCCAACAGGGTTGCTCGTCGTGCTGCCTTATCGCTGCGGGCGCTCAGAACCCGTGAGTAGATGTCGGGTCCGGTCAAATATGGAAGTCCTACGATTAGCGGGTAGAAAACCAATAGCTCGTACCAACCGAATTTCTCCGACACCGGAAAGTCCAGCGCACCTGCGGGCAAGGAAGCCCACGATAGCGCCTGTTGGTCACCCCCGAACAGCAGAAACGAGAGCAACAGGAAAACACTGCCGATCAAGAGACCAAACTGCCACCGGTCAGTTTTGATAACCGACAACTGCCCCCCCAGAAAAGTATAACATATGCACACAACCGCGACTGCTATCAGAGTCCATTGAAACTCGACACCGAACAGAACGGCGATGATCCGGCCTCCAGCGACAAACTGGGCCGCCACCACACCACACCAGGCCACTGCGATCACAACTCCGCCGATGAGGGCAACTCGTGGACCATACGCATTGCGTAGAATGTCGGGTAGTGTGACGACCCTTTGTGTGCGGACTCGGGCCGCCAGAAACAGGCCAAGGGGTATCAAAGCCAGACCACCCATCATGGCCCACCAGGCACCGGTCAAACCCTGAGTGTAACCCAGACCAACAATACCGATCGTTGATGAGGCACCAAAAATGGTAGCCACGAGTGAGGTAGTAATACGGTTCGTTCCGTATTTACGTCCAGCTAACCAATACGAGTCAGGCGTCTGCCTGCGAACACGCCAACCGACAAACAGCATAACCACGAAGTAAGCTGAGATTACTATCAGGTCAAACATAGAGGAACATAATCATATGTTGGAGAAGATGAAATGCGAAAAGCCATCTACCGCCAACGCACCCGGTACGAACGTCGTCCTTTTGTGACCGAACGGACCCTTCTTTTGCCCCGCGTCAGGAGCCACAGCAGAATCAATCCGAACAGGAAACCACCGACATGGGCGAGATATGCTACCCCACCCCCTGTGCTCGACCCCGCTAGAGACATCAGTAGTTGATAGCCAAACCAGAACCCCAGAACGACTTTGGCCGGCAGGGTCATAAACTGAATGAAGAAGAACACTACCAAGCAGGTGATTCTGGCTCGTGGATGCAATACCATATATGCGCCCATCAAACCGGCTACTGCTCCCGAAGCTCCCACCAGAGGAATCTGTGAGTTCGGACCAAACAAAGTATAAAGGCCAATCGCGGCCAAGCCTGAAATAAGATAGAAAAGAATGAACTTGATGCGGCCAAAATAGTCTTCGACGTTGTTCCCGTAGATCCACAGGAAGAGCATGTTACCAATCAGGTGCATCCATCCACCGTGCATGAACATCGACGAAAATGCTGTGAAGTAGGCCGAAGATGACAGCTCTGGCGTCAACTCGACCGCATGTACCAGTTCATACGGTATGTATCCATATTGATAAACAAAGAGGTTGAATCCCTTTGCTCCAAGCAATTGAGAGTACAGAAATATCGCGCTGTTGACCACGATCAGGGCTACTGTAAGATAGGGCTTTCGCACCGTGGGTATGTCATCGCGGATCGGGAAAAACATGCCTCACTCCTACTTGCCGTGCGAACGCCCGGATTTCTTGATGTAAAAATTGAAGTACTTTTCAAACAGGTTACCAGCGCGATCAGTCACCATCAGTCCAAAATGGTGACGCCCCGGCTCCAGTGGTTCCAGCGGTCGGGCAGAGCAACGACCCGATTCGGGATCATACTCGGGAATCAGCCATTGACCATCTATTTCGATCCTGATGTCACTATCGTCGCCTATGCCGGAGAGAGTATCCTCGATGAAAAAACTGACCGGTGGGCGGACATCGTGGTATTTCCCGCCATCCATAAGGGATAATCGTTTTATAGTCGGTGGATCGTAGTCAATAACGGACACAAACGAACCACCCCCCCTCGAGGCGGCGCTGAGAGTAGTTCCTTCGAGTACATTATCTAACCAGACCCAGCGATCTTCCTGTTCGTCCAGCCAGCATAGACCACTCTGTTGATTGGTCTTGCCTTTCCGGGGGATACGGTAACTGATTTCAAAATCCTTGCGACAGACGAATGCCTTCGGAAGAATCTGATAGTGATCGGAACTAACACGCATGGCGGTCTTATTGAGCACCGGGGTCCACTTCAGTTCAACAAAGGTCGGCTTATAGAAATAGTCCACTCCAGCTCTAAGATGGAAGAGCTTATTGATGGCGACTTCTTCTTCCGGCTCAAGCCCCAGCACGACGATATTGAGCGAATCGGATGGTATCATAAAATAGGCAGAGTCGTGAGAGGTGGCCGCTTCGATCCGGTCAATCCGGGCATATTGTTTAATGGGTGGAATCAAACAAGCATGCTTGGTCATATCGATGTAATTCGGATACTCGGTGCCAAGCAGACTATCGCGCCAGTATAGGTCAATGCGCGAATCGGCACCTTTGGCGTTGATAATACCAAGAGTCACCAGCAAACCATCCTCGATAATCTCATGTTTGATCCTGAGCTTCTTACTCCCATGTTTGCGCAGGCCGTTGAACAGATTGTCTTGAATAATCACTCCAGAAGAAGTGTAAAGAAACATCCGCAGCACTGCCCTCGCGAATTTGAAGCCGCGTACTTTACAGATCAGTTTGCCGTCACCGATCTCTATCATCTCGACATCCGGCGACTGTCCCCACGCCTTACCACGATTAAGCAGAGCGATCGCAGAATCTATCGAAAACGCCTCGAATCCGGCTATCGGAGACAAGTAGAACAGAGTTGTGTCTTTGGCTACGCTAACCGTCGAGTCGAGGTCATAGATATGTTCGTGTGGCCCCCATAAGAACCGGAACTTTAGTTCGGATTGATTTCCTGAGGCATCTTCGGCTACTATTCGCCCCTCGTGTAACCCATAGCGTTCGCTGCCTTCCAATCCAAACCGCCCCTCGGAAGTACCCTTTCCCCGCCCTCCAGCAAAGACATTACCTGTCTTCTTGTAGAGGCTTCGAACATGTTTGCGCTTATCGACTGCCGCCAGATAATCGTACTCAAGGCTGACAGTGTGATTGGTTTTAAAATCCACCGAATCGAACTTCACCTGATAGTGCAGATCATCGTCAATATATAATGACAGCTTATAAACGGAGTGTTTCATTCCACCCGGTCGTCCGCGGTCAAAACACTCCACAAACAAGCCAAACGGTCGGTTCAGATAGAAAGGCATATCAACAAAATAGTGATCCTCTTTCCCTGTCCGCACTACGTCAACCTGCAGTTTGCGCTCGCCATTCGGTAGAAGAGACCGGTCATCCACAAGGGCAACACCCAATCGTGTGAACGTCGGACCGATCTTGTCATGAACTTTGAAACCTGATTTCAGAGGATTGAGAGGCGTATCATCCTGCCGTTTCTCAAAGTGAAGATGTGGCGCCCCGCTACCAGTTTTCCCCGTAAACGCGATTAGCTCTCCCTTTTTCACGGGTAACGAATCCTCAGGGAAATACAGATCCTGGTAATACTTCTCCGACTCAATTTGAGCTGCTTTCAACTCCCTGTCCACCGGAGCGGAGAACTGCGACAGGTGTCCGAAAACATACGTGTAACCGTCGTCACAACGTATGTACAGCGCCTTCCCATAGCCCTCGTATGAGGTTCTGACACGCCATACATAGCCACTCTCCGGGGCAAAAACCTGCTTGCCGATCTTGCCGCCGGTGCGCAAATCCAACCCAAAATGAAAGTGCCCGTCTCGATAATCGCCGAAGCCGCTGGAAAGATCAATATCGCCCTTCAAAGGCCATTCTTGCACGGCCTTAGCGCCCCCAGTCAGGAAAAGTAGTAAAGCTAACAAACTCAGTAGTTTAGTCGATATACTCAGCATAACAGTGCAATCCTTCCTCAGTAGTGTTTGGCGGTCAAAGGCAATCTATTGTTCAGCGAACACTAATGACAGTATTTTTGTACAAATATTGCCTGTGAAGGTTGCATATCGGCCTGTATGGCTTATATTCTTAGGCTTGATGAGAGTGCTTCGGTGTAGATGCCGGCGCACAATTTACACTTTTGGGAACCGACAAGGAGTAGAATCGAATGTTTGAAGCTCTTCGCAAGATGATCTTGCCGATAATTATCGTCGTCCTGTTTTTCTTCGTAGGTATGATCGTTCTCGAGTGGGGACTGGGGCTGTCCAGTCGCCAGGCTACAGTTGAACAAGACCTGGCAGCCATCATCAACGGTGAGAAAATTGACTGGCGATCCTACAATGCCATCTATAACAACTTATACCAGGCTGAAGCCAAGGACGCCGAAGACGAACTCCCCGAATCCAAAGTCAACGAGTTGCACCAGGAAGCCTGGAGACAAATACTGCATGAGACACTCGTAATGCAGGAAGTCGCCAAGAACAATCTGGTTGTCACCAACGAAGAGCTATATGCCTACTTGCGGCTTTCACCCCCCCCCGAACTCCAGGGATTACCGTATTTCCAGACCGACGGGAAATTCGATTATCAGAAATATATCAACGCGATGGCCGATCCACAGGCTACTCCCTTCTGGGCCCAGGTGGAGGTTTCAGCTCGTCGTGACGTTACTCGGGTTAAGCTACAGGAACTGATTCTACAGACCGCTCATGTCACTGAAGGTGAGATCAAGGAGTGGTTTCTTGCCTCCACTGAGAAAGTCAAAGTCGGCATGATTAACATAGGCTTTGACCGCTTCTCCCGTCCTCCTCCTCAAAGCACCGAGGAAGAGAAACAGGTCTATTTCGAGTCAAACCGTGAGGACTACCCGATCAAGAAAAGGGCCTCTCTAAATATCGTAATACTGGAAAAGACTCCTGCTCCGTCCGATTGGGAAACCGCTTTTGGCAAAGCTACCGCTATCCGTGATTCCATCCTGGCGGGAGAGGATTTCGCTCTGATGGCCTCCCGGTATTCGGAAGACCCAAGTGCCAAAGATAACGACGGTGATCTGGGCTGGTTCCCGCGTGGCCAGATGGTTGATGAGTTTGACCGTCATGTGTTCCAGATGAATAAAGACGAAGTGTCGGATCCGATTCGCACCCAATTCGGTTGGCACATTATCAAATTACACGGACTCAGAGAGGAAATGGCTAAACCGCGCGGCAAGTCCGAAGAAGAACTTCAGGAACAAGTACACGCTTCGCACATCCTCATTACTGCTCCAGCATCTCAGGAAACTCTCGACGACAATTACCGCCGCCTGGAACAATTCCAGAATGCCGCTACCCGATCCGGATTTTTCAAGGCTGCTGAAGATTTGAAACTCATAGTTCGCCAAACAGGACTTTTCTTTCATGGCGGCAATATCCAATACTTGGGTAAAGATGGCCAGGCTGGTCAATTCGCCTTCGATCAGGAAGTTGATGCTATCTCGGAAGTAATGGAGAACAACTCTGCTTACTATGTAGTGCAGGCATCTGAGCAACGACCAGAGGGACTGGCAACCTTTGAGGAAGCGACGGATAAGATCCAGATGGATTTGCAGCTGCACAAGGTTCTTCAGTTTTGCCAGGACACTTCCGCAGCAATCTGGGCTGAAATCCAGAATGGTACTGATTTCAAGAAAGCAGCCACTATGTTTGGCGAGGAATACGAAACACCCGATGCATTCGATCGTGACGGTTATGTCAAAGGGCTGCGTCGTGACCCCACTGCCATAGGAACCGCGTTCTCGTTGACCAGCCCGGGACAGATGTCTGCACCGGTCGAGTTTGATCAGGGGGTAGTGATCTTCAAGCTCATCGAACGCACTTCGCCGGACCTCTCAGAACTTACGGCTAAGCGAGACTCGGTAGCCAATGTCATTCTCCAGAGTAAGCGCCAGGAACTGTATACGCGTTGGTTCGATCACCTGGTAAAAACATCGGAAATTGAGAACTTTGTCCAGGAGGCATTGGCTCAGAGGCAATCAACACTGTAATCGATTCGGTCGATTAGACCAGGAATAACGATAAATTGGAAAATGGGTCTTCCCTATTCGGGGAGACCCTTTCTTTGTCCGGTTACCAATTTGACCAGAGCAACGCCAGCCCATATCAGTTCCAGGATAACAAAAGGAATCGACCCCGTCTGCCAGGCGTAAACGCCCGCCAGACCAGCGCCAAGAACATTCATTGCCAGATAAACTGGGCTGGTTTCTTTAACCCATTGTAGCAGGTTCAACACAAACGCAATCAGGAGTAACCCGACGCCTAACGAGCCTATCACAAGCGAAGACATTGATCCCCGTTCCGGTATCGACCGTGTCTATAGATTTTCGAAATTCGGTCCCTCACCGCCTTGAGGAGTAACCCACCGAATCACCTGATAAGGATCAGCAATATCACACGTTTTGCAGTGGACACAATTGGACGGTGTCAACTGAAGCTTGAGATTCCCCTCCCGATCCGGGTCCTCGACCATCTCGTACACCTGGGCCGGACAGAAGTGTGTGCAGGGATTCCCGTACTCCTCCGTACAGCGATTGTTACAGATGTCATAATCGGAGATTACAAGGTGCGGCGGTTGTTCCTCATCATGCATGGTCCCGGACTTGTATACATCGGTCAGCTTATCAAAAGTAAAATTGTTGTCGAGCTTGACTTCCTTTTTCTCCGGAAAATCTCCGGTGCGATCGCGATAATCGGCTCTGGTCAACACGTACGTATAATCTTCCCGGTTGGGGCGTCGTTCAAAGAGTCCCTTGCCCCCAGTAAATGTCTGTACCCCGGCGTGAAACAACCCTGAGAGCAAACCATTCTTAAACGAGGCGTGGAAATTTCGTGAGCGATACAGCTCTTCGCACGCCCAACTGCTTTCAAAGCGCTGTTGATAATTGCCCAAAGCGGTGGCCGAAAAATCATCCGTCTTGAGACACTCGAAAACCGTTTCAGCCGCCATGATGCCTGACTTGATTGCCAGATGGATCCCCTTCAGATGGGCCGGATCGAGGAATCCGCCACTGTCGCCGCACAGCAGAAGACCGTCACTATACAGACGGGGCATACAAAAGAAACCACCATCGGGCATAGTCTTGCCGCCATAATGCAGCATCGTTCCACCGTCAAGGATTCCTTTTATCAGGGGATGTGTCTTGTAACGTTGGAATTTCATATGGGGGTCATTGGTAGGATCGGGCGAGTTGAGTCCCACAGCAAACCCGACCGAAACCATTGTGTCGCTCATGGCATAGACCCAACCGCCACCGTACTCATCAGAAGGCTGAGGCCAGCCAATCGTATGAATCACCTGACCAGCTTTGATTCTCCCCGCAGGGACTTCCCAGACTTCCTTGATTCCGGTCAAATACATTTGCGGCAGACATTCACTGGTCAGTTCGGGTAAACTTTCAAGGGCTTGGCGCGTGAGAGAACCTCGCACACCTTCACACAGAATTGTGACCTTAGCCTTAACAATCGATCCCGGCTCGAAATTGGATCTGGGGTTGCTTTCCTTGTCAAGACCCATATCAACTGTCCGAACACCGGTAACAACGCCTTCATCAAGCACTAGGTCGTAGCCTGCCAAACCCGCGAAGACATCGATTCCCAATCCCTCAACCTGCTCACCGAGCCAGGCAGAAAGGCGATTGAGAGATACAATATAGTTACCGTGATTACCCATCGATTTAGGCAGGTAAGGAAACTTGGTGGCAGCTCCGTCACGTAGCCAATACATGGCATCAGCTGTAACCTCAGCCTCCAAAGGAGCTCCCAGCTCTTTGTAATCAGGGATCAGCTCAGCCAGACCACGCGGATTCATTACCGCCCCTGATAAACAATGCGCCCCTACATGTGAGCCCTTGTCCATCAGGAGTATTTCCGGCAACTCAACCGAGTCGTCGGCCGCAACCAGCTTGGCGAGTTTGTAGGCGAAGGCCAGTCCGGCCGGACCAGCCCCAACTACCGCTATATCTGTTTCGAGGATTTCACGTTCTATCTCCATACATCTGTCCTTTCATGTTTCAGTCGCATAAAGTATAGACAGATCAGGAAAAGATAGAAAGGTTTAGTTGGAGACTGCCGACCTCTTTCTACTACTGTGACGGCGCGCCGTTTGCCGATTACCAATGTCCTTAGGCAGTTCTTCAGCCTGACCATTGGCATCAATCTGAAGCATGTTGGCGATCTTGTCCTGGTCGCAACCGACCGTAATCAACCGCGTTGATTGCAGAATTGGATAGCGCAACAGGGAGTGATCATCCAGAATTAACTGGATCATCTCTTCACGCGACAGTTTTGCCTCATCCAGTTTGTGCTTGGTATAAGATTCAGACATCTTGTTTAAGAAATGACTGATATTTAAGAAGCCAATCAAGTTCATTAATTCCTGATGGTGAAAGGGGTCCTCTTTGGTGTCGCGCACCTCAAGCAGAATCCCTGCCCCTTCAATGAATTTCTGAACCTCCTGGCAACGAACATCGTCATTACCATACACAAACATTTTTGCCCTTCTGGGGACCATATTTCCTCCTCCTGGAGTTCGTTGTTTCGGCACCCTTGTTCTTCGGATGACAGCGGCCAATGTTGTCTAATCTGCCGTTGTGCGTGAGCGAAAAAGCTTCCCGCTATCCCCGATTAAAACAGTGCTTACATATGATGATGCAAGAGCACCGGCTAAGAGAATAGATTAATCCTAATAAATCAGACCTTTGTCAACAACTATCTTGATAAAAGAGCCTATCCTCTACCTTATTTATACAGGCTGTCTCGTCAATTTAGCAACTACCAATAATCCTCATGCTCAATTTGATTCCATCTGGCACTCTGTACGAATCGAATTGAAAGAGATTTGGTGAATTGTTCAATATCACGTTCAGAATGATCGAACCAGATACTATCTCTGTATCGTCAGAAGACCGCTCGGCCTTCACGATCACTACTACTATATTAAACGAAACAACGACTCTTATGTTCCAATAATGTAGTGCAATCGTTGCGTGTGTGAGCACTCTATCGCCTTGTTGAAGGGGTTATTTTCCGTCACAACCAGTTCATAAGTCGGGTTTCGGACGGATAACCGTAGCCTTCCCTCCGGATATGTCTATCAGGCGCGTAATCACTTCCTCTACCAGAAACTCAGGGGTTGAGGCTCCTGCTGAAACCCCTACCACCTTTGCCCCATCACTACCCTCAAACCACTCGCCCCGAATATCGGTCGCAGAGCCAATCAGGTAGCCACGACCGCAGGAAACATTGGCGATTCGCGCCAGTCGGTTGGAATTAGCAGAAGTCGATGAGCCAACGATCAGGATCAAATCAACGTCGGGCGCCAGATCCATTACCGCCGTCTGACGCTGGGTAGTAGCATTGCAAATTGTATTGAAGATTTCGATCTGTGGCCACTTCTGTCTGGCCAGCTTTTCGATTTCGGCGAGCTCACCGGTATGAGCTGTAGTCTGCACAGTCAAACCGAGCTTACGATCTTTCCACTCCGGTAGATCGGCCAGTTCTTTCGTGTGCGCCACAACGGTTATCTGATCGGGCGCATGGCCAACAATCCCGTGGGTTTCGTCATGATTGGGATCACCGATGTGGATCACATGATAACCGTCAGCTATAACCTTTTCGATAATCTTGTAAATACGCTCCACTAGGGGACAAGTAGCATCAACAACAGTCAGTCCTGCTTCTTCTGCCTGGCGCTTGATATCCGGCGCTACACCATGAGCCGAAATAATCAGCGTACCGGTCGTCACATCATGGACCGAACCGACTTGCCCTACGCCCTCCTTCCGAAACTTCTCCACCACCGCTTCGTTGTGTACTATTTCGTTTAGGATAGTCACCGGTCCGTCAGCTTTGGCTGCCGTTTCTTCAGCGATCTGAATGGCCCTCTTGACCCCCATACAGAAACCGCTGTGCTTGGCGATGTGAATCCTTCTCAACACAATCTGTGTTTCCTCAGTATTATCGAAATGGTCCTGTTCTTTTCATAGACGAGCCAGAACAAAGCGACGCAGGAAAAACTCCAGCAACGTGCAGTCATCATCCAATTCAGTGTGAAACGAACTCGCCATCAAATGTCCCTCGATAACCAGCACCGGATCGCCATCGTATGAGGCTAAAGTCTTCACGTTTTTCCCCGTCCGACAAATTCTGGGGGCTCGGATAAAGGTAGCCCGAAGCGTTACCTCATCATCATTCAGTCTGGCTGTCAGCGGCACATCAAACGAATTAACCTGCCGCCCATACCCTGTTCGCACAACATCAACATCCATCAGACCAAGCGTTCTCACATTGGCCTGATTGTCCTCTATTTTCATGGCTAACATAATCATCCCAGCACAGGTTCCCCAGACCGGCCTCGAGTGGCCATAATCGGTCAAAGGTTGGCGCAGATCGAAACGATCAAACAGGATGTTCATCGTTGTCGATTCACCACCGGGAATAATCAAACCATCAATCTCGTTCAGTTGGGTGGCGGTTCGTACTTCTGTCATACCCGCCCCGAGAAGCGATAGCTGGTGAATGTGTCGCTCAAAGTCTCCCTGAAGCGCCAGCACTCCGATATTCAATTTTATGTAATCGGTCATATCATTATCTCAGTTGCACTGTCCATCATCCGCAGGACAATAAACAACGAAACCGGCATGGTTTCAAGGAAGGATAGATGTTTCCCAAAAAGACTTTGCTTAGAGAAGACTCGCCAGAGACAATTGGCGGTCAGGGTCCGGAAGCTCAGGCATCTCGCTGTAGAGACGTCCCCGAAGGAGTCGACCGGTTTTCCGTCGGTTGAATCCGCCCCATTGCTTGAAGAAAAAGGCACTGCCCTGCGCCCGGCATTGCTTCTGGATATCGAGCACCCATTTTTCTTCCATAGGTCGCGCCCCCGGACCGGACTCGCCACCGACTACAACCCAGTCAATCCCATCGAGGTCCAAGGTCTCCACCGGACCGAGAAGCGGCTCCATCGACAGCCACCTGACTGCCGCATCAACTTGTCTCAAGTCATCAATGCGATCCCGAAAACGAGCATTCTCAACCGTTACACCAGCCCACACATTCGATGGCCAGGGGAGCTTGGGTGCAAATTTGGCGAGTCGTTTGGATCGTTTGGTGAGCAACTGGAAAATATGCTGATCAGCTTGTTGCATCGTCTCAAAGATGGACCTAATGAATTTCAACGGCACCTTCTCGTGAAACAGGTCGGACATTGAGGCCGTGAACACCAGATGCGGCTTGCGCCATCTGAGCGGTTCCTTGATCTGGTCGGGGTGCAACGTGACTTCGAAACTATTGCGATACTTGGCTACGCCCATGCCGTGCAGGCGCTTAGCCATCCGCTCGGCATAGCAGTGGCGACACCCTTCCGAGACGGCGCTACACCCGGTGACGGGATTCCAGGTAGAGTGCGCATATGCAATTTTTGTCTTCACTGTCATAGCAATAATATCGCTTCAGTAGTGCAAGAGCTAGCTGTTCCTACCAGAGAACAGGCGATGCCTGTCGAAACTGAGAACAGTTTCAACCTACTCGGCTACCTCTTCCTATTATCCAGCCTATCTCACATACCTAATGATAACTGTATAACACAAGGAATCCAAATCACAACCCTTCGTCTCTACTCACAAAAAAACAGGCCGCCACTTGACGACCTGTCGGGATTCGAATCATAAGAAAGGCCACAATGTGGCCCTACCGTGTCTGGAGCAACTCCTCCTCGGGAATGTCTTCCGCCTGGATGCCCTTCATGGCGTCGCCGAGTCCGCGTGAGGCATCAGCTATCTTCGATGCATCCTGGTAATGAGTCGTGGCCGACACGATAGCCTTGCCGCGTTTCTCGGGATTGTCGGATTTGAAAATACCCGAACCGACAAACACCGCCTCGGCTCCCAGCTGCATACAGAGCGCCGCATCGGCTGGAGTAGCAATTCCACCAGCTGCGAAATTCGGTACTGGCAACTTGCCGGTTTTGGCTACCAGATGTACCAGATCAATCGAGACCTGATATTCTTTGGCCACGGCATAAAGCTCTTCTTCCGACATGACCGTCAATGACTTCATAATCGAGTAGATTTCCCTGAGATGCTTGACGGCATGTGAAACGTCACCTGTGCCAGCTTCTCCCTTAGTGCGGATCATGGCCGCTCCTTCGGAGATACGCCGTAGCGCCTCGCCCAGATTGCGGCAGCCACAAACAAACGGCACCTTAAACGGCCATTTGTTGACGTGGTGTTTGTAGTCAGCCGGGGTGAGGACTTCGGATTCGTCGATGAAATCAACTTCCAATGATTCCAAAACGCGAGCTTCGGTAAAATGTCCAATCCGACATTTGGCCATCACGGGAATAGTAACCACGTGCTTGATGGCGTCGATCACATCCAGATCAGCCATCCGGGCCACTCCTCCATCAGCCCTGATATCAGAGGGGACTCGTTCGAGAGCCATGACAGCTACCGCGCCGGAGTTTTCGGCGATCTTGGCCTGCTCGGCGGTCGTAACATCCATGATGACACCACCCTTGAGCATCTCAGCCAGCCCGATTTTAACTTTATGCTGTTTATCCTCGAATCTCTCCATAACTACCTCTCCTTGACACAACTCATGGCGACAGACCGGTTAAACTCCGTAAATCCGTCACATAACACGCCGCCGCGACAACAAACAGATATTGCCGCACCTACCTTACCAGATTAGTAATATAGTGGATAGATAGACCCTAAGACAAGCCCAATGGTAGGGATCCCTGCAAATGATAATCGTCCAGCCGCATCCCCCGCCGGCACGGGGGCGTTCAAACAAATCTACTTTTTGCTGCGATTGCGATACTTAGCGAAATGCTGTTTGCCAAGAGCTTTTTTGAAAGTAACTTCCTGAGCCTCCCAGAAGCTGCGGAATTCACAGATATTGTAACGCTCGCAACTACAATTTTCCTCAGTACAAAGATTCAGATGGATGGGGCCATCAATAGCTTCGATAACATCAAGGAAGGTGATTTCTCGGGGAGTCCTCGCCAGACGATAGCCACCCCGTACACCCTGAAAGGAAACCAGTATCTCGGCCCTTGTAAGGTCTTTGAGAATCTTTGCCAGGAACTCACGCGGGACCACCTCGCCTTCCGCAATGGCATTGATCGAAGCTAAACTACCAGTCGGGAGCTTGGCCAGGTGCCAAACTGCCCGGAGCGCATAATCAGATTTCCTTGACAGTTTCATAGAATTACATCCTCACAGCGATAGTGTAGTTACATTTTCCAGAGTACCGCAAACAGCACTACATGTTTCCCGGCTCTTCCAGATTGAATTATACAAAAGAAGATATACTTAGTCCACAACAAAGTCATCTAAGCAGTCCATTATTCCTTCGTCTCACCAACATGATCTAAAGCACCGCAGACCAGCTATAAACAGTGGCTATGATTACGCCGATAATCAGAGAGAACATGTGTATCCAGGCCAAAATAGCAGATTCGGGCCAAAAGGCTCCTTTGACCGGAAGCAACACCGGCTACTCTCTGGTCGAGATGATAGTTGTAATCATCATTGTAGCCGTGCTGGCTTCGGTCACGATGCGCTCCATGCGCGGAGCTACCGATGTTGCCCGAACCGAGGAAACCCGACAGGAGCTTGACCGGCTGGCGTGGGCAATTACCGGCAATCCGGCGATGATCTCCGGCGGAACTCAAATAAGCTATGGATATATTGGCGATGTAGGCGCGCTCCCAGACTCATTGGGTGCACTCATTGTCAATCCGGGCGGCTATTCAACATGGAACGGACCATATATCCAGGATAAGTTTACCGACGGTACCGGCAACACCGAGTACAGAATTGACGCCTGGGGTCAAACCTATACTTACTCTGGTGGAATTACAATTTCGTCCGCCGGAGGTGGCTCGACAATCACGCGAGAGTTGGCCAACTCAGTAGCCAACCTGCTCTACAACAGCGTTGTTGTGACTATCGCTGATCTCAATCATACGCCACCCGGAGAGGACTTTAGCGACTCGGTCAGGTTCGTGTTGACATTCCCGGATGGGATCGGTTCGACGACTTCGACTGCCAAGTCGCCCGGTTCGGATGGCTTGGTCCAGTTCGATTCCATACCGATAGGCAACCACCAACTCAGAATGATCTACATTCCCGACAACGATACATCCGTCAACTTCGTACGCGTCAATCCCGGCAGTTTGTATTACAAGGAGCTCTATTTTGCCACTGATCTCTGGTAAATATCAAGCTTCGGGAAGACATCTCGTCGCCGAAAACGGCTTCAGCCTGATCGAGCTGGTTATAGTCATTGTCGTGCTGGGGATTCTGTTGAGTATGGCGATGCAATCGATGGAGGGATTGGTCAAGGACGCTCGCTACACGAAAAATGAGCGAGAGATGGAAATGCTGGCTCACGCTATCGTAGGTGATCCCGGCATGGCTAGTGGTGCCGGACGGACCGATTTTGGTTATGTCGGCGATGTCGGGGCGTTTCCTGCCAACCTTCAGGCACTCTATCAGGACCCCGGACTGGGAACCTGGGACGGACCTTACCTGCCGCCCGGAATGACTGAAGATTCAACCGGATTCAAGTTAGACGAATGGGGTACTGCTTATACGTATTCCGGGGGAATAACCATAACCTCGACCGGGAGTGGAACCACAATATCCAAGAAGATCGCTGACGCTACTGATGACTATCTACTAAACACGGTCAACGGGACTATCAAAGATGCCAATGACTCCGTACCAGGAACGATCTACGCAGATTCTGTAAATATTGAGATAACCATCCCCAACGGTGCGGGCGGAGCAACTCTTAAAACATATCACCCCGACTCAGCAGGCGCATTTACGCTTGATTCTCTGCCGGCCGGAACTCATTCGCTTGAGATCATCTATGTGCCAAGCGTAGACACTCTCCATCGGTATCTGACCGTGTTACCACGGCATCAAGGACAGAAATCATATGTATTCGCCTCGGCCCATTTTGGTGGCGGCGGAGGTGGGGGTGGTGGCTCGGGTGTGGAAACTCTTCGCCCAACAGGAAATGGAAGCTTAACTAATCTACTTGATGAGAGCTGCTCCAATAATTGGCAGTGTGTGGATGAAGTAACATCGGATGGGGACGGCACCTATGTGAAGGGAGAAGGCAGTGGTTGGAATGTGGACACCTATGAAACCGCCAATCATTCGGTTGGCACCGGCACTGTAGATTCTATCGTTGTTTATGTCAAAGCTAAAGGTAACGGCGGGGGCAAAAAAGCCAGAACCGCAATACGCATTGGGGGGAGCACTTACACCGGTTCCCAGAATAACACAACCGGTAGTTATGTGGATTATTCTACAACTTATCAAACAAACCCGTCAACATCTGCAGCATGGACCTGGACCGATATTGACAATCTCGAAATTGGTGTTGATCTGAAAAAAGTAACAATTTGTACTCAGGTATGGGTTGAGGTCTACTATACCTATTAGCACACACATCTTATGTGGTTTCTTATGAAAGATCAGACTCCAAAACCAAGTAACGGTTTCACGCTCGTTGAAGTAATCCTGGTGGTAGTAATCATGGGCATTCTGGCCTCGGTGGCTATGCGCTCAATCGGGTACATTGGCGAGTCTGCGCGTATCGAGGAAACCAAACAGGAGATGAGTGCTCTTCATCAAGCTGCAGTCGGTAATCCCGACCTTGAGAACAACGGCACTCGAACCGATTTTGGATATATCGGTGACGTCGGGGGCTTGCCCCCTGATTTGAACGCGCTCGTAACCAATCCTGGTAGCTATACCACCTGGAACGGTCCCTATATCGAAAATCGATTCACTCAGATTACCAATGACTACAAAACAGACGCGTGGGGCATGACCTATTCCTATAGCGGCGTCACAATCACTTCGACTGGCTCGGATGGCGACATTGAATGTCAACTAGCCGGATCGGCCGACCATCTCCTGCGCAATGCGGTTGCTGGCAACGTCTTCGATCTCGACGGAACCCCGCCGGGCACTACCTACGACGACTCAGTAACTATCAGACTGACTATTCCGAACGGCACAGGCGGCACAACGATCAAAAGCGCCACCCCGGATTTTGGAGGATATTTCTCGTTTGATTCTATCCCTATCGGTAACCACAATCTGGACGTAATTTACCTGCCTGATGATGACACTCTAAGGCGGTTCGTGAGCGTGGTGCCCAATTCATCGATGTATAGCGAGTACCGTCTTGCGTCCAACGTCTGGTATGCGGCTGGCGGGGGTGGTTCCTCAGAAATCGAGTTTGTGACTGATTCCGATACACTGTGGACCGGCAACTGCGCTATGTTGAAGTTCTGGATCGTCAATAACACTGGCGCATCTATTGCCGTAAGCTCTATCCGACTCACATGGTCGAGCCCGACAGCCTACTACAAGACAGTAACCTGGAATGGCACTACAGTGCGCGACTCGAATCCGAGTGCCGCTTCCGGGGAATTGTCCACCTTTTCGGCCAGTCAGACTATCAATGATTCCCAACAGATCAAGATCACGGTGGAGAATTTCAAACCGAACTCCGGAGGAAGCGGACCACCTGTGGACATGACCGGCGCTTCGTTCACGATCGAGCTATCCGATGGATCATCTTTCACTTTTACGGCGGACCTATGCAACTAAGCCTGGTAAGAAGAGAATATCGCGGTTTCACTCTCGTCGAACTGGTGATAATGATTGTTGTCATCGGTATCCTGGCGACTATCGCTACCCGCGAGATGTCGGGGACTATTGAAGACGCGCATTGGGAAAATACCAAAAAGGAACTAGACCAACTGGCGTTTGCCATTGTTGGTAACCCTGATATCTACGTCGGAGGGGCGCGGTCAGATTTTGGTTACGTGGGTGATGTCGGAGGTTTGCCCTCTGATTTGAACGCGCTTGTTACCAATCCTGGTAGCTATGCCACCTGGGATGGCCCGTATGCAGATTCCGGGACCTCCGGGACAGAACATCTGAGCGACGCCTGGGGAACTGCCTATACCTACACTGATACGCTTCTAAGATCAACGGGGTCGGGGTCCAATATCGATAAACTCCTGGCCAACTCATCATCGGATTTGCTATCCAACACGATCTCCGGAACTATCGTTGACGCCGGTCGCGATATCCCCGGCAGTGTCTATCGCGACTCACTTCAAGTGCGTCTCACCTACCCTAATGGCTCTGGAGGTTCAACAACAGCAATAGTTAATCCGAGTTCCGACGGGTGGTTTTCTATCTCGAGTATTCCTGTCGGCAACCGGACCTTGCAGGTCATTTATATCCCCAACTCTGACACTGCGACTTACGCTATTGGCGTGCTACCGGGACGGACGGCCCGGTTGGACATCGTTTTCCCGGCCGATCTATGGTAGGTATAAGCGGAGGAGACCGCCACACATTAAAATATGTGATGCACCTTTTTCTCAAACCGGAGTTATAATACAGTAGGGCAGGAGCCCTGCGCTTCTGCCATGAAGACTTGACTGGTGATATTGGAATGATGACCAATGAAAATCCGTGATGTAAACATATCGGCCAACGGTCTGACCGTGCTTGAGAAACGCTACCTGATGAAGGACAAACACGGTCGCGTGATCGAAACGCCGACCCAGTTGTTTGTCCGGGTGGCACGGTTTGTGGCTGAAGCTGATCGCAACTATGACGCTACTGATGAACAGATCGCAAACTCAACGCAGAAATTCTTTGACATCATGGCTGATATGGATTTCCTGCCCAACTCTCCCACCTTGATGAATGCCGGCCGACCGCTGGGGCAACTATCAGCCTGTTTCGTATTACCCGTAGGCGACTCTATGGAGGAGATATTCGACAGTATCAAAAATGCCGCCCTGATTCACAAGTCTGGTGGCGGAACGGGCTTCTCCTTCTCGCGTTTGCGACCACGCAATTCGGTTGTAGCATCGACTTCCGGCGTCGCATCCGGTCCGGTATCTTTCATGGCTGCCTTCGACGCCACAACCGAGACCGTTCGACAAGGAGGCACGCGTCGTGGAGCCAATATGGGAGTCCTTCGGGTAGATCATCCCGACATCATGGAGTTTATCGCCTGTAAGGATGACACCAGCCGAATCACCAATTTTAACATCTCGGTTGGCATTACTGATGTCTTCATGAAAGCCCTGACCGCCGACAGTGATTTCCTTCTGTTCAATCCCCACACTGGCACCACGCATCTCGTAGACCATAAAGAGGTTCGCCTTTCGGCTCGTGATGTTTTTAACTCTATTGTCGAGCACGCCTGGCAAACCGGCGAACCGGGGATTGTCTTCCTTGACAGGATGAACCAAACCAATCCAACTTATCCACACGAGACTATTGAAGCAACCAACCCATGCGGTGAACAGCCATTACCGCCATATGATTCCTGCAACCTCGGTTCGATTAACTTATCCCGATTCGCTGTTGATCCCTTGCCGGATGATTACACAATTGATGATCCATCCCAGGGCGTTAACTGGGAACGATTGGCATCGGTGGTGCGCGTCGGAGTTCATTTTCTTGACAACGTGATTGATCAGAACAAATATCCACTGGAACAGATCAAGGTCCAGACATTCAAGAACCGTCGCATCGGCCTGGGGATCATGGGCTGGGCGGATCTGTTGGTCAGGCTTGGCCTTCCCTACGATAGCCAACAGGCTCAGGAGTTAGGTGGCAAACTGATGGCGTTTATCAGTACGGAGGGGCGCAATCATTCCTCGGAACTGGCCAAGACACGTGGCAAGTTCCCCAATTGGGACCAGTCGGTATTCGCCCGGGACAATGTAGCCATGCGCAACGCCACCGTTACGACCATCGCTCCCACCGGTACGATCTCAATCATTGCGGGTTGTTCCTCCGGCATTGAACCCTACTACGCTATCGCCTTCGACCGAAATGTACTGGACGGAACGCATCTAACAGAGTTGAATTCACTGTTTGAGACTATCGCAAGGAAGAATGGGTTTTACAGTGATCAGCTTGTGGCAGAGGTATCCTCCCACCGTTCTCTTTCCAATGTTGACGGCATCCCGGAGGGTGTAAAAGCTGTCTTTCTTACCGCTACCGATGTCTCCCCTGGCGACCATATTCTGATGCAGGCGAGATTCCAAAAACACTGCGATTCGTCAGTATCTAAAACTATTAACTTCCCTGAAAGCGCCACCCGTGATGACGTCGCCCAGACCTTCACCCTGGCCTATGAACAGGGATGCAAGGGCGTTACCGTCTACCGTGACAACTCCCGCCCCTACCAGGTTCTTTCCACCCGTTCTGAATCCGGCAAAGAACAGACAGGAACTGTTAGTGTGGAAAAACGACCTGACATCCTGCAGGGCATCACCGAGAAGATTCGCACTGGTTTCGGCAATTTGTATGTGACCATCAATCTCCGCGACGGAATCCCCTTTGAAGTGTTCGCCCATATCGGCAAATCGGGCTATACAACCATGGCCGACACAGAAGCTATATGTCGCCTTATCTCGCTGGCCCTGCGATCACGGGTACCTGTGGAGAAAGTAATTCGGCAGCTTCGGGGGATTGGTGGCTCCAATCCAACTTTTTCGGGAGGGTCCAAAGTTTTCTCAATCCCTGATGCAATTGCGCAGATTCTGCACAGACATTTTGGATCCGATGGATCTTCTCCAGCAAGCAAGATCGGAGAAGATGTTTGCCCGGAGTGTAGTTGCGCGATGATATTTTCCTCTGGTTGTTTTTCGTGCCCCTCCTGCGGTTATTCTAACTGCTGAATCTACCGATACTTATGTAGATAAGAGAAGTGTGCCGGTAGCCACAATTGTAAGGTACTGGAAAGGGCGTCAACTCCGATCAGTCATCTCGGCAAGCGATTTTGAGTATTGGCCTTGACCGGCATGAGTTATGTATTCTATACTTGTTCTGGTAGTGTGGCAAAAAGCCATGCGGTCGCGGAATTCTAAGTTCTAAAGGAACAACGGGACGGTAGAGATGTCATCATTTATTCCTGCCGGAAAGACGTCATCGATACGACGAGGTGATTCTTCACTTCAAATACAAACCGAATATGCCTGCCGTCCATCCCCACGGATTACAACCACTGTTCTGCACGATGGGCGCGTACTGCATAAGTTCGAACGAAAACTCGAGAGTATAATCGAGAGTCTTCAGGAACAGAATCAAATTGAAGAGATCATCAAGCGACAGCACATCGATATTTTATCAACGATTCGCTCCACACCAGAATCCAAACCCCTAACCATTGAGACTCCCGGAGAGCCATCTGAAGAGCCTTCCACTCATTCTGTTCCGACTCCTCCAATTGACGGAGAGCTGTCAATTGACTCGTCGGTATCCGATTCGCTCTCGATAGACCCACAGCTATCACTCCACGAACGATTTGCCCAAATACCCGGATTTGAACATTGTTTCCAAATGGACAATGACGGCCAATTCAAGAGCAGCGCCACTGAGAGCCAATTTCGCAAGCGCTTTCGCAAGGCATTCAAATCGCGACTGGACTTGCTGGAGGTCTTCCCCACTTACGAAAGTGATCCCACTCGCAGAGAATCCGGAGTCTACGAAATCGAGCGAGATCGACTGTTCCTGATCTCTACTGGTGACAGTTGCCTGGTTATCTCGATCAACCCTGTTGGTAGCCAAACAAACTACGAGCAAATCATTAAAGAAGCTTCCCTGCCATCCGGAGCTCTTGATAAGAGATAATACTACCGCCACAGAAAATTCTGACTGCCACAATAAAACCCGCCCCTTTCGGAGCGGGTTTCATATTTAGTAGGAGAAAGATTTGCAATTTTTGAAAAGCTCAGCACCGTTATATACGGTAAAGGGTTTTTACAGCCACTCATCGCGTTTTGTATTCGCTACCGCCAGTGAGGTGGGTCACGGCGTCTACTCAGCGTTCAAGAGACGACCTTCATGAGCTAAGTGTTAGAGTTTTCAAAAAGACATATCTTTCTCCTTACACTATAATTATACCACCCATTGCAAATCTGGCAAGATAAATCTCGGTGAGCCGGTTGCCTCCGCCTTCCGATTTGAGTATTCTTGTCGGCAACGATAACTCATGGGAGGTTGATCAGTGATACACGGCGTCGGGATGGACATCGTCGAAATCGAGCGCATTAGAGAGGACATAAAACGATACGGCGATAGTTTCATGAAAAGAATCCTGGGCGAGACAGAGCAGAAAGTCTTTGCCGCGCGAGCCAACCGCGAGCAGTTTCTGGCGGGGCGCTTTGCCTGCAAAGAGGCGGTCATCAAAGCTCTGGGGTATCGTCTCAAAAACCGTCCGCCATACACCGATCTTGAGATCGTCAATGACGACACCGGGCAGCCGGTGCTGCAGCTTCCCGAGAATATCCAACAGCAACTCGGATCGGCCAAAGTGTTGATCTCCATTTCCCATGAAAATAACTACGCGGCGGCAGTCGCCATCATTACGGAGGATAGATGAACCAGGAAGAAGTCATCCAACTATTCAAGGATTCAAACGCACTACTAACGGGACACTTTAAACTCACCTCAGGGCGACACTCGGATGTTTACTACGAGAAGTTCACGCTCCTGAAACAGCCACAAACATGCACCAAGTTATGTGAGCAGATGGCAACGCTTCTCAAAGACAGCGGAGCGCAAACGGTCGTAGGACCAACTACGGGTGGGATAATTCTGGCTTATGACACAGCTCGGTATCTTGGCCTGGAATCGATCTATGCCGAGCCGGGCGAGACAGGTCGGGTCTTCAAACGTGGTTTCTCGCTGGACAAGGGTCAGAAAGTGGCTATCGTGGATGATGTCCTTACTACCGGTCGCTCGATCCGCGAGGTCATTGATCTGGTCAATTCTTACGAAGCGGAGATTGTAGGAATCGTGCTGATGCTGGATCGTTCGGGCGGAACGGTTAAATTCGATTATCCGACTCACGCGCTGGCTTCGGTCTCGGCCAAATCATGGGAGCCCGACGAGTGCCCTCTGTGCGCCAAGGGCGATTCGATCACCCAACGCGGCAGCCGGAAGATGTAAGTGTTGGGTGGCCCATGTCACCCTCCCTCGGGTGCCCGGCTCAAACTTGTTTGGGCCGGATTCGATTCGAAAATGGCTTTGTTTGGTAATACGCGTTTTGCGTTTTTTGCGTAATCCTCTGGCATTTAGAGCGTAAGGCGAATTCGATTATAATTTCAACCACTGAAATCGTAGTGATTTTGGCGCATTTATTCCGTTCCTTCTGGATATGAGTTGGGGTTAGTCCGTTTTGTTCCTGTCTCATACAGAAGGGTCAGGGGAGGAGAATCAAGGGTAGTGTTGTTGGGAAAATGTTGCCAACCCACCCGACGCCTTCAGCTCTGTGGGGAGTACCTAAGTTGATGTTCTGCTCACTTAGTAAGGCGAGGAGTACTGACCGCGGTGGTCGTATCAACTAGTGTTTCTCTAATGCGTAGGAAATTCGTGGAAACTGCTCGCGCAAATCTGATCGGGCGTTTCCCCTTGGCATCAGTCATGTCATAAGCATGTACTATGATTGCCACAACCTCTGCGCGTCTATTGAACACCGGTCCGCCCGAGAAACCCGGCTCTGCATCGCTCTGAAATTCGATGAACTGGCCAACGGCACCGTCGTTCAGCATCTGTCCTTGAGAATACACGGTGCTATAACGGACTTTGAGAGTATCCCTTATGAAACCAAAGTAGAGAATCGAATCACCTGGACCTATTCTATCAAAGTCGCCTAGTTTAAGACAGTATTGCAGTGTTTGATCTATCGGAGAAAGAATCGCAAGGTCAAGACCCCGCACTTTGTACCCTAGAGCTATTCTGACCGGTTCGTTATCCTTGCCAAAGGGATCGAATAGTAACGTGTCACCTACGGCCACGTGGCCAGCAGTGATTACCTTACCCCCGGCAACAGCGAAGCCAGTGCCTAAGTTCGTCCCATCAAGTTTGAGAATCTCTCCAAGCACCGACTTGTGTTTGGAGACTGCACGTGCAATATCGCGGAGTGACGTTTCATCCCCTGATACGAATTGAGGGCAGGATACTAGGGCTGCTATGAGCCCTATCAGGCAGATTCGGATCATCGTCTCTCTCCATTGCATTGGGCGGCCTGCAACTTGGCGACACAGCAGATTCGACCCACATTAACAACTTCTTCATGACTAGCCTCAAGATAGAGTTAGCAGTCTATGGGATCAAGTTGGAAATGTGCTGTAGCTGATGGCAGGAGCGCGAGGCGGCTCCTGCCCTACTAATGACTCGGCCCGATGGGTCTTACTCGCGGATCAGGAAACGGGCATCGACCGCTTTGCAGTTCTCCTTGTCCGGTGAAGCCATGAAGGGATTGATATCAACCTCACTGAAACAATCGAAATCTTTCACCAATTGCGACAACCGCAACAACGTCTCCTCCACCGTAGCGATATGCACCGGAGGAGCACCCCGATAGCCCTCAAGAAGTGGATACGAGCGCAGAGATTTTATCATCTCCGAAGCATGAGCCGTTCTCAAGGGATTAATACGGAACGCCACGTCTTTCATAATCTCGACGTAGATACCACCAAGACCGAACATGATGAGCGGACCAAACGACGGATCATCAACCATCCCCATGACAGTTTCGATTCCACCGGAGATCATTTTTTGCATGGCAACTGAGAATTTCTCGCCCGATTTCAGTTCTTCCTCGACACGTTCCTTTAGATCAGCAAAGGACGATTTGACTTCTTTGTCAGTGCGAAGGTCGACCATGACGGCATGCTTCTCGGTCTTGTGAAGAATAGCCGGCGTATTGATTTTCATCACCACCGGGTAGCCCATATCCTGAGCAATTTCCACCGCTTCCTTGCGGCTGGAGGCATAACGGTAGCCAGCGGCCTGGATGCCATATGCGGCGAGGATGTCAATCGCTTCATCACCAACAATCGCGCTCTTGCCAGCCGCTTTTGCTTCGCTGACAATCTTCTCCACCCGATCGGAATCAACCTTGAAGGTTTTGAGCTTACCCCGTGGGGCATTTATCCGCTGGCGATAGTGCTCGATTGTCTGCAAAGTCTTAGCCACCGCCTCGGGAAAGATATAGACCGGAATGCTGTTGCTTTTCAGATACTCGATTCCGGGCGAATTGAACCCGGCTCCCATGAAACAGGCCAGAACTGTTTTGCTGGTGTCTTTGACGGAATCGTAGATATTCCTGGCCACATCGAGTTCGTCAATAGTGATCGGCGGTACAAAAATCGGAACGATAGTGTCGTAGCGTTTGTCCTTCTTGACAGCATCCAGGGTCAGTTTGAATTCTTTCGGGCCAGCTCCAGCCACCATGTCCATCGGGTTGGAGAAAGAAGCATCGGCCGAGATGAATGTCTTGAGCTTTTTGACGGTCGGTGCCGACAACGGGGGCATTTCCAGACCATTGTTGATCAGAGCATCGGTAGCCAGGATTCCGGGGCCACCGGCATTCGTAACCACAACGACTCCCTTGCCTTTGGGAACTGGCTGCATTGACAGCGCTCTTGCCACGTCAAAGAGTTCCTCGACAGTATCAACGCGCATAACACCCGCTTGATCAAACAGGGCATCCACACCCACATCAAGCCCGGCCAGTGCTCCCGTGTGTGATGAGGCCGCTTTGGCGCCCAGAGATGTCCGTCCTGACTTCACTGCCACAATTGGTTTGATCCTCGACACTTCACGGGCAATCTCCGTGAAGTTACGGGGATTACCAAAGTTCTCCAGATAGAGCAGGATTATCTCGGTACGGGGGTCGTTTTTCATGTACTCGAGGATGTCATTGGACGAGATATCAGCTTTGTTGCCAATCGAGGCAACGACCGAGAACCCGATACCCAACAAACGAGCGGTATTCATGATGGCCTCACCCATCGCCCCTGACTGAGTGATGAAACCAACATGCCCTTCATGCGGGAAGATCTTCCCGAAAGTGGCATTCAGGCTGACGCTGGGATCGGTGTTGACTACGCCAAAGCAATTGGGACCGATCATCCGCATCCCATATTCTCTCACCACCTGAAGAACTTCAGCCTCACGTTTTATCCCCTCGGAACCTACTTCGGAGAAACCAGCCGAGATAACAACCAGACCCTTAACACCCTTCTCGCCGCACTGCCGGACAACCTCCGCGACACCCTGCTTGGGTACTATGACGATAGCTAAATCGACAGCATCGGGAACATCCAGGATAGTTGAATACGATTTGATGGAGTGGATGACGGAGGCTGATGGATTCACCGGGAAGACCTTGCCGTTATACTCAGCCAACAGAATATTGTGCAGGGTTTCCCGTCCGATACTGCCTTTGCGGGTCGAGGCGCCAATAACCGCCACCGATTTAGGTCTGAATATGCCGTCCAACGAGTGCTTCATACTGATTCGATCTCCAAGAGATGGTCGGGTCAACCTTGATCCAACCGATTCTATCATCTCAAATTCGCGGTCTCATTAAGGCGTTCGATGTTCCTCTTGTCAATGGAAATGAGAGTCCGCAAGGAAAGGCCCGGCAGAAATCTGCCGAGCCTTTTTTTCACCAGTTCATCTATGGAGCCGGCTCTATTTGGTGCCAGTGCGGCCCTTACCTCCGCCCTTTTTTCGTAATGTCGCCTGAGCAGCAGCCAAACGAGCAATCGGCACCCGGTATGGCGAACAGGACACATAGTCCAATCCGGTTTTATCACAGAAGGAAATGGACTCCGGATCGCCACCATGCTCACCACAGATGCCGATCTTAAGGTCAGGCTTGACTGAGCGTCCTTTTTCCGTGCCCATTTTCACCAATTGACCCACGCCAGTCTGATCGATTGACACGAACGGATCCTTAGGAAGGATGCCTTGTTCGACATAACGCGGCAGGAACTTGCCCACATCGTCGCGAGAGAAACCCATTGTCATCTGAGTCAGATCATTGGTTCCAAAACTGAAGAACTCAGCTTCTTCTCCAATCTCATCAGCCGTAAGGGCTGCTCTCGGTATCTCAATCATGGTGCCGATCATGTAATCCAGTTTCTTGGATTTGTGCTTGGCAATCACCTCGTTGGCCACCCGCTGGACGACTTCTTTTTGGTTTATGTACTCGTTGACATGACCCACCAGCGGAATCATAATCTCAGGTTTGATGACCTTCTTGTCCTTGGTCAGATCACAGGCCGCCTGAATAATGGCTCGGACTTGCATCTCGGTAATCTCCGGGTATACGATTCCCAGACGACAGCCACGATGTCCCAGCATTGGATTGAGTTCGTGGAGTTCATCCAGACGCTGGGTTACTTTCTGAAGCTTAGCCAGATTCGCCTCGTAGTCGTCATCGGCCTTGTCCAGAGCCTCAATCTTTGCCTCGACCTCTTCCTTTCGGGGCAGGAATTCGTGCAACGGTGGATCCAGGGTTCGAATCGTGACCGGCTTTCCTTCCATTGCATTGAAGATGGCCTTGAAGTCCTTTTTCTGGAACTTGAGCAACTTGTCGAGAGCAACCTGTCTTTCCTCAGCCGAGTCAGCCAGAATCATATCCTGGACGATGGGAATGCGATCCTCGGCAAAGAACATATGCTCGGTACGACAGAGTCCGATCCCCTCCGCACCGAACTTGAGCGCCTGTTGGCAGTCACGGGGAGTGTCGGCATTGGTGCGAATCTTGAGCCTGCGCACCTCGTCGGCCCAGCTCATGAATTCGGAGAATTCGCCTGACAATTCCGGTTCGACCGTAGGGACTTTGCCCAGAATAACTTCTCCGGTAGAACCGTTGAGAGTAATTACCTCGCCTTCCTTGATAATCAGCTTGCCCACCTGAAGTCGTTTCTTGGTGGGTGTGACACGGATAGACTCGGCACCGGAAACACAGCACTTACCCATACCTCGGGCTACAACCGCAGCATGGGAAGTCATTCCACCGCGAGCGGTGAGGATTCCTGCCGCTGCATTCATACCCTCGATGTCATCAGGATTCGTCTCCTCGCGAACAAGAATAACAGACTGTTTGGCGGAACGTTTGACAGCTTCCTCGGCGGTGAAGTAAACCTTACCTGAGGCCGCTCCCGGCGAAGCAGGCAGACCCTTAGCCAGGACGTCATACTTGGTTTTGGCATCAATACTGGGATGGAGCAGCCGATCCAATTCCTCAGGCTCGACTCGCAGTAGTGCTTCTTCCTTATCGATCAGCTTCTCGCGGACCATATCCACAGCGATCTTAATGGCCGCCTGTACGGTCCGCTTGCCAGCCCGAGTCTGAAGCATGAACAGCTGGTTCTCCTGAACTGTAAACTCGAAATCCTGTACATCCTGGTAGTGCTTCTCAAGTTGAGTCGTAATTGACTTGAGCTGTTTGAAAACCTGCGGCATCTCTTTCTTGAGCTTGATGATTGGCTGCGGCGTGCGAATGCCGGCGACCACATCTTCACCCTGGGCATTGACGAGATACTCGCCATAGAATTCATTTTCCCCGGTAGCAGGATTTCGTGTAAATCCAACCCCGGTGGCACTGGTGTTACCCATATTGCCGTATACCATAGCCTGAACATTGACCGCCGTACCCAGGTTGGACGGAATATCATTCATGCGCCGATATGAAATAGCACGGGGGTTATTCCAACTGCGGAAAACAGCATCCCGAGACATGCGTAATTGTACGAATGGATCGTCAGGAAATGCCTCGCCGGACTTTCTCTTACAAATTCCCTTGAATTTTTTAATGATATCCTTGAGGTCAATTTCCTGAAGCGAGCTGTCTTGTTTGATACGTTTGTCGGCTTTTTTCTTAGTGATAACCTTCTCGAAAAGCTCCTTGTCGATGCCAAGCACAACGCTGCCGAACATAGAGACGAAGCGTCGATAGTTATCAAGGGCAAAACGCATATTACCACTCTTGGCAGCCAGACCTTCCATAGACTCCTGATTCAATCCCAGGTTAAGCACAGTGTCCATCATACCCGGCATTGAGAACTTCGCTCCGGAACGAACCGATACCAACAACGGATCGGTCGGATCACCGAACTTCTTACCCACCGACTTCTCGATTTTCGCTATCTGTTTCTCAAGGTCCTTGTCGATGGCCTTGGGGATCTCCATTCCGTTTTCATAATAAAGATGGCAGACATCGGTGGTGATCGTGAATCCGGGAGGTACCGGAATTCCAGCCCGACTCATTTCCGCCAGACCAGCCCCTTTGCCGCCCAGCAGGTCCTTCATGGTACCGTTGCCGTCAGCTTTCTTATCGCCAAAGTAATAATAGTACTTGCCCTTGGATGAGACCTTCATAGATCCTATGTTTCCTTTCTTGGGTGCAGCCGTCGCCTTCGATTTGGCAACTGGCTTCGTAGCTGCTTTCTTCGTAGCAATTTTCATCGTTGTTGCTTTTGTTACTTTCTTTGTGGTCTTCTTGGGTGTCGATTTTGCGGTCTTTTTTGCGACCTTCTTGACCGCGCTTTTTTTCTGCGGACCTGCTTTCCTGGCAGACATACCATTCCCTCAAGTCATATGGTTAAGATTACTTATGTCCCTAGTATATATATATCGACACCCGCAGGCAACACCAAGAGCAGCCGGACACATAATCTATGTCTCGACTACCCACATACGACCGGTCGCTGGAACTACATCGTGAAGAAGCGCTCACCCTTGATGATCTTCTCCAGCATTTGGAGGGTTTTTTCAACGGGAGCATGCATAATGTCTGTGCTATTGAAGGTGGACCGAACAACCTCACGAGGACAATCAAAACTGGATCTGCCACGTCCTCCGCGAGCTTTCTTCTTGTGCGCCAGATTATACTGCCGTTGATATTCCTTCGCCTTTTCCTTGTGCATCTGATAGTACCGGCGCTGATACTCCCGACGCGCCTCTGCAGTAGAGAGACTACCTTGCTTCTTCTCCGGATTGTCGGCCTTGGATGGAGATTCAGTGTTGGTTTTGGATTGGTCGGTCTTCCTTGCCCGAGCCATTGTCCTACCTCACTTTCCCTGTGCTTACACGGTGGCTACCCTTGCCTACCAAAGCAGACGACAACTATTAATAACTGTCGCCTCGGTTCCTCCAGAGAAAATAACGGGAAATCCTTGCCGTATGTCAAGCCTTATCTTCCAATTGGGTAAAAAAACTTCGCCTAATTGGTATATTGATAATGACTTACTCGTGCGCCATTTTTGCCAGCGGCTATCCTCCTGTATTGCAGTCCCTTACGCGCACATCTCCGTAACCATGTAACTCTGGGACTGCCAACAGGAAACAGAGATTTCCGATTTTCGTCCACATACACCGGTTCCGAAATCCGGGATTGGTCATGAAAAATGTGATCATAAGTAGTCATTTGTATCTCATATTCATTGGTGTATAGCCAACACTATCGGTGACATCACCCATAATACTATAGTGATTAGAAGGCTTGGAATCAACATAAAAAATCAGCCGCCCGGCAGTTGACCGGGCGGCTGATTTTTGTCTAAGTCTGTTTCGACTATGGTGTCTGTATTTTGGCCTTCTTGGATTTGACGTGCTGGACAATCTCCTTAAGAATATATCCAAAAACGAGAGCCATCATTAGCCAGAATACAAGCAGATATCCGATATGGTAATCAGAAATATCATTATTAACATTCCAAGCCAAATTACCCCAGTGGTCAACATCCTGAATACGCTGAATAAACAGGGATATACGAGCCATCACTGTAAATCCAAAGGATGCTCCGAAGCCGATCATCAACGTCCAAATGCCTACTTTGGCCATCCTCCCGAACCAGCCCGTGTGAGCTTTGGAGAAGAAGAAGTATACCAGGCCAGTCATAACACCAACAAAGATGATTGCTTTTGAAATTCCAGTGGAGATGTCTATAAGGTTGAAACCTCCATATCCAAATATGTAGCCATAGAGATCAGTCGTATCGACTTGAATCAACTGCATAGTCGCATATAGTTGTTTGTTTATCCTGTTGGCCATCTCGAGGGGGATAGCAATACCGGTGGCAATACCGATATACATGGCCATCGGATAACGCGAGACCCAGGAATAGTCCTTCGAAAACCGTGTCCACATCAGGGCACCAAGTATAGCTGGAATCAGATACCAGGGCTGAGTAGAATTCAACCAGAGGAAAAACCAGTCACCATCGGCCAGTCGAGCAAACAGGTTTGGTTTCAGGCCATTGTGCCATAGGATAATGACAAAGTAACCGGCTGAAACACCAACCACAAGATGCTCGGCGAACTTGTAGAACGGATTGTCTTTGTAGAGGAACGAAAAGATAGACAGCGTCACAAAGACACCGAATGTTGTCCATAAGAAGGTTGCGAAATCCATCAGCTCACCTCCCCGCGTTTCCTCTTTGACCTACTGGCAAAGAAACCAATATTACCCATTATAATAAACAGGATAATAACCAAATGAGCCGGCAACTGTACCTTCATAGCCTCCATAGCTCGTCCGGGATTATCAGCATAGGATTCGTATTGGGCAGCACCAAGCATTCCACCCATCATACCCCTAACCTGACCTGAACCATAGAAAGGATAATACTGAGCGGTCATAACTCCCGTAAGACCGAAGAAGAGTGGAAAACCGAATCTACCCTGCCCATATGATATCCAGGCGTCAGAAATAGTTCCACTGGAAAGAGAGAGCACACAGGCTACCTGATCATAATTAATCACGCCCTGCATCATCGGTAGAGAATCAATCGCAGTACCGTAATAGTCAGCCGGAAACGGCAGGCGGAAATCCTGCCCCATCCCCAGTATTACAAGAGCATAGTATGGTTTATAGCCAAGGAAGGCATAATCAACACCATTTACGATCTCTCTTCCCTTGTATTCCACACTGTGGTAGGATCTGTCAAGGACCATCGAATCGCTAAGATCACGAATCACCTGATCAGCCATTCCAGGACCCTGTTGTGAGAGAGCCGTAAATATGATCTTCAGATCCTTACGCCAGCAGTGTTCGACAATGGCATATGTCATAGGGTGTAGCTCTGCCATGGAGTTCGGATCATAGTCAATTGCAATAAAGACAATCTCTCCAGGAGGAAGACTATCGATAAAATCATAGACCTTACGTGACTCGTCCTCCGGCAGTATGGGCACTTTGTAATCGATATAGTATGATGCAACACATACTACGATCAGAAACAGGAAGACCCATCGACGATCCAACTTCATTAGTTTTTCAAATACGTCCATAGTATGCCCTCCTTATCCTTTCCCCATATAGCTGCGCTCGATACCCAGGACCACCTTCAAAGCTGTGGCTACCATTCCTAGGCCGACACCAATTACAATGGCTCTTTGAGCGGCCAGGTTGGGTACGTTCATCAACCAGTTAGAGAGTTCGGCCATCCGGTAGGAGTAGTCTCCCAGAATCCAGGGATTGAAGCGAAGCATAACAATCAAAGCAGCTATCAGAAGAAGTGATGCCAGAACATTGCGAGCACGGAAAGCTCTATAAGCCGCTGAGGCAATAAAGAACGCCAACAGAGAGAACATACTGGCCAGAATAGGCATCAGGACATGATCAAAAAACGTCCTGAACATGCTGTTCTCAAGCCCTTCGGCTGTATAGAAATAGAAGTTCCAGGCATTATCAAACACCGCCACCAATATTGCTATAACCAAGGTGACAAGTGCCGCTATAGAAAACAGTTTCTTCTGACCAGAAGATGCCGCGACTCTTGCCTGCATGATTGAGCCGAGACACATCAAAGAAAGAAGCAGCCAGACAAAGTACATCCCCCAGGAGTCACCTGTCCTTTGCGTAAAACCGAAAGCAACCATCAAAAAGAGACCGGCCAGTGTAACATAAGAGTACTGCCAGCCTTCTTTTCTGGAACTAATCTTGTTTACTGAGACTCTGAACAATGACCATATACCAAGCGCCAGGGCGAATATCCCGATAATATAGATCCAGTCCAGAAGAAACTCGTATATCCACTCTGATTTTTCATGCGGAACAAAATACTGCAGAACCATAAAGAGTCCAAACATGAAAACCAAAGCAAATGGAATTTGTCTTTTCATATTCAACTCCTCCTAATCCGTCACATGAAAAAGTTCAATGAAAGCATCAAAGCCAAAATTGCCGGCAAGCAAACCGAGACAGGCAATTACTAGAACCGCTGCCTTAGCATAATCCTGAGCCTTGAGGGAACCTAGCAGGACAGGTTCTTTCCCCAGATAGGCCGATGCCGCATAAAGCTCTTCACCAATCAACGTATAGTCACAGGCAACAATGAAGAACGGCAATTGCGCAATCTGGTCGGTTCCCGCAATCTGAATCGACCCGGCTTCAGTTCCGGTCTCAGCTAACAATAAGGATTCAGCGTGGAACATCCCCATATATACATTAGTAGCTGGATACTGGCGAAGCATGATCCCATTGACGGCCGCCACATACGCAAACTGTGACTGCGTCACAAAGAATACAATATCTTCATTGTAGTTGTCAGCTCTTCCGGCATCCAGATAAGCTGACTTGACAACTTCCTGTGCCACCGACATAACAATAGGATCATAAGTCGGGACGATCAGTTCGGTCTGGTATTCAGCCACTCTTTTGGCAACGCGGCTGAGAATTGTAAACGATGCAATTGTAGCTACATCGGCTGCCGTTCCCAATCCGAGTACATAAAGAATCGGACGACCCATTTCTGTGGCGCGGCCAATAGCATCATCTACTGCCTCGATTCCACTAATGGGACGAACATACAGATCGGCTCCTTTTCTTGCTCTTTGGACGAAGAAGATTGTCAAAGAACAGAAGAAAAGCACGGCCACAAAAACAGGAATCCGGCCAGTGTTAAACCATTGTCCATAACATTGAACCGGCCCAATGACTTCTGAACTTGACCTGATTTCCGGATAAATGGTTACAGCATCTATCCGATAATATAAATCAGAATAATCAGGGATATAATCCTGTGACATCTTATCCTTGGTGCCGGCATTTGTGTAAGATGAAGTACCCATTGGGACATCTTTAATTGAAACCCAATCACCACCATTGGGATATTGGGTATGGGCCTCCGGAAGACGGTCAGCAATACCAGCATATCCAGATCTTAATTCTTTGATGAGCTCCTTATAATCGACATTTGGATCATCTACGATTTCAGCAGCTTCAATCAGACTGTCAATCTGCTGCCTCATCATCCTCAACGTGTCAACCAACGATGGAATCCACCTGAAAATTTCATAACTCAATACTGAGTTCTGCCCGTCGCCATCATCGGCCGAAATTTCCCAAGTGAGATCAATCGCATGACCATGATCGTTCGGTACATCACAGCCCTCAACCATCGACGGCGGCGCCGGTGGCGGCATAGCCAGCGAATCAGTCACCGCAGCAGTATCAGGCGGTTCGACCTCCTGAGCCAGAGCGGTAACCCCTGCCAACGTGATTAACAGACACAGAATCAGTAGTACTTTATGCTTCATACTGTTCTCCCATTTTGTCAGAGAACCGTTAACTTATTAGCTCTAGCCAATCCCTAAAAAGGAATGTGAGACGGCCGACCAGGAGCGAGATACGCCCCATGACCGTGTATCCGAACGAAGCGCCAAAAGTGATCATTAGAATCCAGATGCCCATTTTCGAGGCTCCACCGAAAGCGCCTTTGTGTTCTTTGGAAAAGTAGAAATAAATCAGACCACAGAAAACCCCAAGGAAAATAACCCAGTTGGCCAACATTGTTACCAACTGCCCTGATGCGTTCAGCGAGAGATTCGAGAAGAAATGGCCTATACCCTGCCATTCAACCAACAGTGGCACAAACGTAGACGACACCTGATTGATGAAATCGGAGCGCAGGTAGCGCACAAAATTGAACCCGGCCGTGGTTCCGACAATGAACGCCAGCGGCCAGCGAGAAATCCATCCGTACTTGCTCGACAGACGCATCAACAACAGAATGCCAAGGACAACCGGGATAAAGTAGAACAGGTTCTGGTTGTCCGCCTCATACGGAACCTCGAAGAAACCTGAGAGTGATTCAGAGATTCGTGGTACGAGATTGCCCACAATAGTCGTCCAGAAACCCATGCACATCCAGAAAGCAGCCGATACGCCGACGAAAAGATGCTCGGCGAACTTATAGAACGGGTTGTCCTTGTACATGAACGAGAAAATGGCCAGAGTCAGAAAGGCGGCAAAGGTATACTTGAAACCGTCGATGATATAGTGTCCACCATCATCCGCCAGAGAACCGGATTTCAAAATCCAACTCAGCACAAAAAGTGCGCCTACGACCGTCGCAACAATGATCGGACCGCGTCTCATTCACGCCTCCTTCTGCGTTTGGCCACAAAGAAGGATAGATTACCAATCACGATGAAGATCATGATAACCATATGAGCCAGAGTCTGCGGTCCCATCATACGGAGACCGGGAGTATCCATATCAGCGAAGCGAGGATAGTGCTTGATCAGTTCGGATTCATACTCGGCCGCCCCTTTGATCCCGCCGAGAATCCCCAATATCTGTTTGGGGTAATAGGGATACATCTGCGGGGCAACTACGGCGGCCACACCGGCGGCAATCGGCACCTGACCCGGGTCGCCTACAAACAACACCCATTCCTTAACTCCGGGCTTACCGCCACCGATAGACACGACCAAGTCGAGGTCTTTGCAGGACCTAATGCCACGGAGAGCTTCAATGCTGTCGTAGGGGATGTTGTTGACATCGGTCGGGAACATCTTTTTGAAATTAGTAATAATGACGTTGAGCACGCCTTCATTGCCGGCCTTGTAGCCCAGGTTAACATAGTCCTGGCCCTCTACAAGCTCCGGGAAGCCTTCAACAACCACTTCCTGAAGACTCTGCGTCAACAATGCCTGGCCGGTGGCAAAGAGAGACATGAAAACAACTTTGTGGCCACGAGACAACGCATGACGGGTGATGGCATTGGCCATCGGCTGTACTTCCGGCGCCATAGCCGGATCAAAATCAAACGAGATCAATACGCTAGAGCCTTCGGGCAGTGATTCAACTTTGTCGTAGACCGCCTTAACCACCGCAGTGGCTTTCTCGGAGAATGTCATTGGGAACAGGATCGGCGCTGCGACAGACAGGGCAATGAACAGGAAGATGATCCGACGATCGACCTCTCTGCCCTTGAGCGCACTGATAAGCAACCACACCAGGCCACCGCCGATGAATATCAGCGAGATCGTTCGGCCGACATCAACCAAAGCAACGAGCGGAATCGACAACCACAGATCAGGCATCAATCGTCCCCCCCGAGATACGTGCGTTCGATGCCGAGAATAATACGCAGCGACATCGAAACCACGCCCAGTCCGATACCGATCAGGATCGCACGTTGTCCGGCAAGATTGGGTGAGTTCATGATCCAGACTGCCATATTGGGAACCTGTAAAATGTCAAAAGACTCCGGTATCCACCCGGTGGCCATCATTCCAAACGGCGTGCGCCCCAGCAGGATTATAAACGCGGAAATCAGGAGGATCGTAGCCTCGCGATTCTTGGCCCGGAAAGCACGATACGAAGCAGAGGCCACAAAGAAGGCCAGCAACGAATACATCGTCGCCCCCAGCGGTACAAGAACATAATCAAAAATTTCCTGGAAAAGCGATCCCGCTGCGGTAGGCTGAGCGGCGATACCGCCGGGATTACCAAGCTTGAACATCCCTATAGCCAGCACAACCACGAACCCCACCAATGTGACAATGGAGAATGGCCAATCGGTCTTGCGGTTCTGAAGCTTGTTGACGTGGACTCTCAGGAGATTACCGCCACCGAGGAAAAAAGCGAACACGGCAATGATGTCAAAGAAGACCGTGAAATCCTCACCCAACGTTTCCATCGGTGGAATAAACACCGACAGAATCAGCAGGGTGCCGATTCCAAACGTGATAAGGAGTGGTATTTCTCTCTTCATAAACTCTTACTGCGCCGTAAACAGCACTGTCAGCCAGCGCACGACGTCGTTACAAATTTTCACATCCCAGGCGGTGCCAATAGTCACGGCCACCACTCCGACAATAATAGCGGTCATGGCAATCGCCTTGCCCACATCCTGCCCTTTGAGTGATCCCAACTGTTTTGGTTCACCGGACAAATAAGCGGAAGCCGCAAAAAGCTCTTCGCCAATCAAAGTAAAATCACAGGCAGCGATAAAGAACGGCAGCTGGGCCGGACGGGCTGTGCCTGCAATCTGAATCGCCCCCACCGAATTGCCGGTCTCGGCTAGAATCAAAGACTCGGCAAAGAATGCACCAAGGAGGAACACTGTCGCCGGTTTCTCACGCACCATAATACCGTCAACAGCGGCCACATAGCCAAACTGCTCATCGGTAACATAGTTAACCATGTCGTCATTGTATTTATCCGGTCGGCCAGCCGCCTGATAGGCGGTCTTGATTGTTTCGCGGGCGGCGGTCATAACCAGCGACCGCGATACCGGCATCCGTATTTTCGTATCATAGTCGGCAATCTGCTGGGAAACCCGCCCCAGGATTGTAATTGCCGCCAGAGTCTGGACATCATCCATATCGAGAATGCCCGGAATAAACAGGATCGGCCGTCCCATCTCGGTCGCCCGACCAATGGCTTCGTCAACCGCCTCCAGTCCGGCGATTTTACGCACAAACAGTTTTTTGCCGCGACGGGCCGACTCAATAAAGAAGAAGACCGCTCCGGCAATGATGAGCGCCATCAGGAAAAGGTACCCACGGTCGAAATCTATCCACTCTTGTTCCGGCGACACAGGCGCACTTGAGATAGACTTAGCTATATAGTTCTCAGAAAACGCCTCTACGAAATAGCAGTACGATTGCTCGCGCTCAAGATTTTCGTCCGCATATGAGTTCGCTTGCGGTAGAAGCTTGGCGGCCAGTTCAGGAGTATTATCGTTTACGATGCGATAGAGTCGATAGCCCAGTACCTTGCTGTCAACAAGTTGATCGTCAATGGACGGCACCCAGGAAAGCAGGAGCTTATGACCATTGTCGTATTTGTAATCTTCGACGAGTAAAGAGGTAATCGGGGCCACTACTACCAGTTCGGAGTCCGGCACGATGGCTATCGAATCCTCAGAAACAAGCGTAGAGTCACTCTCCTGAGCAGTTGCCAGTGATATCAAAAGGAAAACACAGATCAGGACCGGAAGCAATAAACGCAGAGATGGCGGCACATAAATTCGCACTAGTTAATCAACCCCAGCCAGTCGCCAAACAAGAAATCAACGCGGCCGATCAAGAGTGACATACGGCTCATAACGGTGTAGCCGAACGAAGCGCCGAAGGTGACCATAATAGTCCAAATACCGATCTTGGCCGCCCCACCAAAAACACCTTTGTGCTCTTTAGAGAAGAAGAAATAAACCAGACCAGTGAAGGTACCAACGACGATAACCAGATTGCCAATTATATAGTAGGCCGACAGATCGTAGTTTGCGCCAAAGAGTGGCATGATGGTTCCCTGCACCTGGCGCATCAAGTTGGACGAAAAATAGTTAATGAGATACAGACCCGATGTGCAACCGACGATAAATGCCAGCGGCCAGCGCGAAATCCAGCCGATTTTCGGAACAAGCCGCATCAGCATCAAGATACCCAGAACCGCTCCAACGATTAGCCAGTAGTCCGGCTTGGCGCCTCCGATAACCTCTCCGGCTTCATTGAGTTCCTCACGTGGAAACACGCCAATCCAGAATTTGCCGTAGATGTTATCCCAGAACAGAACCACAAACCAGTAGCCCGCCGAGATACCGACAAAGATCGCTTCGCACAGCTTGTACCAGGCATTGTCCTTATATAGAAAGGAGATTATGCCCAGAGTAAGAAAAGCGGCTACCCAGACTGCTATATGTTCCATTTTCTAACGCTTCTCGTTCGTATCCGTTAGAGTTTCTTTTTCCGGCCACCTACAAAGAAGGCGACATTACCGATGATGATAAAGGCGATCACTATCATATGAGCAAACGACTGCGACAACATGAACTTGGTCGCATTGCCGGTGTACTCAGTCAGTTTTTCAAACTCGGCCGCGCCGTTCATTCCACCCAGCAATCCAATCAATTGACCAGCATTTAGATAGGTGTACATCATTGGCGCCTGCACCGCGGTGTTGCCAGCTCCCATCCTCAGGCCATAACGATCAACGGCAACCTGTACCCATTCCTGGGTGCCGGGGTAACCGGCCGAAAGATTTAATGAATAATCGATATTTGAAAAATTCTTGACATTCTTTACAAGCTCAAGTTCCTCGTATGGCCTACCCGAATAGTCGGTCCGGAACATCGAACTAAAATCAGAGCCCATGCGCTGTACAACAAATTCATTCCCGGCCTGATAGCCAAGGTTAACGTAATCGATGCCATACTGCAGGTTTTTCGCTGCGATTTCCTCTGAAACCAGAAGTTCCTCGAGCGCCAGATTAGCCTGCTGGGGACCCTGTGGCCAGAGGCCGATGATGATAACCTTGAGGTCATTTAGGAGACAATATCTAAGGAAGGTATGAGCCATCGGCTGCAATTCGGGTGCAGAGGGTGGATCATAATCAAATGATATGAGCACCTTCGATCCGGCTGGAAGCTCGGAAACAGCATTATAGAGCTGCTGAACTTCATCGGAGATGCGAATTTTCTGTGACATCGTCATAAAGAACGGCGCCACCACCGCTATACCCACAAACAGAAAGACCGTCCGCCGGTCAATCAGGTGACCTTTCACCGTCCGTACCAGGACGTAGCCCAGGAACAGAACTATAATACCAACCACGATCATAGACACAGTCGGTGAAAACCGCACGGCATCAATCCATCCGAATACTTTGCCCAGATAAACGACAACGCTGAACAGCAGCACGATCCCGATAGTCAGAAGTTCCTTGGTGCGAGTAGACATATCTTAGTCTCCCCCTCCCAGATGCGCTCGCTCGATACCGAGAATAATGCGCAGTGAGGTCGAAACAAGGCCAAGGGCAATGCCAATCATGATTGCGCGTTGACCGGCGGTGTTCGCCCAGGTCATAATCCAACTGGCTACCTGGGAAAGCTGATAGTTCTCAGGCAGGAAAAAAGTGAGGTTATCACCCACCGGTACGCGGCCAATCATAACCAGAAATCCAGCCGCGAGGAGTAAGGTTGCTTCGAGATTTCGAGCGCGGAAGGCGCGATATGAGGCCGAGGCGACAAAGAAAGCCAGGATGGCAAACATCGTAGCCGACAACGGCGAATAGACGTAGTCGTACAACCACGAGAATCCGGTGCCTGGCTCGCGGAACCCTTCTCCTTCAAAAAAGCCGATACCTACCATGAGTAGAAATGACAAGATGATCACAACCGCAAAACCCCAGTCGGATTTTTTGCCGATCACCTTCTGACCGGATATTTTCAGAAGATTAAGAGCACCGAGCCAAATCGCAAAAGCTTGAACGATGGAAAACCAGTCGGAGAACCAGCTGTTCATCTGGCTGAACGGCCAGTGCGGGATAAAGTACTGCAGGACGAAAGCCACGCCCACAATACCGGTAATCATCAGAGGTATTTCTCTACGCATACCTAATCAATCACTCCGAACAAGGTTGAGACCGACCAAATGTTGAACGTCTCGAGTAAAACACCAAGCACAATTGCGACCAAAATGATCGCTTTGCCGACATCCTGACCCTTGAGACTGCCAAGCAACTTGGGTTCTTTAGCAAGGTAGGCCGACGCCGCAAACAGCTCTTCACCAATCAGTGTGAAATCACACGAGGCAATAAAAAACGGCAATTGTGAAGGCATCGCCGTGCCAGCTATTTGAATGGCACCAATTGAGTTACCAGTTTCGGCCAGAATCAATGACTCGGCGTAGAAGGCTCCCATGAAGAAAATCGTAGCCGGTTTCTCGCGCACCACCATGCCATCAATACCGGCCGCATAGCCAAACTGGTCATCGGTCAGGTAGTGAACCTGGTCTTCATTATAAGCATCAGGCCTGCCAACCTTGGAGTATGCCTCTTTGACGATCTCCTTAGCCGTCACCAGCACCAGTGAACGCGACACCGGGACTTCCAGATAAGTATCATAGGTAGCAGCCACTTCGGCCACTCGACCCAAAATCGTAACCCCGGCAATTGTCTGGACATTATCCATGTCCTGTGTGCCGGGGATGAAATATATCTTTTTACCCATCTCGGTTGCGCGGCCAACCGCTTCATCAACCGCTTCGAGACCGGCTATCTTGCGAATAAACAGCTTCTTACCCTTCTTGGCCTGCGAAATATAGAAGAGGATAAAGCCACAGAGCACGATCACGCCTACAAAGACGTTGATCCGTCGCCAGTCAAACCACTGCGCCGACGAACCCACCGGACCGCTGGAGCCTGATTCGGTAAGCGACTCTATTTCGATACCATCTACGCCGATCGCGCTATAGATCACGGCAACTCGGTAGAAATAATCCAGGGAATCAGCAACGTGACCATCCAGGAACTCGGTGCTACCCGCAGTGTTTCCGCCGACCGGTTCATATTGTCCCGGCTCGCCATTGATCGCTTCAGCTCGTAAGACACGATATAGCTTGATAGCAATCCCTTCGGGCGGAGTGGGCTCGGTCCAACGGATAGTAATAGAACCGCCAGCATCGTTGGGCGTATCTTTCACTGAGATGTCAGTGGGGGGCTTGAGCGGGTTAGAATCGACAACGGGAGTCGACACCGATTCATCCTGAGCAAAAATCAGAGAGGCACAGAAAATCAAAAGAAAAAACAGCAGACAAGTATGCGCGAAGCTACCAAAAGTGCGACGACTTCGAAAGACCGGGTGCAACTTCAAACTAATCTTCCTCGTGCAGGAGTCAGTTACAGAACGTTCGCTATCGTAATCATAATAGACGAACCGACCAGCTAACTTGTCCACTTAAATCGACTTAGTTCCGACAGCCTGATACAACGTGAGCATCAACTCCCGGAACAAGCGACAATGTAGACCGGTGCTGATTTCAAGTCAAGAGAAAAAAGGATGGGAGGGCGGAGGAACGGCTATGAAGGGCTCCGCCCTTCTGTTATTCCCCCACCACTGTAGGCAGCGCCTGCTGACCAACGAATATCAGTCCCTCAATTTCATGGGCCGGGGATATTTCCCCGGCCCATGCAATGTTTTAGAATACGATCTTGCCGTTTCGATAGAAGAAGCGGTCACCCTTATTGAAGGCGCACATATACTCACAGTCAGTGTGCCCATCGGCCACAGCTCTATCTGCAAATTCCTGATACCGATATTCGTTGTCCAGAGCGTGCTCTGGGAAGAAAACCTTTGGCTTCAGTTTATCCAGAGCATAGTAAACGCCCAGTTTGACTGCCTCAAGGTCACCAAAACCACAACCGGAAATCGGCATAAAGGCAATATCAATATCGAGGTTCATGTCGGCCAGATAGTCAATTTCCGCTGTGTACGGACCGGAAAAATCACGTAGTCGGTTGGCATGATCGGCCGCCTGAAAGATTGTCAGACCGTCCACTTTGATGAGGAATCCAACGCCGCTATCGTTGGAGGTGATCGTTGATACTTCCATGTTACCCACAGTTTCAGTCTGTCTCGGCCCGATAAACCGATAGCCACTGACACCGTCATTCTCAAAACCCATTATATAGGTGATGTTGGGGATTGTCTCACGCCATTTGAAGATATTCGTATCAAAATGGTCGCCGTGTTCATGACTGACGAAAACGGTGACATTGAGGTTCTTGACTTCCTCCGCAGAAATGTGACCATTGGAGATGAGGGCTTCAGTAGGCGGCTGGTTCCGCTCCCAGTAGTCAAAGACTAACAGGTTATTCTGCGTCTTGATCGCCCAACCTGAATGACCAATGTACCAGACGATTCCCTCGCCGTCGCTTAACGATTTTTCCAACAATGGGCAACGTCCAAAGTTCTTCTCCATATCAGGTGCGGTTACGCCTTTGGCCAACAGAAGGTCAGCTACAGTACGATGACCATATTTGCCGGCATAGTGCAATGGAGTGAGACCTTTGTTGTCTTTGACGGTCAGGTCAGCTCCTGAGGACACTAGCAGTTCAACGATATTTAAGTATCCCTTGGTGCAGGCATAATGCAGTGGTGTGCCACCTGTTTTCAGATTGGGAAGACTTGCGTTTGCCCCATTGGTCAGCAGCACCTGACACATCTCTACCGAGCCTTCTTTGACAGAGTTGTGCAGAGCCGTCATTCCGTTGGTGTTTATTATGTCCGGATTAGCACCCTTCTCAAGTAGTGTGCGGGCGACATCGACATGACTTCTCCACGATGAGAAGATCAGTGGCGTGGCTCCAAAATCGTTGGTCAGGTCAGGATCAGCACCGGCGTCAAGAAGATAGTCGACTGTCACGACACTACCGCTAATGGCAGCTTCATGAAGAATCGTTCCTCCAGAACTATCGCTAACGAGAAGATCTGCTCCGTTGTCCACGAGCAGGCGGAGCATATCAGTATGACCACGCGCGGCAACACCAAAAGCAATCGTTTGTCCCTGATTATTGCGGATGGTGGCATCTGCTCCTTTGGCTAGCAAGAGACGGACAGCGTCGGTACGCCCTCGACCTGCCGCGAAAGTCAACGGTGTAGCCCCCTCGCCATTTATAACATGAATATCGGCACCTTCCTCGATTAGTAGCTCGATCATTTCCGTGCTACCACCTATGGCCGCAAAGGTAATTGCGGTATTTCCGAAATTATCTTGATACCCGACATCGGCGCCTTTGCTAATCAGCAAACGAGCCATATCCAAATAACCCCGCATAGCAGCCGTAATGAGAGCGGGACTGCCCTCGTTGTCGCCGGCATCAACCTCGGCTCCAGCAGTAAGAAGCATCTTGGCAATCGCAGTGTTGTTTTCAAGAACAGCTACATGCAAAGGTGTGTTATTGTTACTGTCCCTGCTCTCAAGCTGATCCGGAGCTTCCAAGATAAGACTCTGGACCATAGTTGTGTCGTTGTTCTGAATGGCTTCGTGCAGCGGGTCGGCGCCAGAGATAAGGGGGAGTGAAAGCAACACACCCGTTATGAGTAGAATTACCATTGGTCTCATCGCTTTGTTCATGATTTGTCCTTTCTACATTGTTTCCTCAGATCTAACGCAAGCCTTCTCGTAATTAGGACGTAGATTTAGACAAATTGTTTGGTTATGACCTGGGATATTGACACAGGGCTAGTAGATCAGAGATCAGTCTATGTATCTTCGGATTTCCGTTTCGAGAAATAGTGAATATCCTCGCCATAGAGGTAGCCATGTTTCCGGAAGAGTGCCATTGAAGGAGTGTTGTATTCCTCGATCAGGCAGGCCATGATCTCCACCCCAAGCCCCTCCAGAAAATCTTCGCATTCAGTGATGATCTTTGACGCCAGACCCCGATGCCGATGATCGGGATCAACCGCAACCCGATTAATCCATCCCTTGCGGCCATCAAAGGTTGCCAATCCGAGCGCTATCAATCTATCATCCTCGAATAACCCGATAAACGTCGTGTCCTTCCGCGCCATTTCGATCTCAATCCGTTCGCGGGAATCACGCCCAAACGGACGGAACGGCAACCCGGCATCCCCCCAGACACGGATGAGGTCATCATAATCATCAATCGTAAGCTCACGAATGAGATGAACCATACTTTTCCTCAAGTATTGCTCGTAACCGGCTCGTAGGGAAACGGGATGCAAAGGACTCGTCGTTCCAATGATCACAACCGGTAAAACTCAGGAGCACTCCACGGGTCGGCACCCCGGCATCATCAGCCGCCCTCATTCCCGAGGCCAGCATGAGTAAACAAGCGATACCGATAACCCCAACGTCACCCATCGTCTCCGAGTAATGCTCAATCTGTTCGGCTAATTTACGTTTCGAGAATACAACTTTCGCTCCGAACGATTCGCAGAGCTTCATAATGTGATTCACCTGACAACTCTCGGAGCACAAGCGACATTCGTCGCCGTAAGGTAGGTCTTCTTTTTCACAATCCGGGTCATGCCCCGACAGACAATCCGGCAAAACGATCAATGTTTCCTTAGTGCGGTTGAATGCTTCCCGGTTCAGTTCGTCATAAATCTTGAACGCCACTGCCTCCAGCAGATATTTCTCTTTGGGTGTGCAGCGCAGGTTTTTCTCGCCGGAAGAATGATCATCTCGGGCAGCCCGCTCAATGAACTCGTCGACATTTGCAAATTCGTCGATGAACTCACTGAATCCCTTCTTAACAAATGACTCTGTGAAATTCTTGAGTTTTTTGTCAAAATCGGGACCGAGATGATAAGTGGGGTATTGCCGTTTCATTTTGGCAATATATGTTAACTTTGTCGCTCTATGAAGAAAAAAGCTACTACGGAGATGGCCGACGAACCGACTGCATGCGTGACAATCCTTCCCGAGCCGGAGTTGATTCCGGGAATAGATTCAACGCCGTACGGTAATGCAGTTCTGCTTTGGTAAACTGCCCCTGAAGTTCCAGACACTCTGCGAGGGAACGATAGATGTTACTGCGAGTGCGGGGTTCATCGGGGACCAGATCAAGAGCGAAATACAATTGCTCAATGGCTACGGCATAATTTTCCTGTCGAATCATCAAGCGGGCCAGGTAGTAATACCCGGACCAATCATCCGGCTCAACTGCAATCGCCTGCTCGAACAATCCTTGAGCCTCAGTATAACGCCCCTCGCGGAAAAGAATGAGTCCCTCGTGCAACTGTTCATCGGTCGTTGATGGAACCCGGTCAGGATCGTACTGCGTTCGGTCTTGCTGATTGACCTGAGCTTTCGGCTGAGCTTTCACTACGGTGAAGTTACGGCTACAACCGCCGGCTATCAGCATGGTAGTCAGTATAATCGCAATTGCCGTGAGCCATGAATGTTGAAATCGGTGCATAATACTCTATTATCGGAAACGGCGACCAACCCGTGAACATCACCCTCTGTGCAAAAGTTGCACACAAAACATGTGATATTGTTAAGACGTTGTTGAGTAGGTCGAAACTGTCTTCAGTTTCGACAAGAATGTCAGGACTACGCATACATACAACCGTGGAAAGTTCTTGTTTCCATCGAACTTATACGGGGGCTATTCTTTGGCAGATAAGACGGACGCGATCAACTACGGGAGCTTCGGTCATGACACACAAGTCAGTATTACTTTTGTTAGTCATTCTCTGTGTTGCCGGAAGAAGTACGTTCTGTCAATCTCTGCCAAATCCTCTTCTCGAGACCGATCACCCCACGGCTGTCTCAATCGACCACATCAAGGCACTCGGAATTGTTACTAACGGTGGGCGGAGTTGCGACAGTACCACACCTATTGATGTCTTTGCCGACCCGGACTCAACCACGAAGATAGGTACAATCGCCAATCATAGTTTTGTCAGATACGACCGGCGTTCGGAGCTTGTTGGCAAACCCTACTCTGCATCTCGGCGCGAATATGCCCTTCTTGGCGGTGAGAAATTCAGGATATATCATAATGGCATCACCGGTTGGATCGGTATCAACAATCTGATGACCTTCTCGTCTGCCTGGAGGGAAAGGCAGACAAACAGGTTTTTCGCAGTGGGGGGGAGAACCGCAGCCTGTTTGTATTCGAGCGGCCAACATGAGACCACCGTGTGTGTGGCTCTGACCATCTGGAAACATGGCAGCTATGACAACCTCTGGTGGCTAGAAGCAGTCGAATACGCCCCGGGCCCCCTATCGCTGTACGCCTGTCCCGTGATTGACGCCTTGGTCGAATTTGACAAAGACAAAATAGCTTTGCAGGTAAGCGTCAGAGGTGAGGACATGGAAGACGGTTGGGGATCGTTTGCGTTCTATCTGTATCAGGACAGCCTGCTCGTCAAGTCATTAGTGAAGGATTATAACTATAGGCGCGACCGCGACTACACCAAGCTGGATTGCGAGTTGGTCCTTGATGAGGCGGGTGAACCGGTGGTGCTGATGATTCAGCAGCACTTTATTGTCGTTATCATCGATTCGAATGTTTCCGATACCGACTACCATTCAACCCTCACCGCCACCGATACTACGGTAGTGAAACTGCTGGAGCAAACGGAGGAGCAGTAAGGGAATCCTAGGCGATAGTTTTGCTGGAAAATGATTGAATTGGACGGGCAAAATTTGGTATCTTAGATAAAAGAGACAGCTTGCACAACGAGTCACTATATAAAGGAGCGCACGATGACTAATGGTACGAGTCCGACCTTCTACAAAAATCCCGGGTTGGCTGCTATTCTGTCGTTTTTCTACATGGGATTGGGACAGATATACAACGGTCAGATCGGCAAGGGTGTGGCATTCATCGTCATGTACACAATCTCAGCATTCCTGATCATCATCCTCATAGGGCTGATCACGACCCCGATCATGTGGATATACGGGATGTATGATGCTTACCGTTCGGCAGAGAAAATCAACCAGGATATCTCCCGCCGCCACGCACCCGGCGGACCGATGTAGGGAGAAGGAATTAAGCGGAGTCCCCAGCCAGCCGACGATAAAGATTATTTTGTAATGACATTAACCAACTCGTCCCAATTACCGGTATAGCATGGGCTGCGATTACCGCATTTTCCCTTCCACGGTTGCGTTGAACCCTGGGTAGCGTACCTTAGCGTTCCCGAACCCATTTTTTTATTCACCGAGTCAATGGTCTCCATCAGCTTTCTATTGCGCTTAATATTATTATCATCGAATAGAGTTGCCTGTGCCTGATCGGCCGGTATAAGATTATCGAGCATCACTCCGGCTTTCTTATATCGGAAACCTTTCCTGAAAATACTTTCCGTTCCCCGCGTAGCATGGTGAAGCAATTGGGCAGTGTCATTGATCGCCCCTGGCAAACGAATCACTATCGAGTTATTATACTGTTTATCATTTTTACTGTAAGGATTGGTTGTTAAAAAGACGGTTAACAACCGCGCCGCCAGATTTTGTTTTCTAAGCTTGGCTGCTGCGTTGGTAATAAAAGCCGCTACGGATTCTTTCAAATCATCAAGGGATTCAACTCTACGTCCAAAAGAACGCGACGATATAATCCCTTTACGTGGTGACGAACAGGTTTCAAGTAACAAGCATGATATCCCTCTTAGTTCATAGACCAGACGTAAACCAACTACCCCCATCCGCTTGCTAATTACTTTATCATCAATATCCCGCAACTGTCTGGCATTGTTGATATTCATACCAACCAACCACTTTGTTGATTGCCGGCCTATCCCCCAGACATCTCCAACATGAACTTTTTCCAACGCTTGATCCATGTATGGTGAATCAATCAGGTTAAGCACACCGTTCACTTTGGTTGATTTCTTGGCCAGTCGATTAGCTATTTTGGCCAGCGTTTTTGTACGGGCAATACCGATTGATACCGGGATACCGGTCCATTGTTTTACTGTAGCACGAAGTGTATGAGCATATTCGACCAGGTCGTTATACCCGTGAAAACGGTCGCTGCCGCACAAGTCGAGAAACGCTTCGTCAATTGAGTAAATCTCCATTTTCGGCGTAAATTGCGCCAATGTGGCCATTACCCGTCCGGACATGTTGCCATACAGTGCATAATTGGAAGAAAATACATGGACGTTATGCTTCTCTATAACATTACGATACTTGAAAAACGGTTGTCCCATACCGATCTCCAGCGCCTTGGCTTCATTAGAGCGCGCCACAATACAACCATCATTGTTGGATAGAACCACAATAGGCTTGTTTTGCAGTTTTGGATTAAATACCCGTTCACAAGAAGCATAAAAATTGTTGCAATCCACCAGGGCAATACAATCGTTGAGAACTCTTGACGAACAAGTTATTTCCTGAGGTGCTACCTTCTCCATAATCACTTACCTGCATACCCTTGATACCTGCCATCATCACAATGAATGAATAACAACCGTTACTACTCCCCAGACTTCGAAGTCCGTTTCATCTTCAATAGGAATCGGTTTGCAATTATCGTTTTCCGGCATCAATACCAGCTGGTTGTTTCGTTTGCACAATCGCTTAACCGTCAACTCTCCGTTGACCACTGCTATGATCACCTTGTTGTCTGCCGGTTCCAAAGCGCGATCGACAATTAACATATCCCCCGAATGGATGCCGGCGCCAATCATTGAGTCCCCGGTTACTCGGACAAAAAACGTCGCTGCCGGATGCTGAATGAGATGCTTATTCAGGTCAAGCGGCCCCTCGAGATAATCATCCGCCGGCGACGGAAACCCGGCAGCTACCCGTCCGGTAAACAAGGGTACATACTTAGACGACAACCTGTCTTCAAACGGTACTTTTGAAAGTACTGTTGCTTTGGCCATTTGCTTTATCCTATGCTTTTCTATAGAAAGAAATCGTTTCCCGATTTAAATCAATCACATTTGTATTAAAAGTTGGCGACGGGCACAGCCTGTTCTTTGTAGAGTAGATTCGGTCATAAGAGCAAACGAGAATCAAAGGTTATTAGCGAAATTCTCCCCGGTTTCTGAGAAATTCGATTCTCACATTACCCAACTTTCCACTTGAACCCGTATATCAGAATGGCGTATATTCCGTGAAAATCAGTAGTATCTGAAAGCGGTTTCACAATCTTGAGAATTATGAACAGACCTTATTGCATTCCAACCTTCGCACTATTGCTTATGGTAGTGCTCACCATCGGCTGCGCTGACAACAGTGCGGTCAGCCTGCGATACTCAGTTGAAAAGAAACTTCACCGGGCCGAAAGAGCGCTCGAAAAATCCAACATCAAACCGGAGCTTGTCACCCCCGAAGCCAGCGCTGAAATCCGGCAACTTTATGCCGAAGCGGCTGATCTTGGCGTAATTGCCCTGGATTCGATTGATCAGAAACGATTCCCTGTCGAGTACCGTGAGCTACAACACCTGGCCTTCCAGGCCACCGGCCAGCTGGCTCGGATGTACTATTATGACCGGCAGTTTACCAAGGCAATCACGGCTCTGGAGCGCCTTCTGAGCATCACCGATCTTCAACCACTATACATTCTTGCCACTCAGATCAATCTTGGTCGTTCGCTGCAGGCTTCGAGACAATGGGATTCGGCGCTGGCGGTCTATGATATGGCACTTGAGGGACACTACCCTCCCATCGATGAAACCGGTGATGTTCTTTTGACCCTGCTAAACCTTCCGACTCATATCCATCGCATCGAACATCTCGCCGGTGACTCGGTCGCAGCAGCCGAACGACTCGCATGGGCGCTTGAGTACTATGGCAACCTGGTAGAAACTTTCCCGGAAGCCAATCTGAAGGCAGCCGCGCATGGCAATCTGGCTCGTCTCTATGACCAAACCGGTCAGTGGCAGAAGGAAATCGATCAGCTGTACCTTCTGCTCGACTCTACCTCTTCCGCATATGCTACCATACGGATCAAGATTGCGGACCTGTACGGCATCAGGCTCAGGCAATTCTCGCAAGCTACTGAACTGTACAATGAACTTGCAACCGAACTGGAGGGAACTGATTCCGTCCTCTATGCCATAGTACAGCATAAGATAGCGGCGGTGAAGATGGAGCAGGGCAGATATTCCGAGGCTCGTCAGATTGGCACTAAGTTGAAAAGGAACTATCGCTGGTATTTCGACACTAGTCCGTTGACTCAATACCTCATAGCCCGATCGTTCGAATTAGAGGACAACTGGAATCGGGCCGAAATCGAGTACAATTATCTTATCGAAAACTATCGCGGCTCAGATGAAGCTCTAGCCGCTTTCCTGTATGTGGCTGAATACCTTGAGAATGCGGGTCGAAAAGCTGAGGCGGAGCGCAAGTTTGAGGATGCCGAAAAATACTATCAGCAAGTTGCCGCCACCTCTTCGGGAACAATTGTCGAGGCCAAGGCACTGGCCTATCAGGCTGATCTGTTTGCCAGACAGGAAGACTGGCCTAAGACCGCCAAGCTATTTTTGCATCTGTTCGAGCGTTTCCCCGAGACCGAGACCGGACGGCGGGCTTTGCTACGAGCGTCAGGTATTTACAAGCACAAACTGGGTGATGTTGTCACTGCCGATTCGCTCATAGATATCTTCCGAGCGTCCATCGCCGAGATCACCGGTACTCAGGAAAAGTAGAACCTTCACCGACACAAACTGTAGAAGCAATAGAGAAACTAAGAACAATCGCCAGGAGGAAACATGAAGCGATTTCTATGGATACTTGGAGTTCTAACCATCTTAATCCTGCCATCAATATCTTCGGCCCAGGTTGATCATTTTGGTGTCGTGGATACAATCTATGCCGATGTTGCCAAAATCAACGACGCTAATTGGTCAATAACGATCAATTACACAAACGATGAAGCCATATTGGGTTTGTCCGTGCCGCTGAAACTAACGGCCGGTGCAGTGAAGATTGTGGCCGACTCAGCAGTGTACGTGGGCGGCCGAGTGGAGCACTTCGCATATAAGAGCTTTCGCCCCGACACCGTCATTCAATGTGTCACGCTTGGCATGATTGCCAATCTGGGACCAACTAAGAACGTGTTGGCCGCCGGACGAGGGCGACTGGCAACAATCTTTGTATCTTCCCTTGGTGGCAAGACTATTGAGAAGCTTGGTGTTGATACAACCACTACCTCGCCGAACAATTCATTGATGGTGATCGCTGACCGCAAAGAGCTGGAAGCACTCGGAAACGACTCGATCCCGGCTCATTTGGATCAGCGCGGCAGCATCTACCCAGCGTTTAAGGTTCTGTACGCTAAGTAATAATACTTAAAGATTCCGAACAGACCTGTATTTCAAGAGAAGGCCCGGCTGTTAGCCGGGCCTTGTTTTTGTTCATTCAATACCGGGAACAATCTTGGTCAACTATAGAAAATGCCGACCTTTCGGCCGGCATTCCCCGCATTCACACGACTGTTAACGTGTAACAACAATTCTATTCAATAGGAACCGTCTCCTGGGATACCGGCACTCTCACCTTATCAAAGCCCGCCTCGGTGCGGTCGAGCTTTTCGCCTCGAATCAGTTTGTCAGCCGTCTGCAGAAGCAGATCGAGATTAAGTTTGGTTATGTGTGCATCGGCCTCAAGAAACTCAGCCCGCGCTTTCATGCCAATATCACCGATTGACGAATAGACTATTACGGGCGTTTCGGGTCTGTCCGACTGACGAATTCTCAAGGTCATGGCCAGCCCGTCCATCTGGGGCATCTCAACATCACAGACAACCAGATCGAACTTTGCTTGCTGAAAGACTTCCCAGCCCCGAGCTCCATCGGGTGCAGTCTGCACTTCGCACTCCAGATCGGTAAACTCGGTTACCAACATCGTACGAACGGCAGGAGAATCCTCAGCTATGAGAATGCGCTTGCCGCGCAAATCGACTTCCACGCTGCGAGCAGCTATATCCTGAACGCCCAGATGCGGACAGAGGTCCATCAGAATCGTCTCGTAGTCCAGCAATTGAATCATCTGGCGTTCAGTAGGGCGGACAATACCGATCGTGTAGCGTTGTTTAATGCCACTGAAAACATCATTAGCGTCAATGACATCTTCCCACTTGAAGTGATGTAGCCAATCGATGCCATCGACCCAAAAACCGGTCTGGATTCCAAAAAACTCGGTCACGATGACCTTGCTATGCTTGGTGTTTTCGTTGGTTATCCCCAGGAAGGCGGACAGATCGACTACCGGAATCAACTGGTCCATGTCTTTGAACACACCTTGTACGGCCGGATGAGACTCAGGCATTTGCGTAAATTCATTCAAATGCGAAACGATCTTACTGACCTTGAGAATGTTGATCCCGAAAGCTAACCCGCTGGCGTTATATTCCAGGACTCGCAGTTCATTTGATCCCGATTTCAGATATGATTCGGCATCCATTTTCTCGGTCATCTTATTTCTCCTCAACCATTTGTAATTTCACTGAAAAGACTGCACCGCCATCCGGGTGATTGTCAGCCATCACTGTACCCTTCATACCGGTTGCGGCCAGCATACAAAAATATAGACCCAGACCAACTCCTCGGTGTTTTCCGGCCGCTCTCATGTTGATCTGGCCAAATTTCTCAAACAGAACACCAGGCTCGATATCATCAAACCCTGGACCAGAATCTTTAACGTGAATGTAGAAAGATGCCTTTCCCACCGATGTGTAGATCGTGATCTCACCGCCGGTGGGCGTGTGACGTAGACCATTATAAATGAAATTATCAAGAGTCCTTGCGAGCAAACCGGCATCGGCCTTTATCAGGGGACTGTCACCATCTCGGTTGACACTGACGCTAACATCATTTTCGGCCGCCGCTCCTTGCGCCAGACTAGCTACTTCATCAATGATTACATCCGGATCCAATTCGGTCATATTGACCGGCAAACCAACACTTCCAGACCTGGCTACGGCAAGAATATCGTAGACAATCGTCTCTGCCCGGTGCATTGCCACCTTGCTGGAAGAGACCAATTCACGATGTGTCGCCTTCTCAGGATTGTACTTCCCCTCATCAAGGAGCTTCAGGATGTACTTCATGGAGGCCAACGGAGGTTCAAGATCGTGAATAAACAACGAAAATACTTCAAGCCATTTATCAGCCTCGTGGCCTTCGGTTACTAGACCCGGTGCGTCCTTATCATCTATTAATACTCCCATCGATCTCCTCTAATGGTCCCCTATCCTGCGCATGGCAGAAGGCGCCCTTCCTTTCATATTAGTATCGTCAGACGGTCACGATTTGGTTAGCCACTATGAGGGCAGATATTTGGTCAAACACAGCTTGATTGGTATTGGGATCGGGGATCAAAAAAACCGCCCTGAAATAGGGCGGTTATCTTTTTCGGCCAAGCAATAAGATACTTACATGTCGTTCAGGATATGTCGGTAGGGATTGATGGACTTGCCGTTGCGAATAACCTCGTAATGCAGATGAGGACCAGTGGAGTAACCAGTCGAACCCATCAATCCAATGACATCGCCACGCTTGACTTGTTGCCCGCGTTTGACCTTATATTCAGACAAGTGAGCATAACGGGATACAAACCCGTAGCCATGGTCAATCACAATTGTCTTGCCCATACCGCCGTTCTTCCGCACCGATGATACTCTCCCGTCAGCGGATGCCACTATCGGCGTACCGGTGTGGTTGGCGATATCCAGACCTCTATGCATCTGCTTAATACCTGTGAACGGGTCCGCCTTCATACCGTAGCTGCGAGATATCCAGCCCCTGGAGGGCCAGATGGAAGGCGTATGATCGAGGCGATCTTTGACCGATAACATCGAAGATTCTACTTCGGCATACTTCTCAAGCTCAAACTGCGATAACCGTAGAAGATGATCAACTTCCACTTCGGTTTCGAGAGCCTCTACCTCCACTTCCGAACGTGTCACCAATTCCGGCGAGGTAGGACCACCTATTCCCAGTTGTCTCTGCTGCAAATCAATTTCGGGAAGATCGAACAGGGAACGGATACGGATCTCTTTCTGGACTAACTCCTCGTAGCGCTTCTCAACCTCGGCCATATGCCAGCGCATCTGCTCGAACCCCTCCTGCAGCGATCGGTTCTCAGCCTGCAACGCTTCCAGCTCCTTGCTATCCACACGGTTTGAGAAATAACCGGATGAAGCAAAGAAACTGCCCAGCACAAGCAGGACAACCACCAGAGCACAACCATAAATCAAAACGACAGGGAGACGCACCTGTTTTAGTGCCCCCTCCGAGCCGGGGATAAGCATTACTGTCAATTTCTTCTTTAACAAACCAAATACTCTTTCAAAATACGTTCAAATCAGTAAAACAACTTCGGGCAGCCAACATGACCACCACATTGGGGCCTAACGTATTCCTCGGCCTGCCCCTTGTCAAGTTTTATCGCAGTCATCTCACTTAATGAGCACGTACTCTCTTTTCAGTACCTTATCAACAATCCTGGCCAGCTTGTCGGACTGTAACATCTGCAAACTATACAGATGCCAGTACATCTTCTTAGGTAACCCCGGACGGGGGCGGTTAATCTTTTTACTACTCATCAGTTGCTACCTCCAGGCGGTCTCTGTCCACCCGTAAGAGGCCTCAACTATTGCTCCCATTATCGGGTGGATCGGCGTAAAAATTAAGGCTATTTCACTGGAACAGCTCAATGCACGTCCTATGCCGGATATCAGCAGGATTATATGAGCTTTTCTCGTCCCGTATGCTATTGTATAACAACAACATAACATCACCCTTCCGCAAGTTGTCGGGTAACTAAGGGTAACATTATGACCAATTCTGCAGGGTCAATCCATCATTTGCCCTGCTAACTCCAATTGTCGTACCCTCTTCCTTGTTCCCTCAGGATTGTTCGAGAACTATGCAGGTGTGCACGATTCCTGCTGTTACCATCCCCCCGCAAGTTGACAGCCCCGCCAGTTGACGATCACACTGTGATTGTTTAGATTTGTCAAAAGAAACAATACTCGCTCATTGACAACAGGAGGCCTATGTCAACTCTGAAAGATAAAGTAGTAATGATCACCGGCGCTTCGGCCGGTATCGGTAAAGCGTGCGCCCGGAAATTCGCCGAGCAGGGAGCTAAGCTTGTTCTGGTAGCACGTCGTCTGGATCGTCTGGAGCAATTGCAGAAGAAACTCGACACAGACTGCTGTCTGCTCGAATTGGATATCCGCGACCATCAGGCGGTCGAGTTGGCGATTAGTGGGCTGGCTGATCCTTGGAACGAAATCGACGTGCTTGTCAATAATGCCGGTCTCGGACGTGGACTGGACAAAATACAGGATGGCGATATTGGCGGTTGGAATGAGATGATCGACACCAACGTCAAAGGTCTGCTTCATGTTTCCCGGGCGGTGCTGCCGGGGATGGTCGTTCGTGAACGGGGGCATGTTATCAATATCGGGTCCATCGCCGGCCATCAGGTGTACCCCGGGGGGAATGTTTATTGCGCGACTAAACATGCCGTCGATGCGATCACGAAGGGGATGCGGATTGATCTGGTTGACACGCCGATCAGGGTTTCGACGGTTGATCCCGGTTTAGTGGAAACAGAGTTTGCGACGGTTCGCTTTGACGGAGACAAGGAACGAGCCGCGCAGACGTACCAGGGTTATCAGCCGTTGACCGGAGACGACATTGCGGAGGCGGTGGTATGGACAGCCGACCGACCTGCTCATGTTCAGATTGGCGAGATTGTCATCTATCCTACTGCCCAGGCTTCGGCGATGGTGCTGAATAAGAAGGGGTGAGGGGAGGGCGATGGGTGCCATGCTAACTTCTTGGTGGCCCACAGCTTGCTGTGGGATCCATGGCTCTGTTGAGTCTTCAGTAGGGCAGGAGCGCTAAGGGCTCCTGCCCTACCAAAGACTGGGGACATATTTCGAACTATCGAAGTGGCGGAACCACCAAGGGGTTCCGCCCTACAAGACGGTTGGACAGGCTCAGTCCTTCACCTTGCATATCCATTCGATTTCGCCGTCATAGACAATGCCCGTATCGACGAAACCCAGGCTTGCATAAAGACCAGAAGCTGGATCGTTGCCGGGGACAATCGTTACGCCGATCTGGATGCATTGCGGAAAGGTTGTCTTGATATAAGTCATCGCGGCGATCATAGTCGCCCGGCCATACCCTTTGCCCTGACACGATTTGTCGATCACAAGACCGTTGATCCAGTAGTCACGATCACTGGACGCCGAACAGGTGATAGATAAGAAACCAACTAGTTGGTCTCCATCATATGCAGCAAGGGGGTAATACCCCCGACGGGGAGCTTCCGGTTTGATATACGCCTCGGCCAGCGACCACGCCGTCGATGGCACCAGTTCCTCCTGCTCGGGATGAACACTCAGAGCGATAACATCAAGCCAGTTGTCGGCGTCGACCGGTCGTAGATCAATCGTCATGATTTCTCCCCTATGAGCATGTAGCACAATGGTACTTTCTTTTCTTTCTCAATCGGTCCGAACGTCCCGTCGATGTCGTGTTCGTATTCAAGAAGTTCCTTGATAGCGATTCCACTGCGGATGATCGGATTGATGATATCCGACACCTTTTGGGTGTAACAGTAAGAAGTTTTGGCATCATACCTTGTGCCACCGACATAGTCGATACCGTCATTGGTGACCCACGGGTCGGTACGAAAATAGGAATAGGCGACCTGAAGCGGATTGTTCAGATCAAACTCAGGTTCATCTTCGGCAGGAAAACAATAGAGGAACGGATGAGTTTCGTAGATCAACAATTTGCCACCCGGTTTGAGTATTCGTGCTACGGCCATGAAAAACAGATCCAGATCAGGCAACCAGACCAACGCCCCGATGGAAATGTAGACCAGATCGAAAGAACCGTTGTATACCTCTCCTATGTCATAAACATCTGTGCGAACAAATGAACAATCTACTCTCGCAATCTCACCAAGTTCCTTCGCCTCTTCGATGGCATTATCGGAAATGTCGAATCCCACGCCCGATTTCGCCCCGAGATTCACCATTGAGATGACCTCGCGACCGTTGTTGCACGAAGTTTGAGCGACAGCTTTGCCCTCCAGATTCAGCTCGCGCAATTTGGTGATTATGTGTTCATCAAGAGTAGAGAACCCCGATTTGCCAAAAGCCTTTTTCAGTTCGTCTTTGCGAGCTTCCCGATGCTTGACCGTAGCTTCGTTCCAGGCCAGGCGGTTGGCCTGTGCGATTTCTTGTCGATCCACAGCGTCTCCTTGAATAACTAATTTATTCTGTCTTTCGTATACGTCAAGTTCGGGTTCTTTGCAATCGTTTTGTTGACAGAAGCCTGGAACTCTGAAGGTAAAAGAAAAACCGCCGGGTAGGGAGACCCGACGGCATTCACAAGGAGCTCGGCAATCCATGCCATTGTACAAGGAGGTTGAGGTGGAGACTATTGTCCGAACAGCTTCAGAACCGAACTGGCGCCGATATTAGAATGGGCCAGAAGCATAACACTCGCTTTGAGTTTGAATGACTCCGCTATGAAATTGGTATACTCAGCGGCATAGTCAGCATCACGCAAATTGCTTTCGGCTGAGATCAGGTTTGACTTCGTTACTTCAAGCGAGGCTCGCCGGGATTCGAGATCGTTGGCCTGGATAGCACCGAGACTGACCTGGACCTGGTCAACTTCGGCAATGGCCGCATCTATCATTGCAATCGAATCTTCAGCAGCTTCGGCTGTTGACAGATCAATGTCATCAAGTGTGCTTACAGCCGCCAATGAACCTTCAGATCCGTCTAATATGTTTTTGCCATTGTACTCGGCTGTATTGATAGCGTGATTGTAACCGGCCGTTGTCGCTACCGCAGCGGCCTCGTAGGCCGCCTGTGCTGCATCGCTGTTGCCGCCTTCATTGGCTGCCCCGATCGCCAGGGTGCGCAACTCGGTCAATTTGGATCGAAGTTGCCCGACACTCGATGACGCGTACTGGTAACGATTGATATTGGCTGAGACGTTCTCTATCTCCTGATTGAGACCAGCAATCTGCGAACGTAACTGTTCCGAAATAACCAAATCTGCCGGTCCGTCTGAAGCTCGATTGATCCTTATACCCGAAGACAGGCGTTCCAGTGACTGAAACATCTTTGAGCGACTCTTGCTAATACCTTGAAAGAGACTCATCGCGCCCAGGTTTGTATTGATACTAAAAGCCATAGAACTCTCCCGCCCCAGCCAGGGGCTATTTAGGTCAGGCATGAGTAGAGCATCGTTGGTGCCAATCGAGCAAGAAACATAACTCCGGCATTGATAATGCATTACGCTGCGTGATAAATTGAGCCCACGACTACTACTTGTCAATTCTATGGTATGATCCCCACACCCTGTTGCACTTGGCGGACAGTTCACCAAATAGATCCAGAACATAAAAAATGCCGCCGGTAGGGTAGTTTACCCGGCGACACTGTGGAGGAACCAAACAGCAGATTTCGTCTGCTTTATGGGTATTTGTATCTATTCATCAACTTCCAATTGGCTATCAGGAATCCCCCAATCTACGGATGTAGGCTGGAATAGTCCGGTCGGTTTCGGTGAACAATGGAACTCGGCTGGGTCCGTTACCGTGGTTGCCATTACCGTTGCCCGGTACTGTTTCCTCGGCTCCGACGAGAGCCACTTCCGGCTCGGCCTCGACGGGAGGTTGATCGACCGTAGTCTTTTGTTCCTGCCACACCTCGCGTTCAGGGAAAAGCGACATCGGTTTGTTATTAACGGGCCGGGGAGTCTCTTCCTTTTTCGTTTCTTCGATACCAGCCTTTGCTCCGGTTTTTCCAAATCCGGTAGCGATTACAGTCACTCGCATCTGGTCATCCATTTCAGGATCGATAACCGCTCCGAAGATAATGTTTGCATCGTTGCCGGCAGCTTCATAAACCAGCGAAGTAGCTGTGTTAACATCAAAGAGCGTCATGTCCTCGCCACCGGTGACATTAATGAGCACACCCCTGGCCCCACTGATGGAAACATCGCCCAATAGCGGTGACGAGATTGCCTCCTGGGCAGCATCAATTGCTTTCTCTTCGCCCTGGCCATAACCGGTGCCCATGAGCGCATCGCCGCGCTCCAGCATAACGGTGCGGACATCGGCAAAGTCACAGTTAATCAACCCGGGGATGGTTATCAGGTCGGAGATGCCCTTGGTTGCCTGGTGCAGAATTTCATCGGCTGTGGCAAAGGCCTGAGTAAGCGTAGTCTTCTTGTCGACGATCTTGAGTAACCGCTCATTGGGAATGGTGATGAGAGTATCCACATGGACACGAAGCTCTTCGAGCCCTTGCTCGGCCCGCTTGATACGCTGGGCTCCCTCGAAACGGAACGGCGTCGTCACGATGGCAACAGTTAGCGCACCAGCCTTCCGTGCGTATTCCGCCATCACCGGGGCGGCACCGGTACCGGTTCCGCCACCCATGCCAGCGGTGATAAATACTAAATTGGGATTGCCGAGCACTTCGATGACCTGCTCACGGCTCTCCGTAAGAGCCGCCTTGCCAACCTCAGGATTGGCACCAGCCCCCAGTCCGCCTGTCAGACTGCTGCCAATCTGGACTTTCTTGTCAGCCCGGTTCTGGTCCAGCACCTGTGCATCGGTATTGACGACAATGAACTCGACGCCTTTAAGGCTGGCATCAATCATTCGGTTGATGGCGTTACCGCCACCTCCCCCAACTCCAACAACCTTGATGTTGGCGTAGCCGATGTAGTCATCGGAAAAGCTGAAAGAGTGCTTTTGATCAGTCATCTTGGTCCCTCCTTGGACATCTTATCTCAAATCAAAATTTCTTTGTTATCCATTGCTCGAACTTCCGAAGCAAGCGTCGCATTCTTCCCGATCCTCCACCCTTCATTGGTTCGTTATTGAAACCATACAAAGCCAACCCAAGGGCAGTGGCATGGCTAATCGTGTTCAGGCTGTCGGGAATATGTTCGTAGTATTTGACCTCCCCCCGCTGGGCCGGCATATCCATCATTTGCTCCGCCAGCTCAACAGTCCCGGCCAGCAACGCCCCGCCACCGGAAAGGACCAGTCCTCCAGTCAACATCTCCCCCGCATTGGCTCGTTTGATTTCGCGCACGGCCAGCGACAGAATCTCTTCGACTCGCGGCTCGACAATGGATGCCAGCACATGCCGGGATATTTCGCGGGGTCCACGTCCTCCAGCCGATTCTACCATAACCATTTCTTCCGGATTGACCAGCGAAGCCAGCGCCGCTCCATAATTGATCTTAAGCTTCTCAGCCTGCTCAATTGTAGCTCGCAACCCAATGGCAACATCATTAGTGATGTTCTTACTCCCCAGGGGAATCACCGCTGTATGCCGGATAGCCCCGTCAAAGAATACTGAAATGCCGGTCAATTCGGCGCCGATATCAACGATCACCACGCCATAGTCTATCTGCTCATCGGTGAGCAAGGTCTCTTCCAACGCCAACGACTCCAGCACGATATTATCGACATCAAGATGACACCGCTCGAAGGCGCGATAGATGTTACGAGCGGTGGCGATAGACGCGGTGACGAGATGCGCCTCCACCTCAAGGCGAACGCCCGACATCCCTATGGGGTCTTTGATTCCCCGTTGATCATCAACTGAGAACTCCTGGGGAATGACATGGATAATCTCACGATCAACAGGAATAGCAACGGACCGCGCCGCCTCCAAAGCCTTATCAACATCGGCCTGCGTAATCTCATTGTCAGTGCGGCTGACCGCAACCACGCCGTGGCTGTTAATGGAACGAATGTGCTCCCCGGCAATACCGACAGTCACCCTGTCGATCTCGGTCCCGGACACAAGCGCGGCATCTGCAACGGCCTTTTTAATCGAAGCCACGGTCTTGTCCATATCAACCACCACTCCACGGCGGACACCTTCAGAGGGATGGCTTCCGTGGCCGATCACATAGACTTTTCCATCAGCATCCATCTCCGCAACCAACACAACAATGTCGGATGTGCCCAAATCTACGGCGGCTGTGATATTTTCGATAGCCATCCTACCGATCTCCCCGGGAACAAATGATCATATTGTCGTAGCGCAGATCGAAGCATTTCGCATCGTTAAGGTCTGCATCGTAGGACATTATGAATTCAACAAAACGCTGCATATCATCGACCATGACCCGCGCTCGCACCTTCAAATGAAAGGATAGTCCAGAGACAACCAGGCGCAGGAAACCGGAATCCGAAAAATCAATTTCGTCAATCAGACGGTAAACGTCGATCCGCTCCCGGCGAAGCGTTTCAAGTTCGTCAATAACCACACTCACCCGCGCATCAGTACACGTCGAATAGAGACTCCCCGTTTCAACGCCGGTGAGAACCGGACGTTCCCAATCTGGTTCATATCCACTCAGGCGGATCAGGCGCCCCTCGATATTTAATCCAAACAACTTGCCGGATGACTGTCCAACAACAAAACAGACCGGTTCGAAGGCGTTGGTACGAATGTCCAGCTCATGCGGCAGGCGGTAGGCTATGTCAACCTTGAAGACGCCATCATTGTCCAGCAGAGCCTTCGCCAGACTATCTATCGGTTGACGGATTATAGGCTTCTCCCCATCAAGGGCAAACCGGCTAGCCCATTCTTCTACAGCCATCCCGTCAAGCGTTGCTCCCTGCAAACGGCAGGCATCGGTGAAATTCACTATTAAAATCATCGTTAGCCCGGCTACGAGCACGGCAACACAAGATGCGATTGTTCTCTTCGACAAAATCATCATAAACTCTTGAGTCGTTTCACTATCTCGTCTTTGATGAGTGTGATCGATCCGGCACCCATGATTATCACAATGTCCCCTGGTCGGGCTACTCCGGCTACGGCCTGGGCACCATTCTCCCTGGGACCTATACATTCAAAAGTACCGATCCCCCTGGTCAGAGCCTTGTCTGCAATTAGCTGCGACGTGACTCCCTCAATCGGTTTCTCGCGCGCCGGATAAATGTCGGCCAGTAGACAAATGTCAGCCAGCGCCAGCGTTTCGGCCAGTTCGTCGGCGAACTGACGCGTACGACTGAACAGATGCGGCTGGTAGACAACGATCAGTCGGCGGTCGTACACCTCCCGGGCAGCATTGAGCGTGGCCGCTATTTCTGTCGGGTGATGAGCGTAGTCATCAATTACCAGGATATCATTGATCTCGTCTATAATCTCAAAGCGGCGACTGACTCCTGTGAAGGTTCGCAATCCGTCGGCGATAGTCTCAAAGGGAATATCCAACTCGCGGGATACGGCCACCGCCGCCAGAGCATTAGCCACGTTATGCCGTCCCGGAATGCTCATGATAATCTCGCCCAGCAGTTCCCCGTGAAAGTACACGGAAAAACTCACCCGTCCTGGTTGCAACTCGACATTAAGGCCACGATAGTCGGCGTCAACGCCAAAACCGAACGTCACATAAGGACGGGTTATCTGGTCTCGAAGTCGAGCCAGCCGTTTATCGTCAGCAGAAATAATGACTGAACCATAGAACGGTACGCGGTTCATATATGTCAGAAAGGAGTTTACGAGGTCGTCTATGCCGTCATAGCAATCAAGATGATCAGCTTCAAGATTGGTCACGACTGCGACCGTTGGGAACATCGACAAGAATGACCGGTCATATTCGTCTGCCTCAGCAACCAGATATTCACCACTGCCGAGAGCCGCACCAGTACCCAATTCAGCCACAACGCCACCGACAATAATGGTTGGTTGCAAGCGACTCGATTGGAGAATCTTGCCTATCATTGATGTGGTAGTCGTCTTGCCATGCGTCCCGGCCACGCCGATTGAGAATTTGAGACGCATCAATTCGCCCAACATCTCAGCCCGCTTGATGACCGGAATACCGAGCCGTCGAGCTTCGATCACTTCCGGGTTATCCTCGCCGACTGCTGATGAAATCACAACCACGTCGGTATCACCCAGGTTATCCGGACGGTGGGAGTTATGGACGTCGATACCGAGCGAGCCGAGATATGTTGTTATATCGCTGGGCACAGAGTCGGAACCTCGAATCTCAAACCCGAGATTATGGAGTATCTCGGCAATCCCGGACATACCGGCTCCGCCGATCCCAACGAAGAACAATTTACGAATCTTACCAAACATCACTTTGTTACACCTGAACTCTTCCGCTTTCTGCGGGCTAACTAACTGAGTTGTGGCTTCCAATTACATCCTTTCGTGTCTGCGCAATCAGGTCCATAATGTCATAGGCGATGACATCCACCGCCGAACGTGTTCTCTCACTCTCCTCGACGAGTCGCTCCCGCATCTCCCCAAACCGTTTCGAACCCATCAGCGATACCGCCCGCTCCAGCAGATCGGCGCCGTCCAGTTCGTTCTCATCAATCATATCCGCCAATCCCCGACGAACAGCATCACGGGCATTTTTTCGTTGATGATCTCCGGCAGCAAATGGATACGGAATAAGAACCGATGGTAGCCGACACGCAGCCAACTCGGCCAGAGTAAGCGCTCCGGCTCGAGCCACCGCCAGATCGGCGGCCGCATAGACATTGCGCATGTCATGAGCAAAGGGGAAAAGGGTGCAGCCGTGTACCTTGCTGCCCACCTTGGCGGCGACATCCTTGTAATCCCTCCTCCCCGTTTGCCACAACAATTGGTACCCATCGGGCATCGTGCTATCTTTCAGACTCTTCAATACCGCTTGATTGATTGACCTCGCCCCTTGACTTCCACCCAGGATAAGAATTGTTTTCTTCGATGGATCGAGTCCGTACTCGGCACAGGCGCTATTACGATCCCCATCAAGCAGATCACGCCGCACCGGATTGCTGGTCACGAGAAGTTGTGCATTGGTGGACAGATATTCCTTTGCTCCGGCGAAACCCAGATAGATGCGGTGAGCACGACCGGCCAGTTGGCGGGTAGTAACACCGGGGAATGAATTCTGTTCCTGCAAAACGGTGGGGATGCCTTTCCAAGCCGCGACCTTCAGAACCGGCCAGGATACATAGCCCCCTGTACCCACCACAACATCGGGAACCATATGAGCCAGGAGTGATCGCGCCTTCAGCAGCGCACCGATCAATACAAACGGCACCAGCAGATTTTTCAACGTGAATGATCGCACTAATCCGCGAACATTGATAAGATGCAGAGGAAAACCCAGTTTGTCGCGCATTCGATACTCGATTCCCCGGCGTGTGCCGACGAAGACGATCTCGGTTCCGGCGCTGTTAGCCATCAGTTCGCGGATGCGTCCGGCGATGGCCAGCGCGGGAAAAAGGTGTCCACCGGTACCACCACCGGCGAATATGATCCTGACCGGACGAGTAAGGCTCATGATCTTACCCTCCGCGACAGGTTGAGCAACACTCCGATGGCCACGCTGGAAATCAACAGCGACGATCCGCCATAAGATACAAAGGGCAACGGTAGTCCGGTGACAGGCAATAGACTGGTCACAACACCAAGATTAACCGCGATGTTGACAAACAGGGACAGCGCCATACCGGCAGCCAACAGGTAGCCGAAACGATCCGGCTGCCCCAGAGCGATCTTGAATCCGCGTAGCAGCATGTACATCATCAACACCAGAAGAAGTACCAACCGCAAGAAACCAACTTCCTGTCCAACAGCCGCGAATATGAAATCCGTGTGCGGATAGGGCAGGAAAAAGAGCTTCTGACTGCCCTCACCCAGACCAGAACCGAACAGTCCTCCGGCACCCAAAGTAAGAGCAGCTTGCGTACCCTGGTAGCTGCCCTGGAGTGGATCGGCTAACGAGGCGATGTAGTCCATAACGCGCGCTTTCTTGTATCCAACCACGAAAACCAGAATGGCTGCCGCACCCACCATAGGCGTCGCTGCCATCAGGAGATGTTTAATTTTCGCCCCGGCCAGAAAGAACACGCCCACGGCAGTACCAAATATCACTATGGTAGTACCAAGGTCAGGCTCCAGCAGAATCAGCAACAGCGCCACACCCATCAAGGGGCCGTATCTTAGAAGTAGCCCTCGCCAGTCGCCCATGTTGCGATCGCGGTTGGAAAGTGAGAAGGCCAGGAAGTAGATCATTACAAACTTGAAGAACTCCGACGGCTGAATCGTGAGTGGGCCCAGGAACAGCCAGCGATGCGAACCATTTCGAGGCTCGGCGAGAAAGACGAGAGCCAATAATCCGAGCATAATGAAAAAGGCCGGGACCGACCAGGCAGCAAAACGCACCAGATCGAGGCGAACGAGTACCCACATCGTACACAACGAAAGCAAAGCCCAGACAAACTGGTGCTGAAGGAAAAACAGGTGCGACCCAAAACGACTTTCAGCAATCATTGACGAAGTCGAATAGACTGCGATCAAGCCAGCCACCAACATCAGCAGGTAGGCTATCAGCAGGCGTTCATCAATGTGCCCTTCAGACTTTTGGGCTCTGGTGGTTTTTCTTACCATCTCTCAGTTCTCTGACGGCCTCTTTGAAAGCCAGGCCGCGTTGTTCAAAATTCTCAAACATATCAAAACTGGCACAGGCCGGCGACAGCAGCACTGTCTCTCCGGGGTAAGCCATGTCAAAACAGCGGTGTACGGCTTCCTGAATAGAGCCGGCGAACTGTACTGGGAATTCGCGCCCCAACTCCTGCATGATCTTCTCGCTGGCTTCACCAATGGCAATGATGCCCTTAATTTTGCCACGCCCATGTTTCACGAGTGGTTCATAGGACGCCCCTTTGTCGCGCCCACCAGCGATCAGGTACAATGGCGACGGGATAGACTGTAAAGCAAAGCGAACTGAATCCACGTTGGTAGCTTTGGAATCGTTGACAAAAGTAATACCGGCGATATTGTCAACTCGCTCGAGTCTATGCTCCACCCCCGTGAAAGTAGATAGGGTCTGTTTCATGCTGTTCACATTCACACCCAACAACGATGTGGCCAGTGCGGCAGCGGCTGCATTCTGCAGATTGTGCGGACCGGGAATAAGAATATCGTTGCAGGCAATCACATCTTCCTCACTGCCATCGCGTCGCAGGTAGAGGGTGCCATTACGAACAAAAGTCGCCGTCGCTGCGGAGTCACTGGTCGAGAATAACAGCTTGTTGGCCGAGGTCGTAATAACATCCGGTTTGGTATTGGCATCGTCCCGATTAAGAATAAGGTGGTCATCGGCTGTCTGGTTCTCGGTGATGCGATACTTGGCCTTTTTGTATTCCTCAAACCCGCCGTGACGGTCGAGGTGATCCTCGGTGAGGTTCAGGATCATCGCAATCTGCGGCTTGAAATCGGCAATGGTCTCAAGTTGGAAGTTAGAGACCTCGACCACGGCCACACCATCAGGCGGAATGTCGGCGACAACTTCAGCAAAGGGCAGTCCGATGTTACCGCAGACATAGGTCTTCAACCCTGCTTCCTTGAATATCTCACCGATCAGAGTGGTGGTGGTGGTCTTGCCGTTGGAGCCGGTCACGGCTACGATCTTCCCTTGACACACCCAGAAAGCGAATTCGATTTCGGAGAATATCGGTAAGCCTTTTTTCTGAATGCGCCCGACAATCTCGCTGGTCAGCGGGATTCCCGGCGAGATGATTATATAGTCGCAATCGAGTAGATGATCGGTGTGGCCATCGGTTTCGAACGGGATTCCTGCCGTCTTTAGTTGCTGCAACTGATCAGCCAAATTGGAAGCACCACCAATGTCAGAGACAAACGGTCGGCCACCCAACTTCTGGGCCAGTAGCGCTGCCGCCACACCTGAACGGGCCATGCCGATAATGCCGATCTTGCGGCCTTTTATGCGTTCTTCAACGGTCATCGTACCTTCAAAGTTGCCAACGTCACCAGGGCAAAGAGTGCCCCTACTATCCAGAAACGCACCACGACTTTCGACTCCGGCCAACCGAGCAGCTCGAAGTGATGGTGGATGGGCGCCATTTTGAATACTCGTTTTCCACCGCGATACTTGTATGACATAACCTGAATGATCACTGACAGCACTTCGATTACAAACACACCGCCGACGATCACCAGGAGTAATTCCTTCTTGAGCATAATCGCAATCGCTCCCAACGCACCACCCAACGCCAGAGAGCCGGTGTCACCCATGAAGACCTCTGCCGGATGGCTGTTGAACCAGAGAAAGCCCAGGGCTGATCCGATAGCCGCTCCACAAAATATGGCCAGCTCCCCCGTTCCGGGCAGGTACTGGATTTGCAGATAGCTCGAATAGTCCAGACGTCCGGTAACATAGGCGATGCCGCCAAAAGTCAGGAAACTCAATCCGCATAGCCCAATGGCCAACCCGTCAGCGCCGTCGGTAAGATTGACCGCGTTAGAGGAGCCGGTCAAAACGATCACGATAAACGGAATGTACAACGGTCCGAGAACAAGCAGGTAGTTCTTGAAAAACGGTATTCCAGTAGTGCCATCAAATAGTTGAGATGGCGCGGCCCAAGTCAGGAGCAAGCCAAACACTACCCCCAGTGTTACCTGTCCGATCAGTTTCTTGCGGGCCACCATGCCTTTGGGCTGACCTTTGATAGCTTTCAGGTAGTCATCGATGTACCCAATCAGACCCAGCCAGAACGTTACCAGAAGAGCCATCAGTACAAAGAAGTTCGACATGTCGGCCCAGAGCAAAGTCGGAATGATAATGCCGGCCAGGATGATCAGACCACCCATGGTGGGCGTGCCTTCTTTGGCAAGGTGAGACTTCGGGCCTTCGGCTCGAATCTTCTCGCGCACCTGCCTTTTCTTCAACATGTTGATGAAGAAAGGACCAAGAACCAGGCAGATAAAGATAGCTGTAACGGTGGCCCCGGCAGTGCGGAAGGTAATGTACCTGAACAAATTGAGCCCGGATATCTGGTCGGCCAGAGGGTAGAGGAGGTAATACAACATCAGCTTACCTCCTCATCACGAAATTGATCGAGCACCACTTCAAGACCAACTCCCCGCGATGCTTTGAGGTACACCAGATCGTTGGATTGCAGGTTTTCTTTAATAACTTCGGCACATTCCGTAGCAGAGTCAAAATGCTGTATCTTGTTACTCTCGATACCAGCACCTCTGGCGGCATCGGCAATAGACACACTCAGAGGACCAACCAGAACAGCCAGATCAAATTCATACCCGGCCAACATCTCCCCTACTTCGCGATGATACTTAACCGCTTCAGGTCCAAGTTCGAGCATATCTCCCAAGATAAGCACTCGCCGTCCGGAACTTTTCGAAGCGAAGAACGCCTCCAGACCAGCTTGCATTGAGGGCGGGTTGGCATTGTAGCAATCGACGACGAAGTCTATTTCCCTCAGCGTCATCCGTTGGCCACGCATGGGGGCAGTACTTAGAGTGATATTCTCGGTGTCGATCTCATAAAAACTGTAGCCAAGCGTCCGGCAAATGGCGTACGCGACCAGAAGGTTGGAAACCTGGTGCCGACCCGGCAGTTGCAGATGGAAACGGTTGTTCTCAATGGTGACAAGCGTGGCTCCCGATTCCAGTGTCTCTACGTTGTCCGGATGAAAATCGGCCTGGGTATCGAAACCAAAGGTAATGAAGTTCTTTCTGAGTCGACGCGTTTCATGAACCAAAATCGGATCATCGGCATTGACAATCACAGGCACATCGTGGTCGGCCTTGTTCACAAGTTGGAGTTTGGCCCGAGCCACGTCTTCAACAGATGCCAGGGACTCAAGATGTGACGGGCCTACATTGGTAATGGCAATCAACTGCGGTCGGACGATTTCCGCGAGACGGGGCATTTCGGATTTGGTTGAGATGCCAAGTTCCAACACTGCGACGACCGCATCGGAGGGTACGCCGAAAAGCGCTAGGGGCACGCCAAACAAATTATTGAGATTACCGGGCGAACGATAGACGTTTGACTCGACAACCTGCAGCAGAAGGTAGGTCAATTCCTTGGAAGTGGTCTTGCCGTTGGAGCCGGTGATAGCAACGAACCGCGCCCGACTGGTAGCGCGATAATTAGACGCCAGCGAAAGCATTGCTTCGTGGCTGTTACCGACGGCCACAACCGGAACACAGCCGGGTATTCTCTGCAAGCCGGAATAGTTTAACTCCGCCACTATTCCGCTGGCACCGCGATCAACAGCCGCAGTGATATAGTCATGTCCGTCATACCGGGGACCGCGCAGGGCCACGAATAGCTTTCCACCACAGTCTGCCCGACTGTCGATGGTAACACCGGAGAATGTATCGGACGCTCCTTCGGTGTTATAGAGTGTTCCGCCGGTGACGGCAGCCAGTCTGTCAAATCGTAATTCGATCATGAACTTTCAAGTATCTCCTCGGGCTGGTAACCCATACTGCTCAGGATGGCTCGCGCCTCAGCCGAATCATCAAAAGGAGTGCGTGTGCCCTTGATCTCCTGATAGTTTTCGCAACCTTTGCCAGCCAATAAAACGATATCACCCGGTTGCGCCTGTTCAAGAACAAGTTTGATAGCTTTCTTCCGGTCGAGACAGATTTCGTAGTTCTTCCCTTGCAGTCCGGGTTTGATGTCTTCGATAATGGCTGCCGGGTCTTCTCCGCGCGGGTTATCAGAAGTAACAACAGCGAAATCGGCACCAGTGGTAGCCGCTCTCCCCATCAGGGGGCGCTTGCCCTTGTCCCTGTCGCCACCACAACCGAACAGTATTAGCAGTCGCTCATCGGTCAGTTCTCTGACTGATTGACAAAGCCGTTCGAGGGCATCCGGTGTATGGGCGAAATCTACTATCACGCCAAAAGGCTGGCCATGATTCACAAGGACAAACCGACCCGGAACCGGTTGAGCATCTTCCAGCCCGGCAATGACATTGTCAAGATCAACACCGCAGGCCAATCCCGCAGCGGCAGAACACAACGCATTGATCAGATTGAATCTTCCTGGCAATGGGAAAGAAACCGTCTGGGTTCCCATCGGGGTCACGAGATTAAAAACAGTCCCATCCGGGTTGATTTCGTAGTTGGCACAATGGACATCAGCACTGGTGTTTTCGAGGGAATAGCTGATGTATGATGACGAGAAGTCACCGAAGAAACTACGAAACTCCGGAACGTCCAGATTGATCACGGCATAGCTGAGGGGTCCCTCAAGCTTCTTCATCAGTTTCGCCTTCGTTTCCAGGTACTCTTCCATGGTCCCGTGGAAGTCGAGGTGATCACGAGATATGTTGGTATAGACAGCGACGCGGAAGTTTATTTGATCGACGCGGTGGAGCGACAGGGCATGTGACGATACTTCAATGACAGCATTGACGCAGTAATTCTTTTTCATCAGAAACAGTAACCGTTGCAGGTCGAGCGCTTCCGGAGTGGTTCGTTCTGCAGGAAAGGTCTCTTTACCAGTATCATAGACGGTCGAGCAGATCAGGCCGGCTGTCTTATTGCGCTTTTCGAGAATACGTTTGATAAGGTGACAGACGGTCGTCTTGCCATTGGTGCCGGTGACACCGATGGCCTTGATTTTTGAACCGGGATGACCGTAGAATACTGCCGCGACATGGGCCATTGCCTGCCGGATGTTCGGCACCCGAATATGGGTAGACGCCTGGTCGCACTCTTCACGTTCGCCCATGACAGCCACCGCACCCTGGTCCAGAGCTTGTTGAACATAATCATATCCATCCTGCTGGAACCCTTTCACCGCCAGGAAAAGGCCGTTCTCTTTAATAAGGCGCGAATCGTATTCTATGTGATCAATGTCGAGGTCAATATCTCCCTGAACCTCGATTGATTCTAATCCTTGAATCAACTCCCTGAGTGTAATAACTCCTCCCTAACCTGTCCGGCACTCGAGCCGGCATTCTGTATGTTTTGAAACCTCATCCCCGGGCGGGATTGACTGTCTGAAGACTTGCCCACGTCCTGTTATCCTGCTGCTTATACCAATGAAATCCAGAAAAGCTGAGGCATGACGAATTGATAGACCGCGCAGGTCCGGCATCACACAGGCCGAGTCCGACATCGTCTCTACGGCGACCAACACCTTGTCATCGGCAAACACCAGTCGATCAGCCGGAGGATACTGCCACACCACGACACCGCTATCGACATTCTGCCGCAACTCAAGGCTCTTAGACTCAACCATGGTGCTGGCTGTCGCCAGCGGCCGACCGATGAGGTCCGGCACCTCAACCGTGCGCCCTTCTGAGGTCGGTCCGGCGGCCAGAGTCTGGGTGGTGGAGGCAAATATGTCCGGGTTGATAATCATATAGTTCTCAGCAATGTGTTTGAACATGACACCGGAGGTATATCCTCCGTAGTGTATCGGCTTGGGTTCCTTAAGAACGACGATACCGGCAATTCTCGGTTGTTCATACGGGAAGAAGCCTGCAAAACTGGCCATGAACTTGTTCTTGAAATACCCCCGACCATCGGGACGAACGATTTCGGCCGTGCCGGTTTTACCGGCAATAGCGACGGCGGGCGAGTTTACCTTTTTGGCTGTTCCCCTTTCGACAACGCCGCGCAGAAATGCCCGCAGACTGTCGGAGGAAGCCTCTTTCATAACGCGCCTGGTAACCGTTCGCACACATTGGTCGCTCAAACCACCATCTTCCGTCACACTGCATCTCTGTAACAATGGCTGAAGCAACTCCCCTCCGTTGGCGATAGCAGCGAAGGCCATCGCCATCTGGAGACTGTTGACAGCTATTGAGTGCCCCATCGCCAAAGCGGCCACAGTATAATCGGACCAGAGATCAGGACAGTGAACTCTTCCTCGTGTCTCGCCGCCAAGTCCGGTGTTAAGGCGCTGCCCGAACCCGAAATCCAGTGCCGCCTGATAGAGACCGTCACCGCCCAGCATGATCGCATATTTAGCTACGCCGATGTTGCTGGATAGCTCCATGATCTCCCTGAAAGTCAGCCATTCGAGTTCTTTGTCGTCGTGGAGAATGCGACGACCAACTTTCCAGCGTCCCATCTCGCAGTAAGTCGTCTCGGCAAAATTGACCAGTCCTGCATCCAGCAATGTGGCCGCTGTGATAGCTTTGAAAATCGAGCCGGGTTCATATTGATCTGTGACTGTGCGCAGCTTCACCGGCCGGTGAGGATACTTTTCGGATGGATCATAGTGGGCCATAGCCAAGATTTCACCAGTATTGCAGTCGACGAAAACGGCTTGGCCGGAAACCGCGTTGTACTTCTCAACACCGCTTCGTAGCTCCTCCTCAAGAATCTCCTGCAAACGCCAGTCGATAGTCAGCACCAATGATTTTCCCAACACCGGCTTGATCATAGCGCTCTCTTTGACGCGATACAGATTTCGTTGTCCGTCGCGACGGATATCCGTTTTGCCTTCACAGCCCGACAGGACGGAATCGGCCGCCAACTCAAGACACGCCTGACCTCGATTGTCGATATCGGTGAAGCCCAATATCTGTTTTCCTATCAACCCCTGGGGATACTCACGCTGCGTTTCGGCCCTCAGGTATAGCCCCTTGGGAGCGGTCGTATCAATGTGATCAGCTAGTTCATCGCTGATTCGCCGTTTTATCCATCTGAATTTTCTGGGCTTCAGAGCGTATCTGGTATGGGCCGTACCCGATTTGAGATCGAACAGAGAATCAAGGTAACGCCCGACCCGCTTCATCTCCTGTCGGTCAGTTGCGTAGGCATACAACGATGAACGAGTGATGTTGCTGGCTACAATTGTCCCTTTACGATCATAGATCATACCCCTTGGAGCCGGGATACTAATAGTCCCACTGGATTGTCGCTCGACGATCTTGCTGTACTGAGGATGAAGCACTATCTGCAAATGTGCCAATCTCAGGACCACAATGCCAAACACGAAACACACCACCACCATGATAAAGGAAAGACGAGCACGCTCATTCCGGGTACGTTTCATTTGTCCGCACCCTTTTCGGTTAGTGAATCAATGGTGGTCCGTGGTAGTTCACCGGCCGAGGCACTGGATCTGGTCACGGAAGGAATGTGAGCCGCTACCCGTTTAACTGCTGCCAGAACAGTTGCCATTTCGTCGGATGGTTCAGGAGCATCGCGACGTTCCCCGACAAGGGTGTACAATCGCTCGGCGGAGATCGTTTCCAGACCTAACGAATCAGAGGCATACTGCTCTATCCGTGCCGATGACGACAATGCTGTAATGTCCGAATGAACTTTCCGCGTGGCGTCAATCAGCGACGCATTCTCACTCCTGAGATGGGAAACATCAGCAACCAGATCAAGCACAACAACTCGTTGCCAAATATGAATACACGACGCTGCCAGCACGACCGTGATCAACAGCGAAAGTGAGAAATACTTATGGGATCGCAGACGGTTGAAAACTGATGATCGTATTTTGACTGTCTCGCTGAACCTGCGTATGCGTGTCTTCATACCGTCACCCTCTCAACGACGCGTAGCAGGGCCGACCGCGCTCGCGGGTTGTCGTCGATTTCCGACTCGCCGGGTCTTACCGGCCGACGGGTGATCGGCACCAGGCGCGGGGTGCGACCACACACACAGCCAGGCAGTTCAGGTGGGCAGTCACAGCCTTTGAACTCGCGCTGGAAGAACCATTTAACGATACGGTCTTCGAGTGAATGATAAGCGATAACCGCCAATCGTCCGCCATCATTCAGCATATTTACAAGTTGCGGAAGAGTGCTCTGGAGAAGATCAAGCTCCTCATTGACTGCAATGCGGAGCGCCTGGAACACCCGCATACACGCTTTTTTCTGGTGCGGCGGGGAGATTGTCTGTTCGATCAGACCGACCAACGAAGAAGTGGAACTAAGTGACTTCTGTGAACGAGCCTTCACAATAGCCCGAGCCAAACGAACAGCCTGGGGTTGTTCTCCGTAGGAACGGAAAATTTTCGTCAGTTGTTTCTCGGAATATGATGCCAGCAGATCGGCTGCAGTCGATCCGCCATGCTGCGGATCAAACCGCATATCCAGCGGACCGTCCATTCGAAAGGAAAATCCGCGTTGCGGATCATCCAGCTGAACTGAGGAAAGACCCAGATCCATTAGAATCCCATCAAATGTCTGATCTTCGAAATTCTCTACCATCCGGACGACATGGCCATACGAAGCACACTCAACTCGCACAGTCTGTGACAGGGTCGCCAATTTCTGCCGGGCCAGATTGACTGCCTCTGAGTCTTTGTCGAGGCCATAGATTCGCGCCGTCGGCTCCAGCCGGGTGGCTAACGCCTCGGAGTGAGCTCCGGTTCCAACAGTAAGATCGAGATAGGCCCCGCGTGGGTCCGTAACAAGCAGGCTAACGACTTCACCGGCCATCACCGGCAGGTGCATTGGGTCACTCCTGCCGACCGTTGTCGGCGGCAAACAATCGTTCCGCAACCTCTTCCCAACTGCCCTGGAACTGCTCGAGGTAATACTCAAATCGTTCCGGGTGCCAGATCTCAATCGATCGATTCACACCAATAACGATCAAATCCTTCTTTAGGTGAGCCTCTCCGGCCAACAGGGCCGGAATCAGGATTCTGCCGTTCTTGTCGGGTGAGACAGACGCCGCTGATGAATAGAAACGACGACTGAAATACCGAAAATCTTTCTGGGTAAAACTGAGCGAGGACAGTCGATCCTGAATGTTCTGCCACTCGTCCTCAGGATACAGACTCAAGCATCCCTCAAGACCCTTAGCGAGAATGAGGTTACCCTTCAGACAGGACTGGCCATCAGAATCCACAACACTGCGCAGACGAGCCGGTAAGGCAAACCTCCCTTTGCTGTCCATGGTCGTGTTATATTGGCCGTAAAACCCGCTCATCGAGGTTTCTCCCACAAATCGCCACTATTGCCTAATAGGTCCTATTTTGACCCACACCTATTAAATCACTTTTTGGTGGTCGCTGTCAAGGGGTTTTTTAATTCTGATTGAGAAATCAAACTCTTCTAACTGGTGTCAACCCAACAAGTAATAAAGGTAGATTATTTTCCTCAGAGCTAATCTGAAGTCCCCTAAAGAGACCCAACCCATGTTATTTTTGTTGATACCTGAAAAATGAAGCCAATCGCCCTCCAATAGAGTATTGAATCGATACCACAGCCAACACCCATAGTTTGCGCCGGCACTCCGAGTTGCCCACAAACACTGTCTCGTATATGGCTATTACTCAAGGAGTTCTAGGTTTCGGGTTTTTCTTTTCCCTGTGCCGGGTTCGGGTTACTGCTTTGCACTTACCCCTGTCAGTTCACGTTGGAACAGGGAGATATTTGTGTTACTCAAGGTGATTTACATATGCCTGGTCGTCATATTGACGGTGGCGTGCACCGCAGAATCAGTCACTTTTGACCTGAATGACGGCTTAGTAGAGGTTGATCTGCTCCAAAATGAGATCAAGTATGCTGATTACGAGCTGACAGCCGTGGGCATCTCTCTTTGCTTGAGTAGCCGTACATATTTCGTAGAGTTGCAGTCGGATGAAAAGGCACAAGCCATTCACTGGCAAACCACACCATCCAGATTGATTGCGCGGCTTCAGAACACAGATCCCTGGGCTGATCTGCCAACAGCACTGGACAACAGTAAGACCCAACCGTCTTCGAGGATTCAATTGGGAAGTACTCCGGTCTGGCTCGATGGATCGGTTTCGAAAGATGATCGTCGCTATGCACGTATCCTGGTCTTCCCGGTCACGGTCGACTCAGTCGGAGATTGCTATTTCGTGGATTCGATATCTATCCGCGTAGGAGATCGACTGTTGATGGAGGATCAGCTTTTGTCGCCTTCTGATCTTGCCGTGGAAGAGGAAAACAAAAGAATCGATCGTTGGCTGACTTCATCAGATAGCTCTCCCGTCTACGTCATCATCACCGATACTGTTCTTCTGGAGCCATGCGAACAATTGGCAGCTTATAAGAACAGTACTGGTTTCGCAACTGCGACGATAATGATTAAGGATATTCTCGCCACCTATGCCGGACGAGATGATGCTGAAAAACTGCGTGAATATCTGAAAGGGTTTCATGCTGTCGGTGGCCAATATGCTCTTCTGACCGGGGATGAGAGTCTGGTGCCAATACGCTATGCGTACCATCGATCTACAACCATCGAGCCAGATTTATCCACCCTGAAGCAATGTGATTTGTACTTTGCTGATCTCACCGGCGACTGGAATACCGACGGCGACAATGTCTGGGGCGAACCAGTCAGCGACGAGCCGGACCTCGTCCCGGAGCTTCGTATTGGTCGGTTACCATTCAATACGGCTCAGGAGATGTCGGCCTACGTTGATAAACTTATCACCTATGAGACCAACCCCGGTGACGGTCAATCTGAATATCTGGAACGAGCTTTCTTCTTCTCCTCCGATCAAATGCGCGACTACAGCGAAGGCGGACAACATAATCGGATTGCACAGGCTTATCCCGACCAGTTTATAATTGATACTACCCACGGTGTGGAAGCGGCCAGCGGTAGTGATCTGAATCCGACCAACGTTCCGGCCAGTGAGTTGCACGATGATCTATCGGAGGGATTTGGTATCGTGAATATCATTGCCCATGGTTGCCATACTACTTTCGAAGTACGGACCTCCGGTTACAACAATTTTCCCAAATCGTACTTTTATAGCGGGGAACCATCCGAAGAACACGGCAGTTTCGACAGCTTGACCCGCAATGATCGAACATCCTTCTACTACTCGCTCGCCTGCAACGGAGCCACCTTCGACAAGGATCAACCACCCCTGAATCTGTCGGGCTATCCACTCTGCTCACAACTTCTGGCATTGCCTAATGCGGGTGCGGTCGGATTGGTGGGCTACTCGCGCTCCGGCTGGGTGGGGACAAGCCATTACTTACAAAGGGCTTTCTTTGATTCCCTCTTTGCCCATCCTGACCGACCGGCTGTCGACGCCATGAATGCGTCCACAGCGAAGTATTATTATTATCGCGACCTCGTCTATAGTCAGAACTTCCTCGGTGATCCTACTCTTAGAATCTACACGAGTATACCCACTTCGATTGACCTGATAATCCAACCCACGCAATCCGGGCTGGTTGCTACTGCAACCTCCGGTGCGATGCTCCTGGATAGTTGTCTGATGGTTCTCAGCATCGGTGGTACTTTTGTTGAAAGCGCCCTGACTGAACCCGACGGGCAGGTTGTCTTTTTGTCAAGTCTCAGCCTCGGATTACAATATACGATTGCCGCTGTCAAGGCCGGTCATACTATAGCTCGCACCAGCTATTCGCCATTGATTACTACCGACATTGATGATGAAACTATCCTGCCGTCTGGGTTCGTCTTGGAGCAGAATTATCCCAATCCGTTCAACCCTTCAACCTCGATTGCGTTCGAGTTACCGAATCGGGCGGATGTAGATCTGTCCATTTTCAATGTTCTTGGTCAGAAAGTAGCTACTATCGCAGAGGGATCGATGTCGGCCGGACGTCATGCGGTGATATGGAATGCCATCGATCAATCCGGACAGGCGGTGGCTTCGGGGATGTACTTCTATCGCTTGTCCACCTGCGAGATCACTCGATCAAAGAAGATGTTGCTGGTACGTTAGCGCCCTGTTAAAGTTTATCGAGGACATCGGCAAATTTCATTGCCATTGAATCTGATGCATACGGTCGGGCATAGTCCGGCTCTAATCGAACGGCCGACTCGCCACGTCCCCACTGCAATATCTGATCAGCCAACCAGGATACAGCCATATCTTCAGTATCGCCGAAGTAACAGAATCCGTTGCCGGACGGTGCCAGGAGTCGGGCGATCTCCCCCTGGGGCGGTACAGCAGCCAGAATTGGACGCCCCGAGGAAAGCATGGTATAAATCCGTCCAGTCGAAAAGCCCTTCTCTCGAACCGATGGAAGTCCAACGTACAACAAAGAAGTCTGCGATAACAACCCGATAGTCTCTGCTCGCTTCTGGAAGCCAAGCAGTTCAAACTTCTCCACCAGATCGAACTCCTCAAGCTGGGGCAACAGCCAGTCCTTATCAAACAGCCCCACCTGGATCATTTTCACCAGTGCGAACAGTTCAGGGTGAGCTGTGCGTAAGGAGGACAATACGCGGAGGAGGGGTCGGACAGGATAGATGTCATTGAGCGTTCCGAGCAGGCCGATAAAATAGTCTCCGGTCGTGGGAGGTAGCTTCCAAAGGCGAGCCAGATCACGGTCGAAGCTGTTGTAAATGATATCGGTAGCGCCAACGTATTCCCCGATAGAGTCGTTGATGGCAGTAATGGCTACTGTCTCTTTCTTGATAGCGGTCAGCAGCTTCCGAGCCCGCCTGATTTTTCGTGGTTGCGAATCGTAGAAATCCTCGGCCCGATAGGCGGTCCAGTAGTCACGGAAATCGGCCACCCACGGAATCGAAAACTCGCGGGCCAGTTTTCGGGCAACGAGATGGCTGGACATCGGCGGTGAAGTTGATGCGATGGCGTGATATACACGGTTGTTCAATAGGTCTCGTCCCAACCCGATAGCAGAACGCACCCAACCGACTTTCGAATCGGGGAAAAAGCGATCAGAGGCCACTTTGCCACGCGCTATCGTCGAAGCTTTGACCTGTCTGATGCCAAGCAGATACATCAGTCGCTGAGGATCGTGAGAACCGGCTCGATAGACTCCACTGGTGTTAAGCTCAGAGAGTAGCTCCGGCTCGTAGGCGCGATAGACAACGGGCTTGACAGTCAAAACATGACAATCCCAACCACACTCCGGCAGGTGCTTAAACAGGGCCAACGGTCGGCTCACTCCAGCTCCACCCAGAGGTGGAAAATAGTAGCAGATCAGAAGAATACGACGGCGGCTCATGATCGTGTCTCCAGAACCAGAGAACGCATCAACTCAACTTGGCGCACCATATTCTCCTCGAAGATTCCCCTGTTACACACTTCTTCAAGGTTACGTTGCTTCATAGTCGTATGCGGATCGTTGTCGGAGATCAATTTCTTGATCACGTGTCGAAGTTCTTCCGGCTTTCCGAGATTGAACAAATAGCCACTGTCCGGACTTAGCCACTCTCTCACACCGGGGATTTTGGCCGCCACCGGAATCAAGCCAAGCGCCATCGCTTCAATAAGGATGGTCGGCGAGGAGTCTGATATGGCGGCCGAGAGACAGACATCAAAACCGGCCATGAAGGGCACAAAGCCACATCTTGGCATTCTGTCATAGAATAGGACCCCAGCGTCGGATAGGGACGATAGCCTATTACGGAACTCACCAAGAAGTGATCCGGAAGCAGGGAATGTTATCTTTACTTTGCCTTCCCGGATCAATGGCTTCAGGGCATCGATGATAAAGCTGTTGTTGTAGACGGGTTCTTGACCACGAGGGACAATTATCCGCAGCGGTCGGCCAAGGGCATAGTCTACCCGATGATGATCCAACGCCGCTCGTTCAACTCCCCAGCCGATGGTTTCGATACGTCTGGTTGGTGCCAAAGACGATGTTTCTTCCGCCAGGTAATCTGAGTCCGTCACGATACAGTCAGCGGTCAATAAGGCTCTTCGTACTTTTCGACGTCGCAGAGACGACATATGCGGCACAATGAGTACATCCGATCCCAGCACATGAAGCAGATAAGGAACCTCAGGATGGTGTCCCATGAGTGATGCAAGGAAACCGTAACCCGAAGCAAAATGGGCATTAATGATGTCGGGCTTAAAACGTTTCAGCAACGCTCTGGCCCGAAAAGCCGACATGATGTAATGCTGAGTGCGTACTTCCCCCCTTGGTCGCAGATGGAAATGCAGCATACGACCCCGCTCGACAGAGGCTACCAATACCCGACAACCCAGCCGTCGCAACTCACCGGCGAAGCGTTCCGTATGGAACGAGCGGCTGTCGGCCAAAAGCAATATTTTCAACCTGTCCCGGCTCACAGAAAACGCCCCAACCCTTTCTGTCGAATCAGGCAGTTATACTGATAAACCACTCCTCCCCATTTGGCCTTATAGGAAGCTACGCCCGGAACGTCCTCGGGCGATGCACCCAGGTTCAGGTATTTCAAGTCGTGCCCGACAGCGTTCCGCGCGGCATAGTAGGGAATGTACTTAGATGGATGAAGGAAAGAATATGCCTCGTCAAAGTATGCCTGCCAGTGGAGCAACTGGTCGTCATTAACAATGAAGATGTTGGAAGACACGGGGTGACCTTCAAACTCACACCAGAACCATCGCACACGATCATCACCTGCGGCCAGAACAGCCATCGCAGAGAAAAACTCCGGCGAGTACTTGCATTTCTGGCCAGTGCGTTGTTCGAATATACTAACAAGGTCAAGGAACCCGGACATGTGTGTATCGCCACTAAAGGGGATAACTTCAATCCCCTCTTTCTCAGCTTTGCGAATCTGCTGACGGAGCTTCTTGTCGGGCGGTTGCCAATCGGGATCGCTAATATCGACCAGACTGGTTTGGCACGGCTCATGTTTGAAACGATTGTCCGATGGCAAGTTTGACCTGAAGTCGTAGATGTGCGTCGTGGCATAGTGGTAGTCGGCTATGGCGGCCAGCAGCAAACGACCCAGTTCCTGCTTGTTGTCTCCGTCTTTCGATGACAACACAAGACCTCCATAACAGCCATTGGGCATGGACATGAAACGCACCATAGGTCGCCGACCGTACTCAACTCCCGGCAGAAGGGCGACTATCTCACCGTCTTCTTCCGCTATCCATACGACCGGTGTTCCCCCGTGGGATTCCCAAACAAAGGCAAACCCCGGCGAAGTAAAAAATGGACCGTTCGTCAACAGCAGAGAATCTTCACCTGCCAATTGTTCCACCAGAGTGCGATAGACTTTCATCGCTCTCGAACCACCAGAACCTTACCTTGAGCTATACCGCCATTGTCATCAGTAAGAATAAAGAGATAGACGCCGGAGGCCACTTTGCGTCCATCGTGATTGCGGCCGTCCCAGGAACTGTTGACCTGAAACTCGACTACCGCCTCACCGGCGACAGTGAAAAGGCATACTGTTCCCGGGCGATTGTAGTTGAACTCAAGGCGGTCGTCATCGGAGCGAATAACGAACGGGTTGGGAACCGGAACAACCGAGTTCAGAACCGTTGTGCGGTGCCTGATCTGAGGCTCCAGGATAGAGAGACCAGCGTCCGTTGCGATATACAAATCGCCGGTCGTACCATCGAGTGCCAAGTCGGATATACCATTGGAGACAAGGTCGGAATTGATAACCGTGTAGGCGACAACATAACCTGTCCCAGCCTCTCGGTAAGCCAGTCCAGAGCCGGTACCAATCCAGAGATTGCCACGTCCATCAAAGGTCAGGGCGGTGATGTCGGAACCAATCCCAACCGGCAGGTTTACGTCAACGAACTGTTCGGTACCAAAATCCCAGCGCGACAAGCCGAAGTTTGTACCGACCCAAGCGTCACCCGTGGGAGAATATGTGATGATATTAATGGTATTTGAAATCAAAGGAGAGTTTTCACGAGTATACTGAATACAATCCGCACTGATCGAGCCATCTGGTTCGTTCGACAAATCGCATAGATACACGCCGGAACCTTGGGTCCCAACTGCCAGTTGTTGAGGACTGCATCCCAGTCCGGTTACCAGGTTGTCGGTCAAACCCTCGGTTTCACCGAATGAGCCCCAGGCAGAGGGATCATCAAGACGGTCAAGCGGACAGAAGGCGACCGGGGCATTATTATAGGCCAGGAAACAACTGGCATAAATGCGGACACCGTCGGTTGCAACACCATTGACCACAGAGAAGTTGTGCCCGGCCGGGATACCCACACAGGTGGAGTTATTGTTGTCATATCTGGCCAGTGAATCTCCATCGAAACGCCAAAGCCCGTGACCTTTGGTTCCCCCCCACACGATGCCACTGGAGTCGGTGATGAGACTGGTGGTCAACTCGTGAGTACCGGTATTGGCATCTTCCCAGATTTCTCCGTTGAACCGAGCATATTTCGCAAACAGCTCAGGGCCATGTCCGATAATGATTTGCCCTTCGCCGTCAATGGCCACCCTTGTCACAAAATCGCCAGGCAATCCGGTGTGCTGATATTCCTCCCAATTACCTGAACGGTCGGTATAGATGCCACCTCCGGTAACATTCACCCAACGCTCACCCCGCCAGGTAGTACCGGTTACCGGAAGAGAGGGCAGACCGACAGTCGAAAGAACTGTAGCCATACCCGAAACGACAACCCCCATTCCGGATGAAAAGTACACAAACAGCGAATCATTCTCAGTCACGAGATCGTAGACACGTCGTCCGGCTGCTATCGAGGCCAAAGAAAACGAAGTATCGGAGTCACTGATGTCAAGCTGGAAGAGACCCTGTGATGTGCCAATATAGAGTTCGGAGTCGAAAGCAGCTACGGCCGTAATCGTATCGGACCCCAGTTCGGGATAATCTGAGACAGTAAAATGCGTCCAGGCTGACGGTGGAAACAATGAACCGGAACCGCTCTTGTCGGCTGCTACCAAGCCAAATGATGTAGCCACCCACACCTGGTCTCCATCGACAGCAACATCATAGACAGACGGAAATGAGTTGATAGTCGTCAGCGGGAAATGGCCCTCGATCTGCCCACCGTCGTTGATCTTCGAAAACAAAACCAAGCCGGTGTCGGTACCAACCCATAGATTGTCACCGTCGTCTTCAAGCGCGGTCAAAAGGAACAGATCGGCATCGGTCGGACGAAACAGAAACTGCTGTGGATCATCCGGTTCGAATTTGATCAACCTTCCGAAAGTGGCCAGCCAGGTTTGTCCATCGGCGTCTACCATTACGTCGGAGATGTCGATTGTACCGAGCCCATCGGTGTTAAGAAATTGTCGACCTGGTTGGTCAGGGTTGTCGATTATCAACAGCCCGCCCGAAGTAGCCGCGTAGAGGGCATCGTCGATTACCAAAAGCCGTCGTACATCCCTAAACGATGTAAGTGTTGTCCAGTCGCCGTCCGCCGCCGTCAGTCCTGTCGACAATAACATCAGCAGGAAAAGGCAGAGACTTAACGTCGCCAAATAATGGCCAATAGTTTTCGTGCTAACCATAGGGTAATGAATATACAGCTTAGGACAGCTGTCAGCAAGAAAGAGAACCGACCCACAACGTCCCCAAATCGTGTAAATACCGAGTAGCCATCCACGACACCCACACTACTGACAAGAGTCGCAACCTCGTACAGCTCCAGTTCGTCTCGGACCCGACCATAGCGGTCAACTACATAGGTAAGGCCACTGTTGGCAACTCTGGCCATCCAACACCGATTTTCTACTGCCCTGGTGATGAACATACGAGAATGCTGGTGAATACCCACCGACCTGCCAAACCATGTATCGTTGGTAATGCCCACCATGAAGTCAGCGCCATCAAGGATTGATTGTCGTACAAACTCCGGAAAAGTACACTCAAAGCATATCAATGCCCCATAGAGATGATCACCCAGCTCGAACAACCGGGCTGAATCACCGGGATAGAAATCCGACCACCAGCGTACGCCCCATTGGTCAATAAACGTCAGGTAACTCTCAAGCGCACCTTTCTTCAGAAACGTAAGATGATCCTGGTAAGGAACATGTTCGGAAAACGGGACGAGCTTCATCTTGTCATGCTGTCCAACTACCCGGCCGGTAGAGTCAAACTGGAAGCAGGCGTTGTGATAACGCGCCTGTCCACCTGATCTTGAGGCAGACAACGCTCCTACCAGATGCGGAGCTGATGTTGTGGCCGCAATTCCCCCTACTCGCTTAAGAGCTTTTTGATCGTGTGACAGATAGGATGGCGCGGAAGTTTCCGGCCAGATGTACAGATCAATCGTAGTGTCGTCAACGGCACGGGCAAGCGAATCGTATAGACGATAGCTGTGCTCCTGATTTCCTTTCGCCCATTTGACTTCTATAGGCACCGATCCCTGCATCAGGGCGACATCAATTGTCCCAGGCACCGGATAGGGCGGGGTGACAACCCAGCCATAGGCGGTCAGACTACTCACGATGGCCAGCGATACGAAGACGGAAGTGAGCTTCCTCTCCGGTGACAAACATCGCCTGAGCAGTTGGCAGAGTAAAACGTTAACGCCTACAATCAGGAAGGTCAGACCATGAACTGAGATTACAGATACTACTTGCAGGACATAAAGAAAGTACGCTTGCGTATAGCCCAGGTCCGACCACGGAAAAGCAAATTCCGAAAGCGTACGAAAATACTCCATGCCCGTCCACAGGAATGGCATCGCCACAAATGCAAGAATGGGCCGTATGTGGTACAGACGATGGAACAGCATAAAGACAGCGGTATAGTAGAAGGCTACGATCACGACTGCCGCCACCATACCCGGAGGAGTCACCATAGCTACCCAGTAGATTGAGAACAGGTTGAAAAAGAAGCTGAAGAAATACGCGGCGTTAAAGGCCTGACGACCTTTGAGACGAGCGACAATCATGATTGGTCTGGCCAGCGCCACCCATGCCAGGACTCCCCAGTAGCCGGGATAAAACGCCAGCGACAAGAGGAACGCCCAGATAATTAACTCCAGACGGCGTTTGCGCAGGTCAATGTCGGCCGGTAGGAAGAATCGGCCAATTTTTTTCAGTATGTTCGTCAGTTGTCGTATCCTTTTCAGGCCGTCATACTGAGCAGAGTCGAAGTACGGCGGTCTTATTCAATGCTTGGTCACCCTTCGACTCCGCTCAGGGTGACAATAGTAAGTCAGGTTGCTTGCAACCTGACGCAGGCTTCTGGATTCCTGCGTTCGCAGGAATGACAAGTGTCGTAGGGTGGAACCCTTTAGCGGTTCCGCCAGGCATCGCCTGTTTTCCGGCAGGAGCGCAGGGCTCCTGCCCTACAAGACTACTTACAAGATTGAACAGTCCGGAACAAGTATTTTGATGCGTGTACTTATTGTTCGGTTTGGTCGGAGTACTTCTCGATCAGCGCCTGGAAGCGCGGGTGGTCGCGGAGTGGATCCCATCGAGGGTGCAGACGAATTCCACCAACCTGGATCCGTGAAGGATGGCTCAGTAGATAATCCAACAAATCAATAGACTTGTCATACTCACCAACCCAAGCGTAGACCACCGCCAGGGAGACAAGTCTTTCTGAACCCGCGACCTCGTCTTTGGAGACAGGCATAAGTCTGGTAGCCAATTCTGCATGTTCAACGGCCCTGAGATTCTGACCGAGGCCGACATAAACCTCCGCCAGGGGGCTGTGGAAATCAGCTACGTCAGGACTGGCCTCTACCTGCGCCTCCCAAATGACCCTGGCCGAATCGAAATAGACACGGCTTTGGTTGGTGTCGCCGAGATAACGATAGATTTCCCCCCGCTGCTGGTAGTAAACGGCTGAGTCGCTCAGGTTTCTGCAGTCCGTCGAACTTCGTCGCGCAAGGGCCGACTCGTAGCGGCGCATATAGATGTCAGCCGACTCCTGAAGAACCCCGGCCATCTTCTCGGTCGTGGATTCTTCGTACCTCTCTATTGCCTTCATAATGTATAGACTGTCACCACTACCTAAGCCGGGCAGAGCCACATTCCAGAAGAGAAGCCCCCTGTTAGTAGGTTCGAACTCAAGTCCTTTCAGAACCACGATCTGTGCTTCGTCAAGTCGGTGCATCATAAAGAGGGTATGGATCAGCCCGGCAGCAATGTTCATCGACAGCGGGTCGAGCATGAGTGCTTTCTGTAGATAATCAGCGGCGATATCCCACTCTCCCATACGCCGATAGACATAACCAGTCATGGTTAGCAGATCGCTGTTGTTCGGTTGGCTCCGGGCCGCCAATTCGAATTGCTCGAGGGCCGATTCGTAATCACGGCTGATGTAATAATGGTAGGTCCCCATAGCGATGTAACCGTCCGGTTTCGACTTGGCCAACTCAAGGGCTTTCTCGGCAGCCTCCTTTGCCTGCGCCTTGCACTCATCGGTCCGCCGGTAAGCGTTGATGTACTCAACCCCATACATGCGCACTAACCAGGAGTAAGCAGGATAAAAGGTGCTGTCGAGACTGGTCGTTTTCTCAAGCAAATGAATCACGCTGTCCAAAGAAGCGTGATTTCCTTCATTCCAGTGATCCTTAGCACGTAAGAAATAGTCGTAAGCGACAAGATTCTCAGTCGGTTGGACTGTCAGAAGCTGCTTCTCCGACTCCAGCAACGTTACGTCAAGAGCATCGGCGATACGCGTGGCGATTTCCGCCTGGACAACGAATACCTGGGTAAGAGCCCGTTCAAAAGTATCGGCCCAGACATGGGAATCATCGGAAGCGCGTATGAGCTGCGGGATGATTCGTACGCGGTCAACATCGCCCGACTTGTCCCAACGGATTGTCCCCTCCAACACATAATCGACCTTTAGCTCTTTGGCTATCTGCTTGAGAGGTTTGCCGGAGTCCTTATAATGGACGGCACTTGTTCTGGAAATAACCCGCAGTCCGCTTAGGCCCGCCAGCCGCGCCGTGATCTCATCGGTAATGCCGGCGGCGAAGTATTCGTCTTCGTCGGTGCCAAGATTCTCAAAGGGGAGCACGACCAGGGACTTCTTTTTGTCACCTGAGGAGACTTCTTGCCTTGGGTACAGAGCATAGCCTGCCATTATCAAGCAGACAATCACCGCGCCGACGACCACAAAACGGTTCCACCAGTCCACGGGAGGTTTGCCGGCAACCGATGGCTCATCGCGGGTCAATGTCTTTAGATCGGAGATCAGACCAACCGCACTTTGATAACGTAGAGTGGGGTCTTTCTCAAGTAGTTTGGAAACGATACGCTGCAGCTCACCCGACACACCGCTTTTGTACCGCGATAGCGGCTCATGTACTTCGTTGAGTACGGCGTTCATCGTGGCCGCTTCGTTATCGGCTGCAAACGGTAATCGGCCCGCTATCATCTCATACAACACGACACCAAGGGAGAACAGGTCCGACCGGTGATCGACTTCCTTCACTTTGATCTGCTCCGGTGACATGTAGCCAACAGTGCCAAGGGTGGAGCCGGTCTTGGTCAGTTTATCAGTCCCTTGAATCGTTGCCAGACCAAAATCAACAAGCTTCGGGCGGCCGTCGGCATCAATAACAATATTCGAGGGTTTGATATCACGATGCGTGATCCCCGCCTCGTGCGCTTTGGCTAATCCTTCGCAGATTTGTAATACGAGATTGATGATGTCATCAAGACCCGGTTGGTAGTCCCTGATCACATCTTTAAGTGATTGTCCTTCGACATGCTCCATGGCGAAGAACGGCCGAGCATTATGTTCGGCGACTTCATAGATATGCACAATATTCGGATGGTTGAGTTTGGCGGCGGCCTGAGCTTCGCGTTTGAAACGTTCACGGCATTCATCGTCTTGGCACAGATGCGGGGGCAGGAACTTCAGCGCGACCTTGCGTTTGAGCTTCGTATCCTCCGCCAGGTACACTTCACCCATACCACCGGCGCCAATCTTCTCGATGATCCGGTAGTGCGACACCATCGTGTCCCTGGTCAGGATCACATGGGTCTGAGTACGGTCGTCATTATGCTCTGTCATTTCGTATCATACTTTTCTATCAGCGCCTGGAAGCGTGGGTGGTCGCGGAGGGGGTCCCATATGGGATTGAGACGCAGAGTCGCAACTGATTCAAGATTGAAGGGGATACTCATGACATGCTCTAATAGGTCAATCGCTAAATCATATTCTCCCGACATCACATATACAACGGCAAGTTCCTTCTCCTGACGAGTACCCAACAGGGCATCCTTAGATATTGGGTATTTCTCCACCGCAAGTTGACCGAATCTGATTGCTTCTTCCTTACGACCTAATCCTGCGTATGTTAGTCCTAATGACATATAGTATCCAAAAAAACCACTGAATTCCTGTTCGTGTGACTCCAAGAAAACACGTGATGAATCGAAGGCAGCATATGCAAGTTCGTCTTCACCCATGAACCTGTAAATAGAGCCTTTCCATAGGTCAACAGACATGAATGAACTTCCAGCAAGAACGTATTGTTTGGTTCCTAAATCAAAATACTTGAAAGTTGCATCATAATCTCTTTCGAACATAAGCAGATATACCCAAGGCAACGCGAGTGCTTCCTGATGTGGTGCGTTGGATATGGTTTGGTGAGCCGAAGGAAGATCACCCATCAATATAAGTGTCATCATCTTGATATAGTGATACATCGAAATGTCAGGGCGAATTGAAATGGCTTTGTCTATGTAGTTAATAGCCTTCTGATAATTACGTAACCATTGATGAATAACAGCAACCTGTATGGCTGCATCATCATCTCTGGGATTCAGTTGGAAAGCTTTCTCAAGGTTGACTTGTGCCTCTTCGAAACGCCCTAATCGCCGCCAGATAAACGCTTCCGCCTGAAGGATTCTTGGATCATTCGGCAATCTTTTCTCTGCAATTGCAAATTCTTTTAATGCCTTATCGTATTCCCGATACCCATGATAATAGTAGTAGCCAAGAGCCAGATGCGCTTCCGGTAGGCCTGGTTGCAACGCCAGAGCCTTATCCACCGCTTCCTTAGCAAGTTGAAGACGTTCCTCCGTATGATCGTACTGGTAGTGATACATCTCAGAGTGAGTTTTCGAAAGGGCTGCATAAGCAAGAGCGAAGCTCGGGTCCAATTCGATTGCTCGCTCATACATCTGCACTGCGAGCGAATCTGCATCATACCTTTTTCCCGCAAGATACGCATGATAAGCATCAGCGTTTTCAGTAGGTTGTTCGGCCAGGGCATCACGTTCTGGTTCGAGCAGCGTAATATCAAGTTTTTCCGCTATTGATGTAGCAATGCCGGCCTGGACCGCAAAAATCTGCGTCATTACGCGCTCATAGGTTTCAGTCCAGATGTGGCTGTCATCTGAGACCCGAATTAACTGTGGAATGATGCGCACACGGTCGGTATCACCACTCTTGTCCCAGAGAATCGTTCCTTCAAGAATATAGCTCACACCAAGTTCGGCACCAATTTGCTTAAGCGTCTTGTCGGTTTTTTTGTATTTCATAGCGCTTGTGCGGGAGATGACCCCTAACCCGCCAATCTTGGCTATGCGCGATGTGATCGCATCAGTGATGCCGTCTGCGAAGTTCTCATCATCCGGATTGCCCAGGTTTTCGAAGGGCAGCACGGCCAACATGATTCTCTCCGACTGGACCTGAGTTGCCTTCTCTTCTGTCATCGGAAGCAACCAGTACCCAGCCATGATAAGACACACAATGACAGCACCGACAACCACGAAACGGTTCCACCAGTCCACGGGAGGTTTGCTTGCAACTGATGGCTCATCGCGGGTTAATGTCTTGAGGTCGGAGATCAGACCAACCGCACTTTGATAACGTAGAGTGGGGTCTTTCTCCAGTAGTTTGGATACGATACGCTGAAGTTCGCCAGAGACACCACTTTTGTACCGCGATAGCGGCTCCGGTACTTCGTTGAGTACGGCGTTCATCGTGGCCGCTTCGTTATCGGCCGCAAACGGCAACCGTCCCGCGATCATTTCATACAGCACGACACCAAGGGAGAACAGGTCCGACCGGTGATCGACTTCCTTCACTTTGATCTGCTCCGGTGACATGTAGCCAACAGTGCCAAGGGTGGAGCCGGTCTTGGTCAGTTTATCAGTCCCTTGAATCGTTGCCAGACCAAAATCAACAAGCTTCGGGCGGCCGTCGGCATCAATAACAATATTCGAGGGTTTGATATCACGATGCGTGATCCCCGCCTCGTGCGCTTTGGCTAATCCTTCGCAGATTTGTAATACGAGATTGATGATGTCATCAAGACCCGGTTGGTAGTCCCTGATCACATCTTTAAGTGATTGTCCTTCGACATGCTCCATGGCAAAGAATGGTCGTCCGCTATGTTCGGCGACTTCGTGGATGGTGACGATGTTAGGATGGTTCAATTTCGCTGCTGCCTGGGCTTCGCGTTTGAAACGTTCGCGACAATCTTCATCCTGACACAGATGCGGAGGAAGGAACTTGAGGGCGACCTTGCGTTTGAGCTTCGTATCCTCCGCCAGATAGACCTCACCCATACCACCGGCGCCGATCTTCTCAATGATACGATAGTGTGACACCATCGTGCCTTTGGTCAGGATCACGTGGGACTGGGTCTTGTCGTCATCTGAGTCATTAGTAACCATTGGTCGCCTGCTATGTCCCTCTCATGTCCGTATGATCGGTTCATCTGACAAGGACTAAGTTAAGTACGTCGACCTATCATGTAAACATAAAGTTGGGGGCGTAGGGGTGATGCACGACAGCACCGCCTAAGAGACCGGCTTAAAATTACGGAACCCACAGCAAGCTGTGTGGCACCCATCCGGAGTCGAAGCGCAAAGATGTGCGCCTTGTGTGGTCGCCCTTCGACTCCGCTCAGGACGACGTAGCAACATGGAACCTATTCATACGGAGCGCAGGGCTCAAGCAATGCCTGTCGAAACTGAAGACAGTTTCGACCTACTCGAACGACAATACAGATTATGATCCTTATGCGCCGACCAGGTGCAATTTGCCCAGGAGGTTCTGGACTTGCGGCATAACGTCCAGACCAACCATATGCCCCAGCCCGCCGGAAGCGCAGGCGCGTTCGTTGAAGGCGGTCACATCGTCAACTCTGATGCTCTCTCCCCCACCGCCGTAGAACATGATCGGGACCGGATCGGCACAATGGGCTTTCATCTCAGAGGCGGTCGAATGATCAGCAGTCACAACCAATAAAGTCTCCGGTGACAAATCGGTCAGGAGCACAGCGGCAGCATCAATCTTCTCAATGAAGTCGCGCTTTGCTTCCCAGTTGCCGTCCTCGGACAGGGAGTCGGCCGCCTTCACATGAACAAAAACGAAATCGAACTCTTCGAGTTTTTCAAGGGCGGCTCGGAATTTGTTCTCGACATTTGCGTCGGGCAGTCCGGTCGCACCCGGTACGTCAATGATGTCCATACCGAGAAACGCCGCTACACCCTTGTAGAGTCCCCCTCCCGCAATACAACAGGCGGATAGATCGAACTTCTCTTTGAAGGATGCCAGTTCTTTGTACTGACCTCCTCCGCGAACCAGGAGGAAATTGGCCGGGAGTTTTCCGTCCTTCACACGCTTAGCATTGAACGGATGATTTTTAAGCACTTCGTGGGCTTTCCCCAGGAACTTATTAAGTACATCGGCAGTGTGTTTGGCCTCGGGTGTGTCGTCGGTAGCAGTTACAGTACGAACAGGAACATCGGGTACATGCGGATCAGCATCAACGATTGCCCCCGACAAACCTTTCCCCCGCATGATGACACCCGCTCGGTGAGCGGTGCCAGGCTTGACAATGAACTTCACGCTATCTACTTCCATGCCGTCAATCGCTTCTGTCAGTGGGCCGACTTCGAGAATGCGTCCGGCGCGACGGTCTTTGATGGTCAGGTTTCCATCGACGGTTCCGAAATTGCCACGCAGAGCCACATCGCCATCCTCACACTTCAGCCCCAGACCGGCGACCTCGATAGGGCCACGACCGGAATAACATTGATCGATGGGATAGCCAAAGATTGTCAGATGGGCCGTGTCGCTTCCGGGCGTTTTTCCACGTCCCAGGGTGTGCATCAGACCGCATTCTGCGCCTGTAGCCAGCTTATCAAGATTTGGCGTTTTGGCCGCCTCCAGGGGGGTCATGTTGTTCAGCCCCTTCACCGGACGGTCGCCCAATCCATCACAGATTACAAATATTACTTTCTTCAACATCCGTGTTCAGTCTCCATCAAGGATTACAGATAATCACTCGCTACAATCCGCAAAGTGTCGGCTATCGGTCTACTAATCCGTCAGTTTCACGATGCGATTACCGTTGACAATTCGGCCAATTCGATAGACCGTCTCACCCATACCTGTTAGGTCGGCCGCAATTGCATCTGCCTTACTTTCTTCAACTACCAGGACAAACCCGATTCCCATATTGAAGGCGGAATAGATGTCATCCGGGTCGATATTTCCACGCTCCTTCAGGAAATCAAAGATCGGTGGAACAGGCCATGACTGCTTATTGATTTCGGCATCACAGTTGTCGGGCAGCACACGGTTGAGGTTGCCGGCTATTCCTCCGCCGGTGATATGCGCCAGACCTTTGATGGGGTGTTTGTCCATTAATTTGTGAATCACAGAAGCGTAACAAATATGAACTTTCATCAGAGCATCGGCAATAGTCGTACCCAGTTCTTCGACATGATCATCAGGCTTGAGTCCCGCGATCTCAAAAGCCACTTTGCGCGCCATTGTGTAGCCGTTGGTGTGCAGTCCATTGGATGGTAACCCAAGACAGACATCGCCGGGCGTAATCGACTTACCGTCGATGATCTTTCTCTCATCGACCATACCGACAATGAAGCCAACCAGATCGTATTCACCATGCTTATACAAGCCGGGTAGCTCGGCTGTCTCGCCTCCCAGCAAAGCCGTACCAGTACTCACACAGCCACGACTGACGCCGCTTACAAGTTCGGCCATTGCCTCCGGCTCCAGATGTCCAACGCCGATGTAGTCCAGGAAAAACAGCGGTCGGGCACCCTGTACAAGGATATCGTTGACACAATGATTGACCAGATCTTCGCCGACCGTGTTATGGATGCTGGTCATGAAGGCCAGCTTCAGCTTGGTTCCGACCGAATCAGTAGAGGCCACCAGAACCGGTTTCTTCAAGCCGGAGATATCTGGTTTGAAAAGCCCTCCAAAAGCACCGATGTCGGACAAAACTTGCGGATTGAAGGTAGCGCGTGCAAGCGTCTTGATACGCTCCACCGCCTCATCTCCGGCGGCAATATTGACCCCGCTCTCGGCATAGGTCAAACCCTGTTTGTTTTCCGATTTGTTCATGGGAGACAAGAAACATCAGGTAGCAAGAAATGTCAACTAACACCAATCCCAAGACAACGCAAAAGAAGCCAACCCCTCAATGGGTCAGCCTCCCAGAAAGTATAACACAATCGACACTACAGATGACTAACGGACAATATCGATTCGAACAGCAGCTTCTTCTGGCAGTGAATATTTGATCGGTATGATGTCGCCAGTCTGATAAAGATACGGAACACTCGGAACCGTTACTGGAGTGTCACAGATAGATCCGACATGCTCGGCATCATCGGCAATCTCAAAGGGGTGACCAAGATCATCAAAAGAGTTCGAGACCATATGAAACGCATAGATACCCTCAGGTACCTGCACATCGAGATCATCGGTCTGGTCCCAACAGATCGTGTAGAATCCCGGAGCTTGGATAGCATCCACAACAGTACCTACAACTGCCGAATAGGTAGTAGTGAAAGTCCCCTCGGAAAGGGCGAATCCACAGTTGTCACTCGATATGGCCCAAACCAGCCATTCGTATTCGTGAATTGATTCGAGACTGTCTCCAATGCCAACCAGATAAGTAGTGCCAGACGTGATTTTGAATCCACAAGTAATATCGAAACACCTGTGCATCCATAATGGGTAGTATTCGTCGGCCTCTCTCAGAAAGACAAAATACGAAGCAGCACTAGCTTTGGCATCCCAACCCAGCGTTGGTACCCGATCAACACTGACAGCCCCATCCTCTGGTGTGATATTGGCAACACTGCTATCGCGACTAATTGTATTGGGAATGCAGGAGACAGTATCGGAAGGATCACTGACGCTGTCAGTGCCAACCGAAACAACATAATACTTATGGAGTTGGGCAGAAGCCGTGTCATAGGAGGTATCTGCAAAAGATAGTGCTAACGGGTAATCTTGACCTATGGGGCCAAATGACGTTGCTGTGATAGTGGACTCGTTGATCTTCTCAAACAAGTTGCCATTCACACTTCGATAAACGTCGTATCCGGTCGGACTAGTACCTGTATCGGGAGCAACCCACATAAGAAGCATACTAATGTCCTCATCAACATCAGCAGGGACACCAAACAAGCCTCCCGGGGGAGCAGGAACGGGAGCAGGGGGAGGAGGAGAAATAATCGGATGGCCTTCATCGCAAGTACACCAGACCAAAGCAATAACCAACAACAACCCGGGCAGTAGTAACTTCACGGAATATTCCTCTCTTCCCGCGTGGGGCAAAGCTCTGAGTCAGACAATTTTCACAATCAAGAATATCTTCACCCTGAGTTGGCGTCAACAACAACTACCGAAGACAGAGACCAAGCCAGCACCTCACATCCTGATCGGCGATTTCAGCAGGATACAGGTATGTCGAGAACGAAATATCAGAAGTCTGGCGATCACGAGTATGGCCGGTAGTTTTGGTCTCGATCCTGGTACTTGTTCTCGTACCCTCCTTCAGGCTTGAGCTGGTCCAGCCAGTAAGCTTGGTCATCGCGTAGGCAAATGAACATCCGCTGGTTATCGCGCTCGTTCCTGGCCTGGTGATATTTGAGATAGATTCGCCGATAATCGACCCCCACAATCTCGACCTTCCCTGATTCATGCGACATGACATACCTGATGCGTTTGGCCAGACCGGAGCAGCGTTGCTTGGCCTTTTCAATGGCACGGAACGCCTTAACAATGGGTACTTCGTAGGCGATATTCCCTGCTGTAGGACGCCCCTGAAAGACGTAATACTGTGACACGCCCATGTGTGACAGTTCATTCCACAGCTCCGACATCACTTCCGGTCGGTCGGAGATACCTCGGATAATGGGATTCTGGTTAAGGCAGATAACGCCGCTGTCGATCACGAGTCGAATTGCTTCACGGGCTTCAGGGGTCAACTCCCGTGGGTGATCGAAGTGGCACATCAGGTAGATACGCCGATCGGGCAAAGAGTATTTTTTGAACATCGCCAGCAGGGAGTCATCATTGAGTATCCTGAACGGATTGAAAGCAGGCATCTTGGTGCCAATACGGATAACCCGAATATGATCAATCCGACGCAGGGCACTAACGATTTTCTCAAGTTTTGCTGTGCCGAGTATAAGCGGATCCCCTCCACTCAGCAACACATTGTCCACCTCGGGATGTTGACGGATGTACTCCAGTCCAGGGCTCAAGTCGTGCCAAGCCTCATTGTTGCCGTCCATGAAGAGACGCTTGCGAAAGCAATAACGGCAGAAGGAATTGCATGAATCTGTAACCAGCAACAGGACCGTGGAACGATACTTGTGCTGGACCCCCTTCTGAACCGTTATACGACCCTCACGCGAAGCATCCAGTTCACCCCAGAATTCCATCTCTCGTTCGTGAGGAATCACCAGTCGCCGAATGGGATCATCCGGGTCCGACCAGTCGATTAACCTCAGATAGTAGTCATTGGCCCGAAAGGCATATCTCCTCATCACCGTGCGGAGCTTGTCTTTCTCACGGTCGGTCAGTGGTGTTTTGTTAAGGTTGAGTACTGACCGGGGTCTTCCTCTCCGCGATACCCCATCTCTATATGTCACACGCATGGCTAAGCCTCCATTCTCAGGGATCGCTCTGTACGGCTGAGGGCAGTTTGCCTCCTTGGCGACGCCAGCAAGCCGGTTATTTAATAATGCCAAGTCATTGATTGAATCAATTATCCGGCAAGCGTCCCGTAGTGAATCCCTCTCCACAATCGGGAAATGCAAAGCGATCTACCGTGTGTGTATTCAAATATAGCATATAGCTGCCTCGAAGGCAAGCTTGCCCAATAGATTTTGACTGTAATTACCCTGAAATAAACCTGTAGCACGTCTTCTAATGCACAGTATTACAACACGTTACCGATAATATCGCAGGATAACCTGTTTTGGGTGTCGAGTCATCAAAATGGAGCCAGCGTAGTAGTTTCAGGCATCGGAGGTGGATAGGAGATGAAATCACGCAGAAAAAAGGCCGTGATGATTACCATCACGGCCTTGTGAGTATTGGCTCTATGATCAAAACGTAAATCCAACCGAGAATCTCTGGGAGTTCTGAAGACGACCCAGATCCTGCCAGGAATAATCGACAAATAGTCTGGTACCACTGGAAACAGCCGTTTTGAGTCCAGCTCCGGCAGACAGGCCTTCCTCATCGTAGTTGAACTTGTAGCCACCACGCACGAAGAACTTCTCGGCGTATGAATACTCGGCTCCCAGTGAACTCTGTTGTAGATTATCGTTGGGGTGTTTCAATTCCCCAGCCAGAGTAACAATCGACTTGGGTCCCATCTCGAAATCGTAAGCCATACCAACACGGAAAACCATCGGCAGCTCGTATGGTCTCGTCTTAACCTGAGCATCGACGCCGTGATTGGAACCTTCTCCTTCCCGTTCATCGTAGGAAACATCCAGATCGGGGCCATCAAATTTCATTTCCGGACCCATGTTGCTGATGGACATACCTAAGCGAAGGGAGCGATACCCGGTATATAGCAGGGTACCGAAATCGAAGGCCATACCTCTGGCGTTTTCATTGTGAATACGCTCACCAATAAACTTCACCGTACCTCCAAATGCAAACCGGTTGGTCAACTGGCGGGCATACGAAAGCCCAATGGCGTAAGAGGTGGCGGTGAAGAAATCTCCGGTCCCATTCTGTTGCTCAAAGGTCGTAATCTCCTGATCACCCATCGATAGCACGGTGGCCGACACAGCAAAAGTGCCTACATCCTCGAAATACCGTGCCAGAGCGAAATAGTTGAGATTGACATCAAGCACCCAGTTGATATTAGTGAAGCCCACAGTGGCATTTTCCACCTCGGACAAACCGGCTGGATTCCAGTAGGCAGCATAGATATCATCCGCAACCGCTACCGAAGCGTCACCCATAGCTTGATACCGAGGACCGACTCCCATCTTGAGAAACTGGGCGCCGGTCGAACCTACTTTGGCGAAATCGGCCAGGGCACTGCCGGCCACCAGAAGCAGGAGTATGGCGAGAGTTGTAATAATATTCTTCATCATCCACCTCCTTTACTTGATGATGGCGAAGCGGCCCAGGTGTTCACCGTAGGTCGATTCGACATGGAATAAATAGACACCGGAAACCACCAATTGGCCGTTTCGGGACTGAAGATCCCAGCGCGTGGAACCTGTCCCATCGGTATGATTTAGAGTTTGCACCAGATCTCCTGCCAGTGTGTAAATGCGGATAGCGCATTCGCCTGGCAGGCCATTGAAATAGATTGCCGATTCATCTTCAGCCGTCTCCACCATAGATGAGTAGCGGCCCAAATATGGATTAGGTACGACCTTGATATCCGCCAATTCATTTATCGCTGCAGCAGTGTTGATACCGTCCGCCTTAAAGGTGAACCGATCGTCGGGGCCGTTTAGCGGAGCGCCTTCAATGGAGAGAACATCTCCATCCTGTGGAGAGGGCAATGTTTCGTCCAAACCGAACATCCACCCGTAGTAATTGGGGAAAGCAAACTCGGTCACCGAAGTTGTCCCGTCATAGGGATAGTCAACGATGGTGAGTAAGTCCCATGGATCCCAGACCCAGTTCTCATCAAAGTCGTAGACGGCCAACGAGACTTGCTGGTTGGTAGTCATGTTCCAGACTTCAAAAGGCACCATGAACTCGAAATCGGTGGCGTAAAATCCATCCAGCACCCAGGTGGCGCGGGTGGAGTCGCTGGTATATCGCAATTCATAGTCTGCTCTGTATTGAGCGTTGGCGAAAGCATCATCGTTTGAGCCAGTAAATTGAGGGATAGCAGCGCCGTAGAAGTAGGCCATCACCATTGTCGTGTCGGCTCCGGTAAAGGCAGTCTGTCCATGGGTTTCAGGTACGCGGTCCCCATCGGTAACCACCACCCGCAACCCCTGGATCACCTCGTACTCGCCGGGGTCGGTATTGACACGATCCTGATAGGCCAACACGGTGTCCCCGGTAGTCTCGTTGATCAGATGCCAATAGGAACGTTCCGGTGTGTCCTCAAACACTATGGCATAGTCAGCTCCCTGCAAGAGGTCGCTGTCAAAAACAATAGGAAACACCTCACCTTCCGACGGCTCCTGCAAACCATCGTAATCGTGAGTTACCGTCCCGGCGGCATCAAAATACCCGGCCGGATCATCGACTGGTGTAGCGGTCGCCACGTTGGTGGCCTGGCCCGCAACACCGAAACCTGACTGCAGAGGATCTACACCGAGAGTCGTATCGCCACCATCGAATGCGACCAGACAATACCAGTACTCAACTCCGTTGTGGAGACCGGTGTCAATATACGAATGGGGGATCGGATCTCCCGGACTTGTGACGGTGTACAAGGCCAGCGGATCATAGTCAATCGTGAGGCAATCATTGCCGGTCTGATAATTGACTACGCCCCAGGTTCTACCCTGGTTATCGCTGCGATAGAGTTTGTAGCCTACGAAGTCCTGCTCTCCGGACATCGGGTCAATAGCCACTTCTGCGGAATCATTCCAATCAATATAGACTTTGCCATTGGCACCACTAACAGTCAGAACCGGCGTTGTCGGCGGCTCCGGCCCGGCATACTTGCTTTCGTAGAGGTCCTGTGCCATAGCAGCGTTGGCCTGGAATTCTTCCAGATCAGCCCCGGCCACAATAGCAAAAGCCACCCGAACAGTCTTGCCGGCGTCTAAGTCGATACCTCGCGTACATTGAATGTAATACTGATCGGTTGGCGGCAGAGGGGCATTGAATTGAGTACCATCGATCAATTCAAACCTGCCGGCATCATCGGTCGGCAGCAAATCCCACTCTCCGGTACGGAACGAGGTCATACCAATATCGTCAGGAGTCTCCAGTAGTTTCGTTCCGAAAAAGCCTGGCTTCACCGTTGGTCCCCAGCCGGGATCAAATGCACCTACGTCGTAGGTCCAGGCCAGGTTTTCATCGGCATCATAGCCCACCACATCCATCAGCCGGCCATTACCACCCTGACCATCGTCACCACCCACATCAATATCGGTGTATAGACCAAAGGCGAAGTTGGCGTAATCAACAGCAGAAGTATTGGTAATGTCGAGAATGACGAACATGAAGTCTTCATTGTAACAGTAGCTCCACTGATAGCAGGTGTGGGCAACTTCGATACCCATCAACGGGTCACCGCCAGCTATATCACCAAATCGGAAATGAGAATCCTGCATCGAAGTGGGTCCGCCAGGGGAATAACTCGTTGATAAGGTGCTGTAGACCTCATTGTATTCCCACTCGGCCACTTCCGAATTCCAGACTCTCCAACCGCGAGCCGCACGGCCTTCACCGATACCCGTAGTATCATCAGGGTCGTAGTTGTAGTAACGGGTCGTATCGGTTGACAGGAGAATCTTGTACGGATTATCTGTAAAAGACGCTTCCGGCAGAGCTTGAAAGTCGTCATTGGTGTTAGCCACTAGCGTATCGCCGTCTGGAGTAATGGTACCCATCCAGTATTTGATCTCGGCTAGATACGAATGGCCCGAGTTGCGAGGCCATTCCCCGGAAGGTAGACCGTAATGAGAATACCCTCCGATACGACCGAAGTTGTCGATGGTGGTCATCACGTTGGCAACATTGTGGGTGGCGTAGTCCATTGTGGAAGGTTGTGGAGATAGACTTAAGTCACCTCCCGGCCCCCCCGCCAGTCGGTTTTCCGGATCTGCACCGCTCGCCACGACTGCCTGTGAAAGGACCATGAGGCCCGCCACCAGGAAAATCATTGAAACGCGTTTGTACGTATTCATAGTCATTAGCTCCGGCCTAGAAGTTTAGTTCTAACCCGGTCCTGATTGTCCGGGGAGATGAATAGTTTTGGGGATCATTATCGTACAGGTCATCATAGTGGTCTACCTCCTGTTGATCCAGAGCCAGACCGCCCTGGGTGTCCCAGCCGTCGTTGTTTGCAAGACCGGTACGGGAGTAGACGTTTATAACATTGCGTCGATTGAAGAGGTTGTCGACCTCAACAAACATGGTCAGTTTCAAATCCCCCGTCCGGAAACCGAAATCCTTGTTGAAGCGCATATCGACCGAATACGAGGCCGGTAGACGACCCTCGTTGCGTTCACCCAGACGATTACCCGCACCGTCGGTCGGAGTGTAAGGAAGACCCGAACCGTAGTAACCAACGAAAGTCAAACCCCAGGCACTGGGCAGTTTCAAGCCCAGCAGGTTGGCCTGCCAGTCCTGAGGCGCCCGATAGCTCACCACAGCGCTGGCCGTGTGTCGTTGATCGAAATCAAGCGGGAACTCCGAAATCGGTGCCAGAGTGTCAACACTGGCCGACAGGTAGGTGTAATATGGTTCGGTGGCATCAGAGCCGTTGCCACGGGCTATCATATAGCTGTATGATATGGAGCCGCTGAGATTGCTGTTGGTCGGCAGCTTCTCAATAGCCAGATCAATGCCCTTGGCAGAACCATAGTCATCATTGTCGAAATATGTTACCGGACTTCCGGCTATCTTATATGACGATCGGGTGGTAACCAAGTCCTGGAAGTCCTTGTAGAAGGCGGTAACATTGATACGGTAGTTATTGCCAATCATGTGATCCAGACCCAACTCATAACCAACGGTCTGCTCCGGTTCCAGGTCCGGATTACCGAGCAAGGGAAGACCCGTTTCGATATCACCCTGCAGGTTCGTGTACATATAGTAGAACTGCGGTGTTTGGTAATAAAGTCCGTAGTTGAAGTGCATGACCGATTTCTGGGAGATCGGGAATGATACACCCAATCTAGGAGACACTCGACCCTGGGATTCTGCATTCTTATAAATAGGTTGGTCACCGGTTGGGGTCGCGTTGTACGAAATGTCGGCATCACGATAATCGTAGCGCAAACCTACATTAACAATAAAGTAGTCGTATTCCATTTTGTTTTGGATATAGACCGAAGCATAAGTTGGCCCGCAATCGAATTTTTCGCCATAGGGATTGTCATTAAGGAACTGCTTGGCATCCCATTTGACGTTGTACTTGCGATATTCAAAACCGGTCTTGATCTGGTTCCACTTGTTGATCTGGTTTACTGCGCTCAGGCTGAAAGCATCATAGTTCGACTGGCGATATCCATATATTGGCCTGAAATCGTCACCTGACGTGAAACCAACAATCTCCTGCGGATTGGTCCAATCGATATCATTACCGTAGTTGTTTTCGTGGACAGTGCCATTGTATACTCCGTCTTCGTCGACCGAATAACCTGGCCACCGATCCCAATACAGATCAAACAAATGCTCTGGAGCGATCTTGGTGGAGGTTGAGAAGCGGTTCACTGAGGCCGATAGAACCGTGCGCTCGCTGAAGGCGTAGTCGCCGGTGAGGCCAATCAGGTATGCTTTTCTTTCAATCTTCGGGAGACCGTCCAGATTAAAGTCGTAGGAGACGCCGTTGACATCGCGGTGATCATAGGACTCACCAGTGATGAAGTTGTAAGACAGGTTTGTCTTAAGTCTCATCCGGCTAGCCGGCTGCATATTCAATTTTGCCGTTCCGGTGTATGCCTGGCGACTGCTGTGCGGCAAGTATGAGGGATTTTGCAGGTATTCTCCAGCCGTGAAGAACGTCCAGCGCTGCGGATCCAATCCTGGAATCGGTCCCGACAGGTCAATCGATGCAGACCGATACCCGAGCCGCTCAAGACCACCAATTTTGCCATTGGTGACATCGTAGGGGTGAGTAGCTCCTTCGAATACCCGAATGCCACCATGATATGTATGCGTTCCGTGCTGGCTCACGGAGTTAACAATGCCGGAAAGGGCATCACCGTATTCGGCACTATACCCACCGGCGGTCAGAGAGAGTTCCTCCAGTGACCCCGTAATGATGTGCATCCCCTCATCGGCCACAAACGGATCCTGGATATTGAATCCGTCGAACAGATAAGTTACCTGCCCTGCTCGACCACCCCGGACATGAAGATCGCTTCCGCCATCAACAACTACACCGGGGTAGTTCGACAAGATGGACTGAACGCTGATCATATTCGGTAGATCCTTGATCCGATCGGCCGTGAACGTAACTCTCGAAACCGTGAGGTCTCTCTGAATAATTGGGTTCTCAGCCCTAACTATTACAGCCTGGCTCAATTCGACCGGTGACGGGTCCAACTCGAAATCGACCGGTGTTGTGAGGTCGACCAGTACTCTGACATCCGTCTTGATCACCGGCTCGTAGCCCATCACCTCAATCGAGAGGTTGTGCTTACCACTTGGAAGGTTAATGATGAAGTACTCTCCATCAATATCTGTAAGTGTTCCAAGGTTGGTACCTACAACCGTTACTATAGCCCCGACAACAGGTTCACCCGTAGTGACATCAAGAACTTGTCCTGATATCTTCCCGCTAACACCTCCCAAGGCGCCTGTTGCCAACAATAACACCAGCAAACCACTGTATAACAATGGTGCCGGACTTATGCTGATACGCAAGGCACTACCTCCTTAGCATATTGTTCACACATACTCAATTCTCTTACTTTCATATGTAATGCTTCCGTTCGCGGAGAATCACATTTCGTCCCTTCCGCGTTTGAGAGCTTCTCCAGAGTTATCGGCCACATGTGTCGCGAGCCTTAGCATCTAAGAACGACGAATTCATCAATAATTGGTGAGCAGATATCGAAACTCTGGCAGTTTATCGAAAAAGTGACGTTTCTGCCATTGCGAGGAGAACGTGGAGTTCTAAAGTTACACACAATATCATCACTTAGGAGGTAGTCTTGTGTCGCCTCAGTAGTGGTCAGAGATAAGCTCCAATTCTCTGTAAATGCTACAGATTATCGTGCCTTTTAACGTCTTCAGATCAAGTTTCGGCAACACAGACCGATAGTTATGAATAATATGTGAACCAGAGCTATCGGCAGGAGTCACCTACCGACAGCGTGAAGCATCTTTGAACGAATAGGAAATCTTGCTGGCACGATGATCGACCAAACTCGATACATCCTTATCTGGCTAATTGCGACTGTTCTCGGTCTGTCCGGAATCGTCGAATCAGCCCGGGCTGAAACACCTATCGCGGTGTTGATGAGCGACTCGCTGACATCCACCAAGCGAACGCTTCATGGTGCCCGTAAGATGATCGTGCGCACTCACCCGGACGCTATCCTTCACACCTTCTATCTAACCCAGGCGGCTGACGACAACAAGTTGGTCATCGACTCCCTTAGATCATTATCACCGAAACTGGTACTGACTATTGGAAGCCCCGCGACCAGTTTGGCCAAGCAGAAGATAGAGGATATTCCGATTGTTTTTGCGGGCGTACTCTACCCAGTGCTATCAGGTTTCGTAGAATCGGTAGGTCGACCAGGAGGAAATATCACCGGGGCATCGCTGGATATTCCAGTTCAAATACAATTCAAGTATTTCAAGCAGATCGTTCCCGAATTGCGCAAGGTTGGAGTTCTGTACACCGAGGCAACCGCCAGTCTTATTCGTCCGGCCACGGTGGTAGCACAAAACATGGGGCTGACGCTAACTCCAGTACTGATCTCCAATGACAAGGAGATTCCATCAGCGCTGGACTCTCTGGCAGGAATAGTTGAAGGCATCTGGTCGGTAGCAGATCCGGAACTTTTTGACCCCAAATCAACCAGGTACATTCTCCTCAACACGCTGCGTAAAGGGATACCCTTTATGGGGTTTTCACAGTATGTCGTGGAGTCGGGTGCTCTTTTCGCCCTTGATTTTGATCACAAAGCGGTCGGCCACCAGGCAGGAGAAATCGCATCCAGAGTTTTGGCAGGAGAAGCGGCAGGAAAAATCAAGGTCTCGATCGTTGACGTCATCTGGTTCCATTATAATGAGAGAACGGCTCATCATATAAATATCGAGATCCCAGAAGATCTGGTGGCCATAGCGAAGGAGGTATATCGATGAGTATCTTCGAACGCCTCCATAGCATCCGTCTACAAACAAAATTTGTTCTGTCTGTCTCGACGATGCTGATCGCGAGCATGGTCGTTACCAGCGGCTTCATGATTCAGCGACAGGCTGAAGGTTTCCACCGGGAACTTACGACCAGCGGCGAGACAATGATTCGTATCCTAGCCGTCAACGCCGAGAGTGGAGTTATCTTCGAGTCGAAGTATGAACTCGACGAACTTGTGGATGTTCTGCATGGCTTCGAGGCGTTTAAGTATGCCTCTGTCCATAACCTTGATGGGACGATACTTACCAGTTTGGGAGTCTGGGATGATAGTCCGTCAACTGAGCTAAAAATGTATTCCTTAAATAGGTCAGATCCAGCGGATGGTCATCTTTACCTCACTCTTGAGAACGGGAGTGAATATGTCGAATTGTGGGCACCAGTGGTCTCGCGCAAAGAATCACTAAGTCGCGAAACGCTCGGGGTCACAGCCGGTTTCAACCCGTCAACCGGGTACCAGGCATCGACAGAAGTGATCGGTTCAATCAGGCTGATATTGTCACTGCAGTCGGTGAATGAGGCAATTTCCTCAGCCCGTAATACTGCCATCATGACAACTCTCATGGTACTGATACTAGCCATTCTCATGCTGACCTTCCTGATAAGGGTCATTACAAAACCAGTAAGCATGCTGGTTGAAGTGACGGACAAAGTTGCGCACGGTGACCTTTCACAAACTGTAAATATCAATCAGAAGGATGAAATAGGTCATCTGGCCAATACCTTCAATAAGATGATTGAGTCTCTGCGACAGTCACGGAATGAGATTGAGGAATACAACCGCAACCTCGAGGAGAAGATAATCGACCGTACTATAGCTCTCGAGGAAGCTCAGTCTCAACTAATCCAGTCAGAGAAAATGGGTGCCATCGGCCAACTGGCTGCTGGTGTAGCGCACGAGCTCAATAATCCTCTCGGGGGGATACTGGGTTATGCACAGTTTGCACTGGAGAAGATGCATAAGAGTACCAAAGAGCATGGACCTCGCAAGGAGATCGAGGGTTACGTTCGCTATATTACATACATCGAAACACAAGCACGACGTTGCAAGGCGATCGTCCAAAATCTATTGCGCTTCTCTCGCTCCTCTCATGCGGCTGATGTCGAGGATATCAACCCGAATCAGGTAGTTGATGATACAGTTACTTTCGTGGAACATCAACTCCACATGAATCAGATCACGTTGAAGCGCGACCTGACTTCCAAACTGCCTATGATTCAGGCTAACGGCGGTCAGCTTCAGCAAGTTCTCACTAACTTGATAATCAACGCCATGCATGCCTCCGCACCGGATACTGAAATAACGGTCGCTACCAATTTCAGTCCGGCAGTAGGTGAATTCGGCGGCACGGTGGAGATGAAGGTGATCGACCAGGGACATGGGATTCCGCCGGAAACTCTGAAAAAGATTTTTGAGCCGTTCTTCACTACCAAGGAAGTCGGCAAGGGTACTGGTTTGGGTTTATCGCTCAGCTATGGCATTATCGCCGACCACGGCGGTGAGATAAGGGTCGATTCTGTGGTGGGCGAAGGAACAACATTTACCGTAATCCTACCGGTTCAGAGAAGCATTGTCGATACCGATAAGACAACTGGGAAGATATTTACATCTGTAGGTACTGAAGAAATCTAGGTATTCTGAATGGAACGCTCAGACAAACAATCGATACTGGTGGTTGACGACGAGGAGATAATCCGGTCGTTTCTCTCTGAAGTTCTTAGCGACGATTATGATGTCAGCCTGGCAGAGGATGGCGACAAAGCCATCGAGAAAATCAAAGAGTACCGCTACGACCTGATCATCACCGACTTAAAGATGCCGCGTATCTCTGGTGAAGAAGTGGTCAAGTTCGCCAGCGATACTGACCCAAACTATAAGATAATTGTCATCTCGGGTTTTTCGAGTCTGCACACAGTTAGCCAGTCGATCAACAATGGAGCGTGTGCGTTCCTGTCCAAGCCGTTTTCCATAAAGGAACTTATGCAGACGGTTGCGACCACTATGGAAGAGAAGGACTAACCAATGGCACACATTTTAGTCATTGACGATTCTGAAGTTATTCGCAGTCTCCTCAGAGAGTACTTGTCCGAAATCGGGCACAAAGTTGATATTGCTACTGATGGTCGCCAGGGTCAGACGATGGCTCTGGAGAGAGATTACGACGCTGTCTTTTGTGATGTACATATGCCACGTCTGAATGGGTACGAAGTTTTCCGTAGTGTAGTAGCCGTCAAACCGACGGTTCGATTCGTGATGACCGATTCCTTACCCGACGAACTGGCTGATAAGGCTCTCGAGCATGGTGCTCACGCCTGCTTGACCAAACCCTTTGATCTGGACCAGGTGGGTGAGACAATGAGACAGTTATTGGAAGAAACGAAGAAAACATGAGCGAACCCTCGAAAGGATCAATACGCATCATCGCTGTCGACGATGAGAGTATTGTGTTATCGCTAATCAGCGATGCCCTTGAAGATGAGGGTTATCTTATTCGCACCGCTGAGAGCGCGGCCGAGGCTCTCAATATGCTGGCCTCAGAGCCGGCCGATCTGGTTATTACCGATATCCGTATGCCTCATATGAATGGTATCGAGATGGTAAAGCAGATTCGAGAAAATCATCCCCGTACCGGTGTCATTTTCATGACCGGGTATGCCAATCTCAATAGTGCCAAGGATGCCATCAAACACGGGGCTTTTGACTATATCATGAAGCCCTTCGAACTACTCGAAATCCGCCAGGCCGTCCGCAAAGCGGCAGATAAGATTCACGAGGACTCAGCCGCCAAGACATCCGGTGAGCGGTTGGAGCGCCTGTCTGATCTCAACAAGATGCTTCATACGGCTGGAGATCACAATTCGATTAGCACAGTGTCACTGCACTTCGCCATGTTGCAATGTGGTACCGACCGCGGGACAGTGCTTTACTGGGACCGACAAAATTCACAGTTCAGATGTACGACCATTATCGGTGATCAGATCGATAGTCAGACGTTCGATGACACTGATCTGGCGGAGTCGATCAATAACTGCCCGACTACCGTATTTTGCGAACCGATGGTGGCTTCAATACCCGAGGAGCATCCACTTTTTCAGATTGCACTGGAACCCATCGACGTGCGCCTAACTCTTCCTCCCTGGTTTGAGACAAATGATAAAATGCTCGTAGTCCCCATTCGCCGTGGGGAGTCGCTGTATGGAGCGATCACGACGCCGGTGACAAAGAGTTCTCCTACGGTCGGTGGAACCGATATCAATCTTTTGAATATGGCCGCCAATCAACTAGCTCTGTCGCTTGAGAACCTGTTCCTGCTGGAGGAGACTCAGACTGCCTATGCGCATTTGAAGGAACTTCAGGACCAGACAATCTCCCTGGAGAAGATGGCTACGCGAGGCGAAATGTCGGCTGAAATCGGTCACGAACTCAACAACTTTCTGGGTGTCGTGGTGGGCAATTTCTCCCTCCTGGAAGCTTTGCTGATCAAGAAATCCTACGACAATGTGGACCGGCACCTAAAAACCATCTTTGACCAGATCGAGAGGATGAAGCGTTTCACCACCAATCTCATGGATCTATCCATCACCGCTTCCCAGAAAGAGATTGTGGACTTTCAGGACCTCCTGAGCGAAGTCATCGATTTTCTAAAACCACAGAAGAGATTCAGCGATGTCTCCATTGATCTCGTCGTCACAGAGACTAACATTCCTTTCGAAGCCGATCCAACTCACATTCAACAACTACTTTACAATATCTTCAATAATGCCGCTGATGCCACACAGGGTTGTGAATTGCGTCAGATCTCAGTCAAGGTAAACCTCGATCCTGACAACCAGCACTTTAAGCTCATTATCTCCGACACCGGCATCGGCATTGAGCCCGAGCGGTTGGCCAGAATGTTCAATGAACGGTTTACTACCAAAAAGGGCGGTCATGGATTTGGTCTGATGGTATGCAAACGTATTGTCGATGGTCATTCCGGCCAGCTTGAAGTTGACTCGATCCCTGGAGAGGGAACAACTTTCCGTATCCGCTTCCCTCTGGCATCTGGAATCACTGCCGCAGCGTGTCCTTGTTGATCCAACCCTGTTGTTTTCTAAACTCAGAGTCCGGTTTAATATACAGGGTTGGTTTGGCCAATCGAGTCGGGTTGTTAGGACAGGGTGATATCAAGGTCCTTGATAAGTTTGCGCAAATTGGAGGGATCGACACCGAGTTCCCGAGCCGAGGAACTGATATTCCGGCTATTGCGATCCAAAACCTGGATTAAGGTCGTTCGCTTGAAATCGCGGGTCCGCTCAGACAACGTTCCTTCCGAGTGACTGGAGCCGACACTTGGGTTCAGGTAGTCGGATACCTCCTTATGAGTGATATAGTATGAAGGGGAAAGATCAATCAGCGATTCGACCATCTCCCTCAACTCCCGGACATTACCCGGCCAGTCAAACTCAATCACAAAATCGCGCGCAGATGGTTCAAATACTTTCAGGCTGCAGTCGGTCTTTGCACAGTATCGCTCCACAAAATAGTCAAGCAACTCAGGTATGTCCTCACGGCGGTCCTTCAGGGGAGGCAACTCGATCACCACTCCCTTCAGTCGATAGTACAGATCCTTCCTGAATCGACCCTCCTCCACCGCCCTGTCTAGATCGTGATGAGTGGCGCAAATCAGGCGCACATCTACTTTTACAACTTCCGGGGAGCCGATTCGATGCATATCTCCGGTCTCAATGACGCGGAGAATTTTGCCCTGGGTCGTCATGTCCAAGTCGCCGATCTCATCTAAAAACAGGGTGCCACCATGCGCATACTCGAACATCCCTTGACGATCGGCAACAGCCCCGGTAAAGGAACCGCGCAGATGCCCAAAGAGTTCAGACTCCACCAGATCCGACGATTTGTGATCGCAGCTGAAAATGGCCAGCTGTTTGTCAGCCAGAAGACTCCTCTTGTGAATGGCTTGCGCGACCAACTCCTTGCCTGTGCCAGTAGGACCAAGGATCATCACTTTGGATCCGGTCGGACCAATTTTTTCGATGGTCTGGAAGACTTTCAACATAATGGACGATGAGCCCACCATATCATATTGGGAGCGGGCCAACTGAATCAGATCCATTCGATTGGCTTTGAGTTGATGGAAAGCAACTGCGTTTTTCACCGCCCGCTGAAGTCGAACGGGGCGTTCATTCTTACCCACATAATCGAACGGGCGATAATCCTGCTCAATTTCATCTTCGCTGTAGTCACCTGGATAACCGGTATGAAAGATAATGGGGAGATTGGGAACAATATCCTTCAACCGAGAGGCAGTCGCGAGACCATCCATCTGAGCCATGCGAATATCAAGTACGACAGCGTCAAAGTGCTGATCGTCCAGCAGAGTCGAAATCGCCTCCGGTCCGGAGGAAGCCAGGCTAACCTCGAACTCATCTGAGAACGACTCAGACATAGCCTCAAGAACAGCGGGGTCATCATCGACAATTAAGATTTTGCCAAGCTTATTCATTGATATCCAGCACGTTACGCGGTGTTATCTATGAACCGTGTAAGTAGTATAACGAATTCCGTTCCAGTGTCAAGACTGGATCGAACGGTGATCTCTCCGCCGTATAGAGTGACTATTTTCTTGACGATGGCCAAACCCAGTCCGGTTCCGGTTCGAGGCTTGGTACTGAAAAACGCATCAAAGACTTTCGGGAGGTTCTCGTCAGGAATACCGGTTCCCGTATCTGTGATCCTGATCCGCATTCTCTCGTCATCCACTACCTCACCCGCAATGTTAAGGCGAGGCTGGTCAGCATCAGCCAACGCATCCAGGGCATTATTTATCAGATTGTTAAACACACTGTGGGCGTGTTCCTCACTACAAACACAGGACAGGTCATCAGGCAGATCGACCGATAGTTCGACGCCGATCTCCTCGATACGAAAACGCAGGTCATCGATGATATTCTGCACCACGGACATGATATTAACCGATTCCTGCTTCTTACGGTTTTCCAAGCGGGCATATTCGGTGACCAATTCTGTCATACTGATGGCCCGCTCAACCGCGCTGGAGGTCATTCGTAGTAGTCTGGATTGCTTGTCTTTGTGATTCGTCGGTGCCCCTTTGATCTCGGTTTGAAGTTTCTCCAGGGCTACCATGGCCGGATAAAGAGAATTGTATATTTCGTGGGACACTCCTCCGGCGATCTCTCTAATCTGGTTGTACCGTACTTGCTCTGCCCGTCGAATCTCTTCCTCGGCTCGTTTGCGGTCGGTGATGTCGAGATGAATTCCGACCATTCTAACTGGTTCGTCGTTGCTATCCCGTTCGGTTACCTGACCACAATTGAGAACCCATTTCCACTCACCGCTTTTCGTTCTCATCCTGTGCTCTACTTCAAAAGCCGGTGTCTCCCCGGCAAAGTGCACATACGCAGCCCTTCTCAGAGCCGCCCTATCGTCCGGATGGACGAGCTCTCTGAAGGACTGAACGTCGCCGTCGATCTCCTCCAAGGTGTAGCCAAGCATTTCAGCCCATTCGTTATTGCGAATGACTGCACGCGTTTTTAGATTAAGATCCCACAATCCAAGGCTGGCACCATGTAAAGCCATATCCAGACGCGTCTCGCTCTCTCGCAATGCATCTTCGGCACGGTTGCGCTCGGTGATGTCGATAAGCGTGCTTTGCATACCTATGACTGACCCGTCAGCATCGGTCAAGGGCAACGAATTGTTCAAAACGGTGATGACTCGCCCGTCCTTTCGGACCAGTTGATGTTCATAGTTAACAATACGCTCACCGGAGTTAAGCTGGGCGTGAGCATCTATTACCAATGTTGGGTCTGCGTCAACATCGGGAATGCTCATACTCAGCAGCTCGCTCCTGGAATAGCCCAGAAGTTCAAGGCCGGCTTGGTTTGAGTCTATGAAGTTCTTGTCAAAATCAAAGATGTAAACGGCAGCAACAGATTCATCGAATATCCCTCGATATTTCTCTTCACTCGCCCACAGCGCTTCCTCGGCCCGTTTGCGTTCGGTAATATCAAGCACAGCACCAAACGCGCCGGTGTAGTTGCCATCATCGTCAAACTGGGGAGCCACCGAAACCATGATTGTCTTTGTGATTCCCTTAGCGGTATTAATCCGAAGTTCATACGATGATGAAACTCCTGTCCGGCGCATAGCTGTCTGGTCTGTCAGAATTATACTCTGCTCGTCAGAAAGATAATCGGTGACTTGTCTCCCAACAAGGTCGTCAACGGAGTCCTCATCGAAAATGTCAGCCATAGCCGGGTTGCAGAACTGAATAATCTCGTTCTCATCAACCTGAGCCAAACCTTCCACGACCGAGTTGAAGAGTTCGCGGTAGCGTACCTGTGACGCTTCAAGTCGATCACTTGCCTCTTTGCGTTCGGTCATATCTACAGCGACACCTCTGAGCCCAACCGTTTTGCCGTTGCGTACAATCGGATTGGTATATGTTAGAACGGGGAAAGTGTTGCCGTCCTTTCTCAGAGCGATGTATTCGTGGCCATCCGGAAGTTCGCCCCGCAGACGTTTCTGCATGTTAACCAGGAGTCTCTCGATCTCCTCGGGCATGAAAAGCTGCCGTACGTTAACCCCGGCCTCGACATCACTCTGGTCGTAACCATAAGATTCCAGTGCGCTACGATTAGCAAAGGTCACCTGACCGTGCGAGTTGAGTTCATAGACTGCCTGAGGCAGCAAATCGACCATTTCGCGGAATCTTTCCTCTGATGCTTCGAGAGCTTCCAGGGCGTGTTTTTGTGCCGTGATGTCGCGGGCAATGCCAACTATAGCTATTGGTTTGCCATCCTCATCCGAGATTAGCGAACAGGTCATGAAAGTGGGAAAGGTGGTACCATCCTTGCGGACATGCCCGATCTCTCCTTCGTAAGTCCCATCGCGAAACACATGTTCATTAAACGGAATAACTTCATCCACATTCTGCTGCGGTGTATGAAAAATGGAGAGGTGTTTACCGATCAATTCGTCCTGGCTGTAACCGTGGGCGCATGCCCAGGAGACATTAACGAACTGGATATGGCCGTCCAGGTTGGCTATGGCGACTTCATCCATAGTCTGTTCAACCGCCTGACCCAGAAGATGCAATTGAGTCTCAGCTTCACGCCATTCGGTGATGTCTCGTACGATACCACTGATTGCTACGACATTTCCTTCTGCATCCCTTATCGGTGCCTGGATAGTGTGAAAGAGATGTGCTTCTTCGTTAATTGGCAAGATACGGATAGCAGTTGCTACTTCACCACTAAATGCAATGTTGTCTATCTCCCTTATTGTGGAAGCAGATTCTGGATCAAAGAGTTCCTCTGGAGTGTGTCCCAGTAGCTCCGAGGCTGAACATCCAAAAAGGCGTTCCATGGCGGGGTTGACATATGTATAGCGGTGATCCATATCTTTGCAGAAAATACAGTCTTGAGCCGAATTGGCGATGGAACGGTATCGCTCCTCACTCTCCCTCAGAGCTTCGTCGGCCTCCCTGCGGTCAGTAATATCACGAACAACAACGGTGAAACCGGTCAACTCATGGTCCACACCAAAACGTGGGGATATCTTTGCATCAAACCACCGTTCCTTACCGCTGATTTCCAAGGGATAATCGATCTCTTGTACTTCGTTCGTGTTGGATACCGCCTCAAGAGCACTCTCGAAGCTGTTTGCAACATCTGCCGGCAGTATCTCCTTGTAAGATTTCCCCAGAAAAACTTCGGGGGGCGCATACAAACCACTAGCCTTCTCAGGCTGATGGTATTCCACAAAAACACCCTCCTTATCAATCACGAATACCAGATCGTCCATTGAAGACAAGATTGATTCAAATCGGGATACGCTGTGCTGCAGTTCTTTTTCCAGCACCTTGAGATCGGTGATATCATGAGCTATGACCAGTGCTGAGACCACTCGACCAGAGTCATCACGGAAGGGTTGCAGATTAGTAGCATACCATCGCCACTGATCAGAAACCCACGTCAGTACATCAGTATTTGTCCCCTGTGCGAAGTCGATAACCCTTCGAACGCCTTCAACTTGCCGGTCAGCTACTTCCTTGGGGAAGACATCCCACATTGTTTTGCCCACCAGTTCATCGGGTGTCAGCCCCTTGGCTCTGGCAGCCAGTTCGTTTGCGAAAAGAAAATGACCAGTACGGTCAATAAGGGCAACTGTGGCCCCGGCATTTTCAACGAGAAGACGATACTTCTCTTCGCTGGACCGAAGCTCCGCATTCAGAACCGACAACTCCGCCGTCCGTTCATCGACCCGGCGTTCCAACTTCTCCCGCGCCCCATCGACAGTATCCTTCTGGGCTGAGATCAGCCTGTTCTTGCGCTTTATCCTGAACCAGGACATAACAAGCAGGATAATGACAACGGCCGTCGGCAACAATGCAACCATGGCCAATAATCCGGGACGGCGCAGAAAGACTGTGCTCCATTGTCTCTGCTCCAGCTCAAGAACATAGTGAACCAGCCCCCTATCTACGGAAAGCACCAGACTAAGTCTTCCCTCGGAGTGCTCCCTCATTCCGACAGATGATTCCCGTACCTGCGGCACTGCCTCAAGATGAAGCTGAGCCAAAAGATTCAGATTCCGGTCCAGAAGGAGCAGATTGTTATCACGGTTTGACAGCAGGATCTGGTGACGACCATTACCGAGGATATCGTCAACCGTCCAGAATTCGGCCTGCGAAGTCAACCTGGTTCTGCATTTGACGACGAATTTCTGATCATATACTACCAGCTGCTTATCGGAAAACAGCGTTAGAATCTCCGGTCTACCATCGTTGTCCACATCCGCCAGAGAACAGCTGTACATGATCGACTGCGGGATGTCTGCAACGCTGTCTATCAATTCCCCGGTTGTTGACAGAACCAGAAACGACTGGACAGGCTTCTCTGGGCTGTCTGTGTTCGGGGCAGTAGGCTCCGACAGGCGAGGAACAACGATCTCCGGCAAACCGTCACCATCGATATCTATAACCACCGGAAGTGCGCGGTCGAAAACGCCCCCAACCTCGTGTTGCCACATCAGCTCACCACTTCGATTAACTCCTACGACGTAAGCATGTTGGTCGTCCATTGTCGGCGACTCGGCGGCATTCCCCTTTGATGTCAGACCAAACACAATCAAGGGGTCTTTCCCCATTCCATTTGGTTCCACGTAAACATTGGACCGAGAGATTATACCGGCATATGGCACGCGCCAGAGAATTTCCTCACCAAGCGCATCAACACATAGTAGCTCGCGTGGATACAGATCATAACCGACATCAACCCCCACCAATAACTCAGCCAAGCCGTCTTTATCTATATCACAATGACCACAAATGATCCCCCGACCATCCCAATATCCGTTTCCGTTGCGGTCGTCTCCCACAACAAGCAGGAGGTGAGCTTTCCTCCCCTGCCGAGGGCTATAAATATCAAGCCACAGGGAATCGAGGTGAACGTAAATAAAAGCTACTTCGCACAACCCATCACCGTCCAAATCGAACGAATAGTCATACGAGATACTGGCTGCTTTCACGTTGTAATGACTGATGGCTTTTCGTTTTGCAAAATCGTCATAGAACACGATCGCCGTGATGGTATCGTCGGGCTTCCAGTTGTTCTGAATGTGGTAGTTGATTGAGGAAGAGCCTGAGCAGTCGGCCAGGTGAACAATCTTGCTTCTGATCGACTCTCCCCTGCTTGATAGGTCAGATAATTTAGAACTGATAACAAAACGCCATGGGAGCAGGAGAGGATCGACGTCCGTATTATCCAGAAAAGTGTATTCCTCCTCTTCACTCGGCATACAGGCGAGTGCAAGAGCCAACAGACACAAAGAGAGGATCACAATAATCCACGAAGAATAATAGCCGACAGAACGGCGACGTGATTCGTTCCGCATACCTTAAGATACACATAATCAGGCAATATTCAAAGAAGTTAGACGCAACGGGGATGGTGAGGGATAAATTGGAATGGGTGCGTCCTTGCTTAAACAAGCAAGGAGAAAGCCCTGTCTGTTTGGGCTTGAGCACACGGGAGGGATACAGACAGGACTTCTTGGGGGTCTTAGTATTTTCAAGTAAAATAGGTATTTTCTGAAATTTGTCAAGGCGGTTCGTCCTGTTTACAGTGGATTATTGACTCCACATCTATCCGCTCTGACATCGTAATACTCATCAGTAAATCATGGTCATTGGGACCCTTTTTCGAAGCGGTTACCCCCTTGACAAAATTGCTTAATGGAGCTATTTTGCTTACTAGTCAGTTAAAAGTAGCAATACCGCATTTTGTAATGTGCTATTTTATCTTTTGATACTGACCACTTTTCGATTGTGTTGCAAATCAATCCAGAACCTCCGATATTAGGAGAGAAGTATGTGCCCGAAATACAAGGTAGTTGCACGATTGGCAATTGTACTGATTCTGAATCTTTTGTGTTCCGTATCTACAATTGAGGCCGAGCCGATAATCGCTGACCATGTGGCGGTCACTCAGTTTGATAATATTCCCACTGACACGATTGTCGCCATAGGATCCAACTTCAATATCTACTACGTACATACATCTCACGGCAGCCAAATAGTGACCGGTATTGACATGGTGGAGATCGAAGATCCAACATACGATCCTCCTCCTTTCTACAGACCCGGTGATGACCTCGGACATAATGGTGACACTTCCTGGGTACCGAGTACTCGTGTCTATCTTAACAACCACGCCGAATGCAATATGGCTATGTTCTCCTGGTGTGGGGGATGTTCGGACAATACCGTCGAAGGGATCAACATCTATCTGAATAAGATGGATGAACTCGAAGCGGATTATCCTTCGGTGCAGTTTATATATATGACGGGGCACCTTGACGGAACCGGGACAGGCGGTAACTTGTACGCATGCAACAACCAGATCAGAGACTACTGCACAACCAACGACAAAGTGTTGTTTGACTTTGCCGACATAGAAAGTTGGGACCCTGACGGCAATTACTATCCCGACGAAACCGACGCCTGTAACTGGTGCAATGATTGGTGCGCTACTCACACATGTCCCAGCTGCGGCAGTTGTGCCCACTCACATTGTTTCAATTGTTATCTCAAAGGGAAAGCATGGTGGTGGATGATGGCCCGTGTTTCCGGGTGGTCGCCATCGCAAGACCCTATCCCTCATATAGTTACAACATTACCTACAGTCAACGAGCTTAATGTATCCAAGAACTCTGACATTACGGTGACGTTCGATCATGACATGGACGCTGCCACCATAGGCAGCCCTTCCTTTGTGGTCGCAGGTCAATTCACCGGCCTGCATAACGGTTCCTATAGCTTTGCAGGACCGCCTGCGAACCGGGCGACGTTTGTCCCGGCCGTGCCGTTTGCCGTAGGTGAGATTGTGACGGTTGTTATAACCACCGGAATCGAATCCAATGAGAACATCCCCCTCGACAGCAGCTACACCTGGTCGTTTACGGTTGAGGTGGAGGCCGGCACCGGCCTCTTTAGTCCCGGCGCAAATCACAGCGTGGTAGAGTATCCGCTGGCCATGATTGCGGCCGATCTCGACGGAGATAACTATGTCGATCTCGCCGTGGTCGGTTCCGGTAATGTTTCGGTCTTGATGAACGGCGGCGACGGTTCCTTTTACGATGAGGTTGTCTATCCGGTGGGTCAGTGGCCCTTCGGGATATGCGCTGCTGATTTCGATTTGGATGGTCACATCGACCTGGCCACGGTCAACGAAACCACCGAGCTGCAGGTCTATGTCTCGATCCTGATGAACAATAGTGACGGCACTTTCGCCTCGTTCATGAATTATGTGGCCGGGACGACAGGCGGCCAGCCGGTCTCGATCGCGGCCGCCGATCTCAATGGCGACGGCTATCCTGACCTGGCCACGGCCAACAATGGGGACAACACTGTGTCAGTGCTGTCGGGCGTCGGTGATGGTAGTTTCTCTATTTTTACCGAGTATGCTGTTGGCCCGGGACCAGGCGTTATACGAGCCGCCGATATTGATAACGATGCTGATATTGATCTGATGGTTGGCAACATCTACACCAACAGTTTTTCCGTTTTGCTCAACAATCGTTATGGCACTTTCGCTCCGCACACAACCTACGCTTGCTACGATCATCCGCGCTCAATCGTAGTAGCCGATTTCGACGGCGATTCGTATCTTGATATCGCCACCGCCAGCGAAGACGGAGAGTACATGGGTTTCCTTTCGGTTGTCCCTAATCTGGGCGATGGCACCTTTGGCTCCTTCGCGAGCAAATACCTGGGGTACAGTATGGGCCTGTCGATATGTGCTGCTGATCTTGACAACGAGGGCACTCTTGATCTGGCCGTGACGTTGGACTACGACGGGCTCGACATCCTCTTAAACAACGGGTATGGATCGTTTGGAACCTATACCGATTACACCGTCGGCTCCCACCCGGCAGCGTTGATTGCGGCCGACCTGGATGGTGACGGTGATATCGATCTGGCCACAGCTAATCAGTACGACGCCAATGTGACGGTGTTGTACAATCAGAATCCTGCTTGCTGTGAAAATCGCGGAAACGTGGATCATAACAATGGTACTGGTGAACCAATCGACATTGCCGATTTGACATACCTTGTGAGTTACCTCTTTAGATCCGGTCCCCCTCCTCCCTGTGAAGAGGAAGGCAACATTGACGGAATAATCGATACTGGCGGACCGATAGATATCGCTGACTTGACGTACCTTGTGGCGTACCTCTTCACAGGCGGTGCTACACCGCCTGCGTGTTAGCGGATAGCTCAACCGCCGAGTGAGTACCAGTTGCGTAAGAACGTACAATTGCCTATACTGTCGACTTAACCAAGGAGAACCGGTGAACGACTAAGCTCCTACAGCCGCGTTGCGGCATAACCTGCACGGCGACAAAACATCGCCACTCCAATCTTATCGTTTGGAACGCCTGCCCGAGGGTACGCATTGATACGACCCGAGCAGGCAAAGCCGGGAGCTATTATGTCTTCAAGACCACTGGTAAATATTAAGAATCTCTCCGTTTCGTTTCTCGAAAAAGTCATTATTGACAAGCTGTCCTTTTCAATAGGTCGGGGTGAAGTAGTAGCGTTGATCGGCGCCAACGGTTGCGGCAAGACGACCCTGTTGGAACTTGTCAGTCATACTTATGCGCAGAACCGTGACTACCTGAATCAATTCGAACTGCGAGTCAAAGGCGATCTGAACCTGGCGACAGGAATCGGATTGAGTTACCTGCCACAAATGGTGAAAAGTGACATCCCTGAGATTGATTACTCTCTCGCTGCAATGTTTGAACGTCTGGCTGAGTCATTTGGACTGCATCAGAGATCATCCGACGGCGACACCCTCTCAGACGGACAGATACAGAAAGAGGCAATTGTGGTGGCACTAGTGTCCGACGCCGACCTGCTGCTTCTGGACGAGCCGACCAACTATCTCGACATAGCCGGTATTACCGCCTTTGAAGAACAGATTAAACTGCTGCGGCGGCGCGGTCGGGGGATACTACTAGTCTCGCATGATCGAACGCTTATCAACAACCTGGCCAACCGTACAATCTACATGGCTCGCAATGGTATTTTCCAAACTGAGGGTGGATTCTCCGATGCCTGGTCGCTGGCGGGGATGGATTTTAACTCCAAACTGAAACAGGCGCGGGTGATTCGCACTAAGATCGGTCGCCTTCAGAACGAAGTGCGACGCAAAATGAACTGGGCGGAGCAGAAGGAAAAGACGAAGACGGGATCCAAAAAGGATAAGGGGCATATCAGTCGCTTGGCCGCCAAACTGGCGGCCCGTGCGCGCGCGGCAAGCCTGAAAGCTAGAAAAGAGATTGATCAACTCAAGAAGACCAAACCGATTATCCCTAAGAAACTGGTGCTGAGACTGCCGGAATACGAAGTTCGAAACCGCGAAGTGTTTTCACTTGCTGACGTGTCATTCTCCTATGGGGAAGCTCAGTCAGAAAACGGCGGGAACCTTCTTGAAGCAATCGATCTGGCAGCCACGACCAGCGACAAGTTGTGTTTGATGGGCACCAACGGAGCGGGCAAATCAACTTTGCTGTCCTTGATAATGGGACGACTGAAACCACTGTGTGGTACACGACGAATTAACGACGCCATCAAGCTGCGTCATCTTCCACAGGGACTAACCGGATTCTTTGATCAACCGACCCTGCTTGACAACTTCCGCGATACCGGTAGCGATGAAACAACCGTGCGTTATCATCTGGGCGCGGCGTTGCTAAGAGGTGAGAAAGTCAACGAGCCGGTAACGAATTTTTCCTATGGTGAACTAGTACGCGCGGCGATTGTTAAGTGCATATTGCAGAAGGCGGAATTTCTGTTACTGGATGAACCAACTTCACATCTGGATATCGAATCGATAGAAGTATTGGAACAACTTTTGATAGACTTCCCGGGAGGGTTTGTGATAATCAGCCATGACCGTTCATTTGTGGAGAACGTCTCGGACAAGTTGTATACGCTCGATGGAGGGAGATTGAGGTTGGTGTGAGAGGAGAACATCAACCCAACTACACTTCCCCAGCCGTCATGTTTCAACTCTGCTCAACGTGACATTGAAAAACAGTATTATTCTGTTAGCAAACAATCTGACTTTTTTGCAACTTGACAACAATGGTATATGTTATATATAATATGGAGATTAGCTATCCACTTAGTCTTATTTGAAAACGAAAGAGGAAGGAAATTGTATGGAGCTAAAAGGCAAGGTAGCTTTTGTTTCGGGCGCCACACGGGGGATCGGATTGTCTATTGCTGAGAAGTTGGCCCAAAGGGGAGCCAGCATATTCGGCACATATTTTCGCAGTCGCAAAGATGCGCAGGCAATGGAGGAGAAGATTCGCGGCTACGGTGTAGAGTGCATTGCATACCGAGCCAATATGGGCAACCACGAACAGGTGCCGGGGATATTCGAGGCCATCGGGAAGCAATTCGGTAAGCTGGATATCATGGTATCCAACGCCGCCCTGGGGGTTTATTCCGACATGATGAACATCGACCGCAAGGCCTGGGAGTTGTCCATGCACACCAACGCTCGGGCTTTTCTACAATGCATCCAAATGGGAACGCCGATGATGCCTGAGGACAGCCGCATTGTAGCCTTGTCTTCGCTCGGATCCATGAGATACATTCCTGGCTACGCAGCTATTGGCGTATCCAAGGCAGCCGTTGAAAACATGGTACGCTACACTGCAGTTGAGATGGCTGAAAAGAAGATCAGCGTTAATTGTGTCTCCGGTGGATTCATTGATACGAGCGCTCTTAAGGTGTTTCCAAACTTCGAAGAGATGAAAAAGCGGGTTATCGAACGCACACCTTACAGACGCATTGGCCGCCCGGAAGAAGTGGCTGATGTCGTTGTTTTTCTCTGTGGACCGGGAGCAAGCTGGGTAACAGGCCAGACAATTATTGTGGATGGGGGCTATTCGCTGGTGTAGGACTTCACCAAGTCGCGCAGAGAGCAATTGCCACTGGTGTTTGTCCACACCAGAGACGTTCAACCCATCTGCTGCCACGTCTATTCAATCCATCCAGCCTTTCGCGAATCAGGGGTTAGTGTAGTCTAAGCCCCATACTCTGTTGACTGTCCGGCTCGTTTCAGACACCCCTGAAATCATACATGAGCTACGCAACCATTTGGTTAAATCATTGTCGTTCCATTAGATAAGTACACGAGAATCAGCCCTTAAAGATTTGCGCATGGGTGGCACGAGATTTACAGTTATCCGGTCAAACGAGAGGAAAGGACTATGAAAATAAGACATTTAAAGATTCAAGACGGGTTCACTCTACTCGAAGTGTTGATCTCCATGGTTATTCTCGGAATCGCGATACTGGTACTGCTGAACATGGCCATGGTGGCGGTTACCGGTAATGATTGGTCAAACCAAGCCACAACCGCGACCCAGGCTATTCAGCAAAAAATGGAGCAGCTCCGCAGTACAGCCAACCCGGTTAGCGGAATGGAAACTGTCGATGGTGTGAATCTATACTGGACCATTTCGAAGCCACAGAACCACTTGCGTAAAGTCTATCTATCAGCAATGTGGGAGGACATGACCTCGGAATACAAGTACACTAATGTAACGGCCTTCATCAAGACCGATTCCATATAGAGGGACGAGATGAAAAAACGAAATAACAGAATCGCGAATCAGCGCGGGACCTCGTTCCTCGAGGTTATGGTGGCACTGGCCATTATGGGTGTCATAACAGCAGCGATATTCAAGCTATACATAACCTCCCACAAGAATTACATGGCTCAGAATGAGGTGATCAACGTACAGCAAAGTGCTCGGGCGTCAATCGACGTACTAACTCGTCAAATTCGTATGGCGGGCTACGGTTTGCCGCTTGGTGTTCCAGCCATTACGTCGTCAAACACTAATCCTGACACAATCGCAATCTGCTACCGCAACAACGACTGCGATACATACCTCGCTGCTGCTATGCCCCAGCCTTCAGCCGAGTTGAAATGTGCAACTGATGTGTCCTGTTTCTCTGATGGCCAGTGGGTGTATATCTTTGAGCCAGATTCAGGAGGCGGCGAGTGGTTTGAAATAACACATGTTCAGGCAGCAGCCAAGCACTTACAACACAATACCATGTCGTTGTCCAAGAAGTATGGCAAGGACGCCATTCTTATGTCCATGGTCTCAATCAAGTTCTATGTGGACAACACCACAGATCCGGATCATCCGTATCTCATGATCGAGTTGCCGGGACAGGGACCGCAGATTTTCGCCGACAACATCATTGATCTGCAATTTCAGTATCGGATGAAAAACGGTGTGGTGATGGATTCGATTATTGTCCCGGATGATGTTCGCGAGGTTCAACTAAGCCTTACCGGACGCTCAATGTACGAGGATACCGACGTGGCTGACCTGGGCGAAGGGGATGGTTTCCGAAGACGTACATTTTCAACATCGGTATTTTTACGCAATGTTGGCATCTAACATTAAGGCAGGCATATGATGAAAAGAAGTTTGATTAGATCACAGCGCGGTTTCGCCACCTTGATAGCCCTCATTATGGTAATCATGCTAACTCTCCTGGGGTTGGCTGTCGTGCAGCAGTCCAGTGATGAAATCACGATTACCAGCAACGAGCTCCAGGAGATGAAAGCCTTCTACGCTGCCGAAGCGGGAATGGAGCTCGCCTCGGCTACTCTACAATCCGTCTATGACAGCACGATAACTCCGCCGCTTTCGGCCATTGACGATAGTCTGAACATTAACAACTGTGCTGTAACCTACTCAGCCGCCATTGACGGTACACCGACTTACAAGAGTCTGTCCAATGGGACTGTATCCGGCTTGCAAGCACGGGTAACGGCATTTTCACTTTCATCGACGGCTGTCAATCCTGTAGAGAACACAAAAGTAGTTCTCACGCAGACATTTGAAATTGCCCTGGTGCCCGTTTACCAGTGGGCGATCTTCTATAACAACGAACTGGAAATATCCGCAGATAATTTAATGTCGGTCCTTGGACGTGTTCACTCGAACGACAACGTATACGTACAGTCAAACACAGCTCTGGAGCTGGCCAGCTATGTAACTTCAGGAGCCAACATTCTCCATGGCGTTCACCCGGGTTCGGGCATGCTTGTCAATGGAAGTGATGTTTTTATCAAGGATGCCGGAGGGACTTTCAGAAATATGAAGCAGGCCAACGGATCCTGGCTGGACGCTTCTCACGCGGATTGGTATGATTTGTCGGTGGCAACCTGGCAGGGTAGAACTCAGGACCAAACTCATGGACAGGGCGTCCTGCGAATTCCTATGGCAGGCGGGACAGGCACTGATTTACACAAATTCATCGAACCGGCCGCTGGCGGAAATGTCAACTCATACGAGTACCGAGCTTCCTTGAAGTTCATCAATGGAAGAGCATTCCAGCTGATCGGGGGAATCTGGACAGATATAACCGCCAACATGATTGCCGACAGTGTTATTTCGTATGTGATCGGACCCAACCGTTTTTGGGATAGTCGCGAAGGAACATTCGTCGAACTGATGGACCTCGATATCGGATTGATGTATGATTCCGGTTATGCGCCCGCCAACCAGATTATATACTTCTCGGTGAACTCTCCGACGGTGAACTTCCCGGCTCTGCGCCTGAAAAACGGTGGTGAACTCGATACGTGCCTTACAATTGCCTCTCAGAACCCGGTCTATGTCTGGGGAGATTTCAACGATTCTCTGAAGAAACCGGTGGCTATTATGGCTGATGCGGTCACTTTCCTTTCCAACAACTGGGATGACGTCAATCAACTCGTGCCGGCGCTGAATAGTGCCACCAACACAGACGTGAATATGTCATTTGTAACTGGAAACGTACCCAGTGGCGGAAGTAACTACAGTGGGGGTTTCGAGAATTTACCACGCTTCCTGGAGAACTGGAACAACCGTGACTTCGTTTGGTCCGGATCAGCTATCAATCTATGGAAATCGGTCCAAGCCGTCGGTCCCTGGAGTCATGGCGTGTACTACGTCGAGCCGGACAGAGTTTGGAGCTATGACACCGACCTTGATGACATTGCCAATCATCCACCTGAAGCGCCTGTTGTGCTTATCTTCCAGCGGACTGGATGGAAACAGGAGTTCGTAGGGTTATAGGGGCCAGATCTTGATCCGTTGCTTCGCAGATGAGCCCGCCTTCTTTGGCGGGCTTTTCTTTTGGAACCAAATAGATCTTGCCGGGGAATGAGATTACTCGGCTACTCAAACTCAATATCGTACGGCATTCTAGCCAGGATTATCCCCTCCCCAACCGGGAACAACATGTCGGACACGGCCTCGACCGGGTCAGCCTCCCCGTCAAACAGTTTGGCCATAGATGTGAACAAAGAAAGACCGGGAAAGGCAAACCATGATCGACGCTGAGGGTAAACTTCTACTCTATAGTCAGTGAGTCCCAGTGCATTGGCAGTGTAATCAAGGGCGCGTCGCAACCCACCGAGTTCATCGACCAATCCAATCTCAAGCGCCTCTCGGCCGGTCCACACCCGACCCTGCGAGAGAGCATCCGTCGAATCAATAGACAAGCCACGACTCTCAGCGACCAGCCGAACGAAATGATTGTAGAATGCTCCCAGTTGGTCCCGGTAGCGCGCACGCTCTTCGTCGGTGAAGGGTCGAATGTTGCTGAGCATACCAGCGAACTTTCCCCGTGTGTACATCTCTTTTCCCAGACCGATTTTTTTATGGAGCCCGCTCAAGTCAGCCTTGCCGCCATAGATACCAATCGAGCCTGTGACAGACCCCGGACTGGCGAACAGACGACGACCCGGTGTCGAGAAATAGTATCCTGCCGAGGCGGTCACGTTGGCCATCGATACGACCAATGATTTATGTCGGGAAAGTTCGTCAACGCTGTGATAAATACGCTCTCCGGCCATCGCCAGTCCACCCGGAGAGTTGATACGCCAGACCACGCCCTTAACATCCGGTTGGCATTGGACACTTTCGAGCGCTGCTGCCATTGTACCGGGAGTTACACGTCGACCGCTATTGAATGGGCTGGACGACCTACGACTGTCTGTCACTTCGCCTTCGGCTACTACTATTGCAAGTACGGGAAGACGAGGCCATCCATCGTTTAACAATGTGTCGGTTTGATAGCGCCGAAAGCTAATCTCGGTCATGGAACGGAGAATATCGTCATGCATCTTGTCTCGATAACTCAGGCCGTCGACGAGGCCAAGCGACAACGCCTCCTCGGATGTGAACGGTCCCAGGTCAATCATGGACTTCACCGAATCCGGCGACAGACCACGACCCTCCGCTATTCCAATTACAAACTGATCATAAAGATCATCCAACAGTCGGTTGGTGGCCTCGCAACCTTCCTCACTAGCTGTCTTGTGAGTGTATGCTTCAGCTGCCTGTTTGTATTTGCCAAATCGAACCAGATCAGCTTTAATCCCCAGTTTCTCCATTGTCCCGGCATAGAAGGTCAATTCTGCCCTGAGCCCGATGAGGTTCAACTGGCTCACCGGCGGGATAAGTATCAGGTTGGCTACACTCGCTACATAGTAGCCAATGTTATTGGGGCGGCTAATATGGCAGATCACCTCTTTTCCCTGCCGACGGAAATATGACAGCGCATCGCGTAGTTCCTGGGCCTGTCCAAATCCAAGTGACAGGCTGTTCAGACCAATAACCATCTCACCAATTGAATGGTCATCAGCAGCCCGATAGATGTTCAACAGGACAGACCAAAACGGTGTTTTCTGACGTCCGATTACTGGCCGAACGGGATTCTCTTCCGGCCGCCCCGAAACTGCCAAGCGTAATCTTCTTTTCCGAGGGGGAATAATCGATGCTTGACGTTGCGAGCTAGCTCCCATGTACACAATGGAGCGGGTGTGGTCCCCTGCCCTGGTGAAATCACTCTGTCCACCAGTGAAGTATTTCCGTAAATTGACGCGAAACCCCAACTGGAAAGCTCCATCAGAATCAATTTGACCTTCGACAAACAGACCCGGCACCGGAACAAGCTCAGCATGGTAGCTGTAATGGGCATCCTTGAAACTCTGGCGTGTGGAGAGGAAAGCATCAACAGCCACTGTCAGCTTGCCTGGTAGCGGTCGATAGGCCAATGAGTATCGCTGTTGAGTCTCGGTCCGATCGCCGTCGAGGCGACCCCGATTAAGGTTGGAGAACACTGCCGCCCAACTAAACGGTCCCCCTGGTCGACCTGACACAGACATGTCCCAGAAATGGCGTTTATGGTATCCTGTCGGTCCCTCCTTATAATACCGATACGCTCCTCCCACACACAGCGAACGTCCCAGAGGAAAGCCGGAGGCGAAGATATGTTCCTGATAATTACGCTCATTGGGATTGTAGAGTCGTCTGTAGGCTGTGGACAAACCCTTATTGGCAACAACCGTGCCCCAACTCCTGGTAAATGAACCGTCATCGTGTTGAGCCATCAACTGATACTCAACGGCATCAAACCAACCCAGCATAGATGGATTACACCAGACTGCCTCCGACCCATAGACAGTTGCTGCTGGATGATAATGAAAAATACCTGTCGGTGTAGCTATCCGGGTTGCTGATAGCGACCCGACGGAGAGACCACCAAGCACAACAAGCCAGAGTATTACCCGGCGACGGATGGTCATTCTCATTCCTCCTCCATGTCGATGCCACGGACAAAAATGTTGCCGTCACCTCTGATTAAACCGTTGATACCTCCTGCACCGCTACCGGCAACGAGGCTTAACCTGTCCCGTTGGATGAGATCGGCCAGAAACCGAAGCCCACTCACCTCAATCTTACCCTCGTCACCGACCGATAGTGATAACGTCGCCGACAGGTCGTCTGGCACGCTAATGTCAATATCTTCAAATCTATTGCTGACTACAATCTGTTCTCCGGTCATGTCGGCGATCTCTATGACAACAGGAGCTGACCTGCCGCGGATGATATTGCGGTCACCACGCGGACGGAAATCGATCAATTCGATACGACCAAAGCTGTTCTTGACGCTTATTTGACCGTCAAAACCGTCAATACGAATATCTCCTCCCTGATTGCGGAATACAGCCTGATCGTCAGGGCTGTAAATCTCACGAGCCTCAAGAGTAGAATTGGATGTTTCGACTGAGACTTCGCCGGAGATGCGGGAGATCGTCAGACGCCGATTGGCAGTTGTCAGATCAACCTGTCCAGTCACATCTGAAACCTGCAGACGGCCCAACGAAGAAGGTACTACGAATCCTGAGAACGGTCCGACAGCATTCAGATCGAAGTAAGTGGCATTGACCTCAAGAAATGAGTTCACGGGGACAGAAATCTCGATCTCGATAGTGGTTGCTTCATCCGTCTCCCATGGTGGTGGGTTCGGCGCTCGTAATTGGAGACGAACTCCACCGGCGACCCGATCCAGATCAACTGCGACCATGTCGATATGATCAATCGCTCGCGATCGGTCGGAGGACCTGGACTTCAAGAAATACTCCAGCGAGACCTTTTGTTCCGGCACCGTGCGTATGCGAATGCTGCCGGTCATAGTTGCCGCCGACTGAATCACGACCCTGTTGCCTTCCTCAAGGCCGATTACTCTGGACAGCAATCCGGTCGAGAACATACCGTTCTCGTCCTGTGTGATTTTCTGAGCCGATCCCGATCCGGCCATAATAAGGAGGCCGGTGAGGACAAGTAACACGATTCCTGTTCTTTGCATTGTCTACCCGCTCACAAAGCTATCATAAACTTGTTTCATAACTATAGACCCCGCCACTGCGGCGTTAAGCGACTCCACGCGGCGAGAATGCCCGATACGCAGGATCACCGAGGCCAGAGATCGCATCTCATCTGACAATCCTTCCGCCTCAGAACCGACAGCCATGAGCCGTATCTGAGCTCCGCGTAATTGCTGGTAGCATGATCGCCAGCTTCGACCTTCAAGTCCAGTCGCCACAACCGTGCCGCTCCTCTGTTTTACAAACTGTTCCAGCTTGTCCATTTCGACTTTTGCAATCGGTAAGCCAAAAATGGCGCCCATTGACGAACGGACTACTTTCGGAGAATAAGGCTCTACACAACTACCGCACAATATTGTAAGGTCAAAGTCAAAGGCCATGGCCGAACGCAGCAGCGTGCCAAGATTGCCGGGGTCCGAAATACTGTCACACACCAGTATGTTACGCATTTTAGGTGTATAAAGTTCATTGAGTCCATGGGCCGGCAAGTCAAAGAGACCGACCAGCCCCTGGGGGGTTCTGGTGTCCGTTAGAACTTCCAGTTGACGCGCCGGGATCTGTACCAGTTTGGTCTGTTTTCTACCGAAGCGTTCCACGAGGCTCTTGCCTCGGTTTGGTAACAGGGACGGAGCAAAATAGATGGCGCGGGGATAAAAATGGTGCCGCAAGGATTCTTCCAGAAGACGAACTCCCTCGGCCAGAAAGACGCCCTGCTTGCGTCGTCCCTTCCTGGTCAGCAAGGCTCGTAGATTTTTTAATTCCGTCTGGGACAGCGGCATTGTTTATTATCCTCACTTAGTTTCGCCTTCGAAAACAATGATTCGTTCGGCGGGTTTGATTTGCAAGTGAAAACTGTCGCTTTACTACTGTTGTGTTCCTGGATACTGGCTTCGGTATCCGCAGGCGCGGAGGAACGTTTTGTAGTCGGTGGACTTGAGGAACGGTTTCCTTCTTGCGAAGAACCCTCCCGGGGCGTAGTGTTGGCTCTCTCGGGCGGGGGGGCGCGTGGATTGGCCACAATAGGCATACTGCGCGCACTCGAGGAGAAGGACATTGGTATCGCCGCTATCGCTGGCGCTTCCATGGGAGGGATAGTGGGTGGACTGTATGCTACCGGTTACACCGCTGAACAACTGACATCTATCGTACATAATCTTGATTTCGACGGTCTCTTCGGCAATGCTCCGGATCGCTCGACTATGTTCCAGACTAAACGGCGCGGACGTGGACGGGATTTACTGACCCTTCGCTTTGACGGTTTTCTCCCCATAATTCCCCAGGCGCTGACTACCGGGCAGAAGCTAACCGAAATTCTAACCCGTTTGACGACTCGGGCTACCTATCGATCGGGCGGCGATTTCTCACAACTGCCAATCCCGTTCGCAACTGTCAGTTCAGATATGATTACTGGTGAGGAAGTCATCCTGGATCATGGTTCGCTGGCCGATGCTATGCGGGCGACTCTTGCTTTTCCCCTGGCCTTTACGGGCGTTGAGATCAATGGTCGTTTGTTGGTAGACGGTGGCATGGTCAATCCCATGCCGGTAAACGTAGCCCGGTCTCTGTGTGATGTGCCGGTACTGGCCATAGCGATCAACACTTCCAGTCCCCTTCTTAAGCGTGATGAAATCGCGACTCCAGTTGATATTGTAAACCAGGCGACTTCAATCATGACAAAAAGAGTGTTGCGTCAGGGGCTGGCGTCTGCCGATTTTGTAATCACACCGGTCGGGAACAATATCCACTCGACCGACTTCAGGCTTAAGGACAGCATTATCGAGTTAGGATATCAGGCTGGTCTGATGGCCGTCGATAGCATTCTGAGTTTGCTCAGCCAACGCCGTGATACCACCCGTTACACTTTCAGTGTAGTTCGTCTGGACACCGGCTTATCGCCCCATCGGGCGCAGATTGAAGCGATATTGCTGCAACAACAATTGAACCGGCCGGAGTTCCTGGCTGCCCTTAAGTCCCTTCGGGAAGAACTCGGCTTTTTCCAGCTTGAGGTCGGTATTTCCACGGACTCTAACTCTACTGGAAAGCACACTTGTGTGTCGCTGAGCGGATTTGAATGCCTGGACCCGGCGCGGGTGAAGTTCTCGTTTGTAGGCAATCAGGTTTTCAGTGACTCCGTACTTGTTTCGCAGATGGAGCTTACTGATTCCGCGCTTACTCCTTTGAGACTGGATCGTGTTTTACACTCGGCGATGAATCGCTACCGGGCAGACGGGTATGATCTGGCAGACATTCGTAGTGTTAATGTGGATCCGGTCTCGAACTCTGCTGCGGCAACAATTGATGAGGCTGTTATCAGGAGGGTCGAAATAGCCGGCCATGGCCGGACCAAGGCATGGTTCATTCGATCGTTGTTCCCGATGAAGGCAGGCGAGCCGTATTCAACGAGACGGGCAGCTCAGGGTATTAACAACATCTATGGTACCGATCTATTCTATCGGGTGTCTGCTGATCTTGTCCCTGAGGATAGCGGGGCGGTGGTCAGAATCGTTGTCCGGGAGAAAAAGCCATTTCAGATGCGGCTTGGTTGGCACTGGGATGATGAATACCAGTCCGAGGAGTTCATTGAACTGCTGGATGACAACATCGGTGGGGTGGGTCTGGAACTGCTGGGTCACGCTCGATACTCCCCGGATCGGCAACACTACTTTTTGAATTTCAAGGCAGATCGTATCTTTTCCAGTTACATGACCGGAGCCATACGTTTTTACCATACGCAACTTGATCGTCATCTTTATGATGGCAACGATTCGCTGACCGGCAAGCACCAGGAACTCAAACTTGGAACGGAATTTCGTATCGGGCGACAGATTTCGCGTTTGGGGACAGTAGCGATGGCTCTGGTTATCGAAGAGATTGATTATTTCCAGGAAAACAGGGAGATAGATGAAGAACTGGGGCTGCGCATTTTCAAACTCGAATCGCTGGTCGAGAACTTTGATCGCATTCCTTTTCCACACCGAGGCAAGAAGCACTTTTTCGAACTACAGTTTGCCGGACGGCTACTTGGGGGGGATGTTGACTATACTCGTTTCTTCACGTCAATCGAAGCCTATTTTCCGCTGGGGAAGTACCTGAACTACCACCCACGCCTTGGGGTGGGGATTTCACGCTCAGGGTTACCGATGTCCGAACGATTCTATATGGGGGGGTTGCGGTCGTTTCATGGTTACCGCAGCGGCCAACTCAGCGGCGACAAGATGTTCCTGCTCAGCCAGCAACTTCGGATCAAGCTACCGCTCTGGCTCTATCTCAGTGGCTACTTTGATCTGGGTAATATCTATGGCAGCACCGACGAAATAAAGCTCTCCCATCTGCGACGAGCTTTCGGAGTGTGCCTGTCGCTCGACACCCCCCTCGGACCTGCTGAAATTGGATACGGCGCTACGGAAGATGACCTCGACCGAATTTACATCCGGGTGGGGTTCGAGTTTTAGATCCGGTTGATGAAAAAGTGGTGTCTCAGTCATGTAGGTCAAGCGGCTTGCTGCTTGACGACTGCGGAGAATGATTCACATGTCAAGCCGACAGGCGGCTTGACCTACTACGCTAGAACCGATAGGCGGCGCTGACGCGGAAGGTAGCATCCAGATCGCCATGATGAAGATAAGCCAGGTCAATGATAACCTTGCCAACATCAACTCCGGCCCCGGCTGTAAAACGCCCGATATCAAATCCTGCCCGTCCGAAAACTTTCTCCCGGTAGCCAACCTCCCAGCCATAATGGGTATCAAGCGAGAACGACCCTGACGAGTACTGCGCCGACTCCTTCAGTCCTTCGAATTTGATATCCCCGCTGAAGAGGAAACGGCCGGTGAAATCCCAGCGGGAGAATGCCAGTGCAACGCCGGGTTTGATCGTTGGGTAAATCGACTCGGTGTGGGAACCGGAATCGAATGTCTCTCCTGAGTAACGGATGAAACCGGTGCTGATGTCGGTTACCATCAAGCCCAGATCGGTGTGTCGAGTGAGTTGGTACAACAGGCCTGCATCCAGTGTTAGCCCCTTGCCGGATTCGGTCCCGATGTCTCGATAGATGATCTTGGCTGTCAGGCCAAAATCGAGTCGTTGTCCCAATCTGCCCGCCAGAGCCGCCGACAACAGGAAATCGCCGTGCGACTCTTCGGATACAGCGTATTGCCGCCCAAACTCATTGAGCTGAGTAATTTTAATTCCCCCGCCTCCCAAATAGTACAGGTAGAAGCCAAAGGCTCGCACTGTTGAACGGCCTTCTGATCGGGCGTCGATGTACGCCACGTAATCATGGTTCAGCAGAGAGCCAAACGTCTCGGCGTGCATAGCCACCACCTGCCGCCCCTGCAGTCGGTTCATGCCGGCCGGGTTCCAGTAGGCTGAGGTGCCATCAAACGGTCCGGCCACAACAGCCCCGCCAAGAGCTAAACCTCGTCCGCCCACACCGAGTGAGAAAGCGTCACCGGCATACTTGGCCGCCTGGACATGACCGCCGTATATCAACAGCAGTCCAATGAATATGTATCGACAAAGGGTCATAATTTGAGTTTCACTCTTGGCCATTATACACAAATGACCGTCGCGATGCCACTATACTTGCTATCGGCATTCCCCTGGTTTGGGACGTCCATTAAGTACGTTATTCGGTAATCGAACTGATAAAACAAAGGCGGGAGGATAACCTCCCGCCTTTTGTCTATGATAGACATCTCAATCGAAATGATCTATTTGGTGCCGGAGTCCTTTTCCTTGGAAGCATCCGCCGTCTTAACTCCACAAGCCTTTTGCTGGGCGGGAGTACAAGTCTTGGCGCAGGTAGCGGCCTTCTTGGATTGGGTAGTAGTGTTGGCTACAAAAAGCTCAGCTTTGAAACCCTTCTTGGTAACAGCACTGGTCAGCAAGCTCTTGTCGGTCAGCTTGGCGGGATCGTAACAGACCACCGCTGCCCCGGCTTGATGCGAAACCTTGAAAACATCAATCACGCCTTCAATTTCTGAGAGGGCTCCACTGACACTGCTTTCGCAGCCGCCGCAGGTCATGCCCTTAACCGTCAAAGCAACAGTCTCGCACTTACCATCGTACTTTTTGCAGGTTTCGGCCCATTTGGCGCATTCTTCCGGAGTACAGTATTTGCCCAGCACACCACAGGCGGCGCCAAGCTGAGAACCGTCACAAGCAGCTTTCGAGTGACCGGCGCAGCCGGCAGCTTTGGTATCTTTGCCATCTTTGCTCGCCGCACAGCCCTTACCAGCCTGGATATCGACGCTACCGATGGCCACACAGATGGCGGCACAGATAACTACGGTTAATACTTTCTTCACGATGTTTCTCCTTTTGTGGTACTTAAATATCGGATTCTCATATAATTGTCAAATATAGTGTAATCAGCTCGATTGGTCAACCAATTCGAGCGTTCAGTAACAAAAAAATGGACTTATTGTATCAATTCTCCCTTTTTAACCCCTAATGTCCCCAAAGGTTTCATTGGGGAATAAAATACCTTTACTTTCTGTCTCAAAATCTGGCCACCTGGAGTGGCAGAAGACAAATCAAGGTATTTACTTCGCAATATCAACGTTTTCATAGAATACTAACCGTCTTCCCTCGTAGTCAAACAGGACTTGAAAATTCTCCAGAATCATGTTGCCGATATTGCCGGCCAACTCCTCCGAGCCAGCCAATCCCAGCCCCTCTTCGGGTAACATTACACGCAGTGACTGTAGGGAAATCTCGCCAAACCGGAAGGTCGCCGCAAAGGCAGTTTTGCTGCCAATCGCCCCCCCGACGCCGCCCATACCCACCGGGTTGGTCTTAACATCGTCCAACACCTCTTCCAGATGATGTTTGTCCACAAAGTTGCGGTGCAGTATAAGACCAAAAGCGTTACCCAGATCAACAATGAACTCCCCCTTGATACCGTTGAGTTCTCCGGTGACAGAGGGAACCAGCATAGTCAGATTGAAATCCACCGCGATTCCTCCCGGTGGCAATTCAAAAGCCTGTGGATCAAAGACTGTGAGCGATGAGTCACGATAGTCAATCAGAACCGGAAAGCGAGAGAGGAAATCATAGCCCAGCATACCTCCCAGCTCCTGCTTATGGGGCACTGAACGGACAAAGGCCGAGAGGTCCATCGAACCAGCGACCTGGGCATACAGAGTAAGAGCCCCGATTGAGATGGAGTCGGACCGCACCAACTGCACTTCTTCGTACCCCGCCATACCTACGACCGGCAGACTGCCCTCAACAGGCAGGTTCAGGTCTGCAATGGTTGCAGTGTGAAATATATTGGCTGAAGCGCCGGAGTCGAGAATGAACCAGACCTTCTTTGTGCCATTAATCGTAGCAGGCAACCAGATATGACCGAGGCGATACTCAAATCCGATTCTAACCGATGCCGATGAATCGGCAAAGGAATAGTCAGCGACGGCACGAGCCGGCATCGAGAACACCGATTGGTCAATCTCGATGTTCAGCGTAATGCTGTCGGTCTCAAGCGATGTGAAGAGCGGAATATCTTCAAACGATGTGTGAACAAAATGTGGTACAGCAACTCCGCCGACAAAGCGATAGTCACCCATCTGGGAGATCGACCTGAGGTTATCCAGTTTGCTGAACGAGTAGCGCCTCATGGCGTCGTCGGGATCAAAAAGAATCCGCACGGTGTCGTTGTTGAGTGGATAGAAAGCTACCTGATGATACTTCATGCCATCATATTCCAACTCGCCGAGGTCTTCGCAGGTTCCCTTCATCCGGTCCTTCAGAAGATAGGAGAAGGACTCAAAATAGATATTGGATAGCAGGGCGTCCTTCTCGTATCCCGTCAACTCCGAGACTCGTCCGTTGTGGTCCTGTTGCCAGGCCTGGTGTCCGTCATAAGCCTGAATTAGAACGACGCTGCCAATGGCAACTTCAAGATAGAGCCGGTCCGGCGCGGAAAATATCTCAACAAATCGCCCGGCCTGACCGTTGAGATTGATTGTCCCCTCGGCACGAAAGGAAGATATCCGTTGTAGCGAATCAAACGCCGTTTTTCCCCCGACTGATTTGATAAACAGGGAGTCGAGATTCGTGGCTGATGCATCAGCGCTAATCAGGATGAATAAAGCTAGTACAAAACAACGGAACATAGGAGGATCATCCTTTCAATTCGGTTCTACTGCTCAGGGAACAGGTTTCATCTGGAAAACACAAACACAAAACGGCCACCCCTTATAAAAGAGATGGCCGTTCCTGTTTTCAATTTTATTCGCAGTTCCTACGGGCACGCCACCGGAGCAGGACCTCCAGTGAACAAGTATGCAACCAGATGGGTTAGGTCAGCCGGGTGCCATGCTCAAACTCGTTTGGGCATGATTTCCTGTAGAAACCCCTTAGCGGTTCCGCCATCTAGATTGTCAGGACCGCAAGGGGTCCTGACCTACAAATGCGAAATCTGTTAAAGGGGATAGTATTCACATAATCCTCCAGGCAAACAACCATGAGTAAGCTATCATTCCCAGTTGGTGGCGCGTTGCCACCCTGCTCTTGAACAGTATAAGCCGAAACAGCCCAAAAGTCAATGTGGTGGGGTGTTTGTATGCCTTGATACCGAGACGTTTTCTCGGTAACATGCAGTATGGCTCAATTCAAGGAAATACTGGACAACTTCCTCGAGTATGTTTGACGAGCAAGGCATTCCCCTCGATAAAGTCGACTATTGTTTTCCTATCTGGAATTGAATTTGAGTTTGGAACGCACTAATTCAAGCAGCTTTTTGGGTTCCGGTAGATTCATAACCGTGGCCAGCGACATGTACACTATTGCCCCCACTCCTCCCAGCAGAGCCAAACGGATAGCCACAAGTAGAAGGGGCCACGACATTGATCCGGGCCAGAGTGCGATAAGTCCGAACCACAGTAAGGCTGTTACTAACAGGCTGGCCATTATCTTCACCAGGGCCAGCCCAAACATCCTCCCTAGCGAAAACCCCATTAGCCGTTGCAAGTCGATGGTCATGATAATAAATCCGACGAGCCACGCTATCGAAGATGCCAGAGCCAGGCCGTTTTGCTCCATTGGTCCTATCAGAAACACGCTCAACAGTATCTTCACCACGAGAACAACAAACAAAATTGTGCCGACCCGAAGAAGATTGGAACGAGCATAGTAAAACCGCATCTGAAACCAGAGCATTGAATAAAAGCAGATCCCGAGGGCGAAGTATCTCAGGGGGTCAGCCGTTAGAACCAGCGATTGGGAGTCAAAGGCTCCTCTTTGAAACGCAATGCGAACAATCTCAAGCGGAAACAGATAAAAACTCAGCGCCATCAAACCCATGACAAACATGACCAGACGCAATCCTCCGGCAAACATTTCGTGAAGTCGTTTGCCATTGGCGTCCGAGTTGAAATCAGATATCCAGGGGAAAGAAGCAGCAGCAGCCGACACCACGAACATTCCTACGGGCAACATGATCAGAAAAGTCGCGTACCGGAGAGCTGCGATCTGTCCCTCACCCAGGTAGGCGGCGGCGAGATACCGATCGACCAATGGATAGGCCAAAGCGATGCACTCCACCGCTGCCACAGCCAGCACTGATTTCATCAGCTTCCCTGCAATACCCATATCCACACCGGAAGAGGTACTCGGATTCACAAGGCGATAAGCAGTGGCTCCATTGATCACGAATAAGGCTATTGATGCGGCCAGCCAGCCGTAGGCCAGGGCATCGATGTTGAGTTGATCATATCCGAACAATACAATTCCGAGAACGAGTAAATTGGCTACCATAGGCGAAAACGCCGGTACCACAAAATGCTTGCGGTCAAAGAGCACGGCACGGAAATATGCCTCCATACCCCGGAAAAACACAAACCAGGCCAGAATCGACATTAACCTCAAGGCAGTTGCACAATCTTCTCCGGTCAGCCGTGGAGCCAGCAGGTTGATGATTGGTGCCTTCAGCACGTAGATTGCCACGGCGACTAGTCCGAATATAGCTGTGAAAGTCACTGTGCCGGCCACAAACAATCTGCGGCCGGCTTCCTCATCGTCCCCACCGAGTTTTTTCTTGAGCGGTATGAAAGCCGGAGGGAGGGCTGCAAACGCTACGAACGTCAACAACTCAGGTATTGTGAAGGCCAGTAGAAAGATGTCAAAGATCGAACTTGTTCCGAAATACCCCGCGATCGTTGCTTCGCGGGCATACCCCAGGATTCGTCCGAAGACGTTGGTTCCCACCGTAATGACGGTGGCGGCCAGTAGCGATTGTCTGGCGAACCGGGGGCTCATCGGGACTCCCTGCGATTGATGCGGGATTGGCAGGAGAGCAAGTATTTGTCCAGCATCGTCATATTTCAGCCTTCCTCAAGGAAGCGTGCAATCTCTCGAACGATTATCTGTGACGGTCGCTGGTTATTGATTCGGAAACTGGTACGGGGTACTTTGGGAAGCGCGCCGAGACAGTCCAAAATCTGTTCCCGTTCAAGTCCGACCAGAGTGTTGCCTCGCTTGAGGGTATCAAGCCACTCGGTCTCATTGCGCAGAGTCAACACCGGGGTACCGAGCGCCAACGCTTCCTTCTGAAGGCCACCTGAGTCTGTCAGAACAGCTCTGGCAAAACGCGCGGCAGTAAGGTTATCGAGATATGGGAGCGGGCCAGTCAAAACCAGATGCGGTATCCTCTTCAGCCGGGTCAGGAGTTTGAACCTGCGGAGCATCTTGTCGGTCCGCGGATGCACTGGAAACAACACCGGCTCGGTCAAACTCTCAAGAATACCTGCCAGTTGGTTCAGTGATTCGCGGGTATCGGTGGATGAAGGCCGATGGACAGTAAGTAAAAGATACTGTTCTGCTTCTAACCCGTGCTTTTTGAGTAGGTGTCGGTTGTCGCGTATCGTACCTCGCAGGCTGTGTAGCAATTCAAGCATCAGATCACCGCTTAGAATTGTCTTTCCAGTCAACTTCTCCCGATGAAGATTATTGACCGCTTGATGGGTCACACCGAAGAGTAACCCGGCCACTTGATCGGTCAGACGTCGATTGGTTTCCTCGGGAAGATTAGGGCCATCGGCTCGCATCCCAGCCTCAATGTGTGCAACCGGAATCGCCTGTTTCGCAGCCGCCAGCGCGCCGGCCAGTGTGGAGTTGGCATCACCGTATACGAGTAACAGATCCGGCTGTAGCTGAGCGAGCACTTTCTCCAGACGGATCAGCATTCGCCCGATCATAGCCCCGTGCGATCCTCCACGCACTCCCAGGTTGCAATGTACTTCGGGAAGGTGCAGGCGACGAAAGAAGTCAGCCGACATGTCGTCGTCAAAATGCTGGCCGGTGTGTATTATCAGATGTTCGAATCGTTTAGCTAACGGCTGGACCAGCGGCGCCAGCTTTACAAACTGTGGTCGCGCCCCAACCACCGAAAGGATTTTGCGCATTGGTCTCATCACCTGGAAAACCACGCCACCATGTCAGAATGTCTACGAGACAAGCCTTATAACGGTTGCTATCACTTCGTCCTGCTCGTCCGTCGTCAATTCCGAATAGATGGGAATCGATAGCACTTCCGATGATGCCTTATTAGATACCGGGAAGGCATCCGCCGCGTAGCCGAGTGGTGCAAAACACTCCTGACTATGGAACGGTACCGGATAGTATATGTCGCACCCGATATTGGCTTCGCGTAAACCGTTTATGACTTCATCTCGATTCGGAACAGCAATGGTATATTGATTGAAAATGTGGAATGTTGAGTAATCTTTGACAATCGGCGTCTTGATATTGGCCACATCGCCAAAGGCCGTATCGTAGCGCCTGGCATTCTCTGTCCGTTGTTGCGACCAACGTTGCAGGTGTTTGAGTTTGACCAGCAGACCAGCCGCCTGAATGGTTGCCAACCGCGAGTTGTAACCTACGAGTCTGTGATAGTACTTTGGTTTGGCTCCATGAAAACGCAGAATCCTACACATCTCACCATTGTCGTCATCATTGGTCACAATCATGCCGCCATCGCCAGTGGCACCGAGATTTTTTGACGGATAGAATGAAAAACACCCATAGTCGCCAATCGAACCTGCTTTCTGTCCCCCGTACTCAGCCCCAATAGCCTGAGCGGCATCTTCGATTACCTTAAGGTCATGCTTCCGGGCGATATCCATGATCGGGGCCATATCAGCTACTTGTCCGAACAGATGAACCGGCAAAATGGCGGTAGTTTTTTTGGTGATTGCGGCTTCAATCAGATTGGGATCAAGGTTGTAGGTGTCAGGTTCAATGTCAACGAAGACCGGTTTGGCCCCCAGTCGGGCCACTACCCCGGCGGTTGCGAAGAATGAAAAATCGGTCGTGATAACTTCATCACCCGGTTGAACACCGGCGGCACGCAGAGCCAAGAGCAGAGCATCGGTACCCGAAGCTACGCCGATTCCGTGGGCAACGTCACACAGCGAGGCTATTTTCTTCTCGAGGTCGGTAACCTCGGGGCCAAGGATGTACTTGCCGTGGTCCAGAACTGCCATAACGGCCGCTTCAAGCTCCGAGCGTACTTGCTCGTGCTGCCGTGAAATATCGAGTAACGGAACAGCCATCATCGTCTCCTTAGTCGTCTTTCCAGCCCTGGTTTTCCAGAAGCTGATCTTCCTGTACATCTTTGATTGCCCGGGCGGGAATTCCTGCTACGACTTTTCGCGCCGGTGCGTCTTTGTTGACCAGAGCGGAGGCCGCCACCAGGGCGTCCTCGCCGATTTCCTTACCCGGCAGAATGGTCGCGTGGACTCCAATCCGAGCCCCTTTTCTTACTACCACGCCTTTGAAATGTTTGAATCGCTCTTCGGTACGGCCGAGATAATTATCATTGGACGTTGCCACGCACGGAGCCACAAAAGCGCGGTCCTCGATTTCCGAGTAGGCGGTGATGTAGCAGTTCGTCTCCAGTTTGACATAGCGACCGATAGTACAGTAGTTCTCAATAGCCACGCCGCGCCCGACAATCGTACTCGACCCGACTTTGACATTTTCCCGAACGGTAGCCAGATCGGCCACCAGAACCTTATCTCCAATTTCCGCCCCGCGATAAATCACGACCCCGGTTCCAATAATACCGTTGGAGCCAATCGTACATGGTGGTAAATTTTGTACCTTCGTAACCGCCGAATTGGCCGCTCGCATGGGTAGTTTGCCGATCACAGCACCATCGTCAATGCGGACATTATCGCCGATTACCGTCCCCTCATAAATTGTGACATGGTGTCCTATCACCGATCCAGTACCTATCCTGACATTGTCACTCACTACACAGAACTCACCCAGACGTGTTTCGGACCCGAGACTGGCAGTGGCTGAAATAATTGATGTAGACTTGTTGCTCATCTGTATCTCCGACTTTGGATCATTTCAATCATCCGGTCGTCATTTGTTTCCCTCGACAAACGTGATTCCGGATCGTCCCCGCCTTCGGAAGTCAGTCAAAGATCCGCAACGTATCTCAGGTTATACTCAGCTCAAGGCTGTCAAGTTCGACCAGATCGCTTGACTCCAGGCAGCCAACTCAGATAAGCTGAGGCAAACATCTCCATCCGACGATAATTCTCCGGGTTGGAGTCCTTCATGCGCGACAAGTGTTCGGCGGCAGCCCCCAGGAAGATCGCCAACAGCAGGGACAGTACGAACGTGGCGACTACTATGAGGGTTCGCTTGGGGCGACTCTTAATCTCGGGCGGTGTCGCCCAATCCAACACGGAAAGAGTTGAAGTATACTCCTGTTCCTGGAACTTCACCTGCTCGTATTGCTCAAGAAGTATCTGGTACAACGACTCGTTTACTTGCACACGGCTATAGAGGACCTCGTACCTGCCCCTTAATGACGGTATTGATGAAATAGGAAGTGAGAAAAAAGAGCTGTCGGGGTTGCTGTGCTCCAATAACTGTAGCTGCTCCTTAATTGTATTCCGTCGCTGCTGAAGCTCCAGGAGGGCGCTGTTGTCACTGCCCAATTTACTTTCACTTAGCTCCAGGTTGACCTCCAACTCGGCCAGTTGGACCTTAAGGCCAATTGCCTGCTCGATTGCCAGTCGTGTCTGCTGGCTGAAATCGATGGCTTTGTGAGTCAATTGGAACTCCTCGAAATCCTGTCGAGCAGAATCGAGTGTTGCTTTGACGCCCTCAAGACGATCCTCTATGAATACGCGATTCTGACGAATCCGGGCGGTAACGATCTCCTCGTTGACACGCTCCAATTCATTTACAAAGGCATTGGTAACATCGGCTGCCATCTGGGGATCGCGATCCAGGTAGGTCACTTCGAGAAGTCCTTCGCCAGTGACTTTGAAAGAAGCGCGATACATCAGGGTTTCATACGCCTCGGTCAGATTGTCGTCTTTGAAGCGAGCTAACAAATCGAATTGCTCAATAATGCGGAAGGCTATAGATCTACTCTTGAGCATTCGGGCGTACACATCCGAGGGGGTGACCATCACGGGCAAATCGAGTCCCTTGGTCAGCGAGGATAACTCCGCCAGATACCCGAGTCCCGGACTGGCGAAAGACAGATCTTTGGGGGGAAGCAACATCGCCTTAGCCTCGTACCACTTGGGCAGCAGGAACGATGTCACGACAGCAATCAGAGTACAGACCATAACCAACCCGACGATTAAGGTACGTCTTCGCGCCATCAGTTCAAGGAATAACCAGAAATTGCTGGTCTCGGTCCTGCTCATTGTAGTTCCTCGCGAATCCTGATCACAATCTCGTCACTGTCCTGGACCATGACCCTGGGAGGGTGAGTTTCTGTAACATTGGAGATGTTATTCAGTATCTCTACCAGGCTCTTGTCGGCGCTGGGCAGATAGCCGCCAGCCGCGCTCACATAGAACAGAGCATCCTCATCTTCCACAAACATGTAATAGCCCGGATTATGAACGGCTCCACGAACACGTACATAGCCCATGGCGGTAGGAACAAAAACCGAATCGGCTGGTTGGAGGGCGATGTCGCTCATCCCCTTGCGGTCAGGCGTGGAACAGGATATGGGATATCGTAGCTTCGTCAAACGTCCACGTTCATCTGTCTTGGCCTGTCTGAATAGCACAGTATGTCCCCAGGCCGCATCGGTGGTGAAACCGCCAGCCGTTTCGATAAGTTCGGGTAGAGTGATGCCGGTCGTGTGGGCGTACCGCCCGGGCTGGTTTACGGCACCGAAGACGATCAGCCCATCGGACCCGGTTGCATCAATCAAAGGTGGAACGACGATAATATCGCCGGGGATAAGCTGTACACTGTCGGCATCCAGCTGCTCTGCATTGCGAATAACCATCGTTGCTGCACGGTCGCCACTAGCGCGCAAACCACCGGCCAGTGTCAGGAGAAGATCCAGGTCATCACCCGGAATTAATTCAATTTCACGGGGGAAATTCAACTCACCAACAACCTGAACACAACTTGTCGATTTGCTGGGGACATAGATACTGTACCCGGCATACAAACACGGGTTGGCCTCGACATTGCCAAGGAACCGGGCTCGATCAAGATCAACCAGGATGTCTTCCGGTCCGCCGGAGAGGATGATAGATCTCTGCGAACCAGTCCAGGTCAATCCCCCCGCCGAATCAATGATCTCCGATACCCGTTGCGATGACCAGGCTGTGTGCAACCCCGGGTAGCGTACAGCTCCACTCACCGAAATAGCTACTTTCATCGGTTCACCGATGGAAATAATCACTTCGTCGGCATTGTAGAGAGCTGTTAGTTCTTCTTTCAGAATCATACGTACTTGAGTCAACGTCTTGCCTGACACGCCATGGATGGCCAGGGTTGAATTGATGATGTTACCTTCGGGATCGACAGCGAGCTGAAGTGGGCTCAGATTGGCATTAATGAAGGTTATGCCAAAAACGTCACCGGGCCGGATGAGGTACCGGTCAGGGTTTACCGGCCGATCATAATTCCGGCCTGAACGGATCAGTCCCATCGAGGCGTTATCACCTGAGAGAGGTGTTACAGCCCCGATACTCAAGGGACACACTATTAGTAGAGCAATAACTATGCTCAGGGAAAATCCAAGTCTCAAATTACCAGAAAACTCCATCAAAAGTATCACCTTCAGATTTGTCGCCAACAATAGCCCAAAATCGTCGCAATGTCAACCGCAATGAGCTTCAGGACTGCGACTGGAATTTTGAACGCGGAAGTCTAACTGCTATTGTCGCCAAGAGAATAAGAGTCACCAGTGAAACAGCGCATCCGGCATAGAAAAACGGCGGACGGTAGTTCAATACAACGGTCTGCCGACCTGTGTCAAAGTTGAAACAGATCAGTCCATCACGAGCATACAGGTTACGGCCATTGGATGCTCTCCAACCCGGATCGTACCCCATCCCGATCATCATCTCCCCCGCAGCAATGCCTTCGAACTCGTACACAATGATGTTGGGAGTATACTCCCGCGAGATCATGCGCACCTTCCCTGTTGTGACAAACTCAGGATGAACCACATCGCCCGAGCCGACCAATCCTCGACTGGGAGGGTATGCCGACAGCCAGGGAGTGATCAATGATCCTCTGTTGGCGAGGAAATTCTCATAGGCCAAAGCATCTTCATCTACCACCTGTTTAAACTGTGGAGACCGATGAACCTCCCTTGGTGGCCAGGAGTGCGCCCGATCAAGTATCGGCCAGGCCAGGACCAGATTTGTACCGACAACCAAACTCATCGCAAGCCATAGTGCGATTCTGGACTCTCGCTTGAATCGTATATCTTTGAATCGATGGCGCCACCAGTCGAATCCGAAACCACCCAATACAGCCGTGCTCAGAATCACAAACTGAAACGCGCGGCCGGTACAACGAGTTGAAGAAAAACCAGGCAACTGAGTCAGCAAAGACCAGGGTGAGAAAGCTCCAAAGTCTCCCATTCCCAGAAGCAGGAAAAAACCAGCCACTATGGCCCAAACAATACCCAGGCGAAAACGGCATATCAGCAACAGGACAGCCACACCTACCAATAGCGGGGAAAGGTAAGCGCCATACTCATGCCACGCCCAGAACTGCTCTGGGAAGTTGCGTGTGAACATGGAATGTTTGAGACCAAAGAAAATTGTCCCCAGCGAGTGAAACGGGATAGACTCGTCTGGATTGCCTGCCCACTTATTCTGCAGCATGTAGACAATCATTGGTACCAGCTTGACTGCCGCCAGCCCCAGACCGGCAATAGTGGCCAGGATGAGGTTCTTAAGTTCAATCATGGATCGGCCCTGAATGGCTCGCAGACCGATCAGCATGAACGAAAACATTATGGTGTACATCAACGGCACCGCCGCTCCATTGCCAAGAATCATCAGGGCCAGTATACCACCTGCCCACAAAAGGCTAAGACGGTTCTCGGCAGCCGTGAACACGAAGAACAAGAACCAGGGAAGAAAAGCATAATGCGTAAACGGCATATGCCCCTCGGCGAAATGCAACGCAAAATGAACCGACCCAAAATAGGCCACCGATGACACTATTGAAACAAGAGTTGATATACCGAGTCTATTAAAGAGCCTCTGGCTCCCCCAGAAGCCGAGGAAGTAGCAGATGAAGACTTGTAGTTTGAGTCCTATGACGGCACCAAAAACCAAGTACAACAGGAAAAACGGAGTCAGAACACCCACTTCCGGGTGGTGGAACAGGATGTTACCGCCTCCAAGATACATATTCCAAAACGGAAACTGACCATAATCAAGAACCGACCCGACCGGAATGGCCGCTATACAGGTGAACAGGTCCCAGTCGCGCCCCCCCCAATTGCGGAGGTTCAGCAACATTGGCAAAGTATAGTAAAGGGCCAGCACAAGACTGGCTATCGGGAATAGGAGTTTTGGCTTTCTAAAGTCCATAACAGATGCTAACTTGACTTCAAATGAACGATGGTGGCAACTTAGTGAAATATTCATTCTTGAAAAGCAAAACTTTCCTGATTCCTACTCTCTGTTGGGTTCTATTTGTCGTTGCCGTGGTCATCGGGCTCGGCGCAGATGAGGGAAAACACAACTCGTTGGCCCGAACTCTGATTCAATGGGATGGACAACACTATTTTTCAATCGCGCATAACGGCTACGAAGTGTTCCCCTGCCCGGAGAACCCATCGTATATCTGCGGCAATGCTGGTTGGTTTCCACTGTACCCGTTAGCTGCTGCAATGGCGGGCAAGTTATTGGTTCCTCTGGGGCTTGAGATGCGCTGGGTTATGATTATCACGTCATTGATCTGTTTCTGGCTGGCTCTGCTCGTCCTGTATCGGTTGGTAAAGATGAAATACGGACAACGGGTGGCTCTGTGGTCAATCCTGTCTCTGCTTCTTTTCCCAACTTCGTTTTACTACGCAACTGCTTTTCCATATTCTTTGTATCTGCTTCTAGTGACAGTCGTGTTCTCGTTACTTGAGGAAAAACGATATCTGCTCGTTGCTATTCCGGCCGGACTTCTTGCTATCACATATCCGTCCGGGATCATTATTGCGCTACCTTTGGGTCGAATGATGCTACGGGAATGGTTCGACAATCGTCACTTCCCCGCCGAGTCGAGCGATAGGCTGGTCTCTCAGGGAAAGTGGACAGCCCGATGGCCAGCGCTTGGTGTCGCAACCATCACCGTGGGATTGGCGCTGGTGGCCTACTTTTTGTACAACTGGTGGCAGTTTGACAATTTCTGGCTCTATTTTGATTTTCAAGCCAAACCGTACTACAGCCATGAACCTATTTTTCCGTTGGTATCGGTGGTTCAGTCATTGATTGACCTGCCTCTAAATAATCCTGTTTTCATTATGCTCGTGTTCGTTATCGCGACAACGACTGTTTTCTATCGTCGGATCATCCCGGTGTCATGGCAGCTTTATATGTTTGGCGTGTTGCTGTTCACTCCGGCGGCAGGGACGACGGATTGTTACTACCGCCACATCATCGTCGTTTTCCCGTTATTTGTGATGATCGCCCTCGCGATTGAAACACGGAGAAAATGGCTCCTACCGCTTTATGGCGTCACAGGCTTGTCACTGACCTGGTTTGTTTTCCTCAAGGCATACAAACTGGGCGAACTGATGTAAGGGGGAGTATTATGAAACCAACTTGTAACGCGATCTTAAACGAACTTAGACGACAAATCGCCGAGAACGACAAACCTGAAAACAGGTCCAATTACCAACGCTTCCACAAAGAGAAACTCAAAGACCCCGAAGGTCTCAAGACACCAATTCTGAGGAAGATTTCCAATCGCTGCTTCAAAGACGTGAAACCGCTTACCGTGTCTGATGTACTGAAACTTTGTGACGGGATATTGGCCACTCGTGACCGATATATGCGGTTCTTTGCCTTCGACTGGGCATTGAAAGTAAAGAACGGTTACGTCGTCAAAGATATCAATCTCTTCGAGGTCTGGCTGAAGAAATATGTCGACAACTGGGGGTCATGCGATCACCTCTGTACCGGGGCTATTGGCTGTCATGTTCTCCAGTTCCCCGACGATGTCCGCCGGACGATGAAATGGACGCGGTCGAAAAACCGATGGCTCCGCCGTGCCTCGGCTGTCAGTCTCATCGTACCTGTTCGACAACGGGAACTACTTAATGAGGTGTTTGCGACTGCGGATATCTTGCTAATGGATGACGACGATCTTGTTCAAAAGGGGTATGGCTGGATGCTCAAGGAAGCGACGCATGAGTTCCCGGATGAAGTTTTCGCGTATGTGATGAAACACAAAGACCGGATGCCGCGCACGGCCCTACGATATGCGATTGAAAAACTCCCGGCTGATATACGCAAGAAGGCAATGAAGAAGGGGTGAGAGTGTAAAGTGTTACCCATGTGCTCAGCTTAGCGGGTCAGGTTGTTTGCCAATCTGATAATGGAACTACACTATCTGGAGCATCTTCTCCAACGCCACGAGGGCCTCAGATCGATCCGGCTCGTCCACATGCACTGGTGTTAATTCATCGTGATGCTCGAGAGTGTACAGCAGGTCCCCAAGCGTTGTCCGGTACATATTAGCGCAGACGGGACAGGTTTGGCCGGAGAGTTCAAAAATTGTCTTGTCGGGATATTTCTGCGCCATCCGATTGATGAGATTTATCTCAGTTCCAATGGCGATTGTTGACCCGGCGGGGGCTTCTTCGCAGTAATTGACAATATACGAAGTAGAGCCGCTTCCGTCGGTCAGACGGACAACCTCATTGGCACATTCAGGATGCACTATCACTTTCGCGTCGGGATATTTCTCACGGACTTCGCTAACATGCTCAGGACGGAAATTCGTATGAACGTGACAATGTCCTTTCCACAGGATAACTTTCGCGGCGGTCAATTGATCACCGGTCAATCCCCCATTGGAACGAGTGAAATCCCAGGTTATGATCTCATCGGGACCAAACCCCATCTTGAAAGCAGTATTCCTGCCCAGGTGTTGATCGGGGAAAAAGAATACTTTCTCGCGTTGTTCAAACGCCCACTTCAGAGCGGCATCGGCATTCGACGAAGTACATATCAGTCCGCCATTACGACCGGTGAAAGCCTTTAGCGCGGCGGTTGTGTTCATATATGAAATGGGTGTGATTTTTTCTGCCCCGCCGAACTCCTGCAAACATTCCCAGGCTTCCATAACATCAGCCATGTCCGCCATATCAGCCATCGGGCAACCGGCTAACGGATTGGGTAGATACACTGTCTGCCGGTCAGAAGTGAGAATGTCAGCCGCCTCGGCCATAAAATGCACGCCACAAAAGGCGATGATTTCTACTTCGTTCTGGTCCGCAGCGATCTTTGAAAGACCATAGCTGTCACCCAGATGATCCCCAAACTCGACAACCTCAATGCGTTGGTAATGGTGGGTAAGAACAAGTAGCTTGCTGCCCAGCTTATCCTTAACTTCGTGCAGCCGGGACCGAATCTCGTCCGGTTTGGCTTCACGATATTCCTGGGGCAACGAATAATACACTATCTATTCTCTCTCCACACACAGGGTGTGTTTGTTTGTAAATTCCAAAACTCTAATTACTCAGGGTGCGAATATGCTCTGCCGCTTTCCGCATTCTCTCCAGTACTACCGGTTTGGATAAAATCACTAGTAAGTCAAACAATCCCGGACCAGCTGGAGTTCCCGAGACGGCCAGGCGGGTAGGGTGGATATATTTAGCGCGGCCGACTTCTCGTTCATCGGCCAACTCAGTCAGGACCTTTTCGACATTTTCTAGTGAGAACTCCGGTAATTGCTCAAGACGATCAGCTAATTCCTCAAGCCGATCCGCAGCCTCAGGCTTGAAATGTTTCTTGGCTGCCTTATCGTCGTAGGTGAAGTCGGCCGAGAAGAAATAACCGCTCATCGTGATGAAATCACCCATCCGATGCGCACGTTCCCTGAGTGCTGTCATGATAGACCGAAGGTAGTCCCAGCGAGTCTCCAGCCAGTATTTTGACGTAAGGCCAGCCTCGACCAGCATGGGAGCGACCATTGTGGCCAGCTCGTGATCGCTTTTTCGTTTGATGTGTTCCTTGTTAAACGCAAGGAGCTTCTCTTCATCAAAGATAGAATTCGCGGCACTGAAATTATCGGTTGTGAAAATCTCGACCAGTTCATCAATGCTTAGTATCTCGTTATCCCGTTTCGAGGACCAACCCAGCGTACACAGATAGTTGAACAACGCCTCGGGTAGAATGCCCTCACTGGAGTACTCGTTCACGTCTTTGTCGCCGAGCCGTTTGGAGACTTTACGCTTGTCGGGACGGAGAATCATCGGAATATGACCAAAGGCAGGAATATCAAACCCAAGCGCGTGGTAGATCATGATTTGCTTGTACGTATTGGTGATGTGGTCGTTGCCACGAATCACATGGGTTATCCCCATGTCGTGATCATCCACGACCACAGCCAACTGGTAAGTGGCGCTGCCATCGGAGCGGGCGATAATGAAATCCTCAATCTCCTCGTTGTTACGAGTCAGATCGCCGCAGATCAAGTCAGAGAAGTTGGACTCTCCGTCGGGCACTTTGATCCGAATTGCGAATTTATCGCCAGCATCCACACGACTCTTAATTTCGTCATCGGAAAGATGCAGGCAGCGCCTGTCGTATTTCTGGATACCTTTTTCTTTCCGAGCTTTCTCTCTCGCCGCCTTGAGTTCTTCAGGGCTACAGAAACAACGATAGCCATGCCCGGATTCGAGAATCTTTTTTGTGTATTCCTTGTGTATATCAGTGCGTGTTGATTGGCGCACTTCGGGTTCATCCGACTCCAACCCCATCCACTTGAGAGCATCCAGAATAGGCTGGATCAGCTCCGGGCGGTTGCGTTTCTGGTCGGTGTCTTCGATCCGTATGACATATGTGCCGCCCGTATGACGGGCCAGTAGCCAATTGAAAACAGCCGTGCGACCGACGCCGACGTGAAGGTAGCCGGTTGGGGAGGGGGCAATGCGAACTCTTACAGGTGTGTCAGACATAGGAAGCTATCTCATGTTGAGGGGTTCTGATTGTCATCGTCAAAGTCTAAAGGCTTCGGTGGCTTAACAGCCGAAGGCTGTTCTTGCGCTATATCGGCTATGTTGTTTGTTGTCGGCGCTGTGGCTGGAGGAGAAGGTACCACTCGTGGTGAGGCCACTTGTGGTGAGGCCACTTGTGGTGAGACCACTTGCGGTGAGGCCACTTGTGGCTCTGCCACTGTGACATCATTGACATTGATCTCCAAGCCACCGGTGAGCATAGTCACCAGGTTGTAGGTGAGAACACAAACGATTCCCCAAATAGTCCCAAAAAGCGCCGCGCCCAGCGACATCATAATCGGCATCGCAATCAGCAGAAATCCGATGGGCATATCGGCATCTTCCAACTCAGGTATTCCCAGCCCACCCAGATTTGCAAAGAGAGACATGAACATACCGAGAAATACGGCATAAATCAGCCCACCGATGAAACCAATAATCAGGTTCACGAAGACCGAGATCTTGATGAAACTCCACAGGCTAATTGATCTTAGTTCCAACTTCATAATTTCTTCCCTCCACTCCCAAATTCGGCTCACTTCAACTTTGCACGGAAGATAGGCCGATGATCCCAAAACTCAAGTTAATATTACTACCGACAATGCTTGTGATCGGCATCAAAGGGCAGAGTTGCCTACCATATTAGACAGTTATTGGTGACTGTGAACTTATTGCGATAATGGACTAAATCGGGGAACAAAATCTTTTTTGCCGGGTTATACGAAATAACTTTACAAAATAGTATTCTTTTTGTATAGTAGCGCCCCGCCCTGATGAAGGCGGACTAAGAAAGAAAGCAACTGACGGATGAGAATTACATCGCTTGAGGAATACGGACTGAGATGTATGCTGGCAATCGCCCGCACCGGTCCCAACGGACAGCTTTCCATTTCGGAAATAGCTGCCTCGGAAGGGCTATCGGTCCCTTACGCCTCCAAGCTGATGTCGGTGTTGCGCAAGGCCGGTTTGGTCACAGCTGTCCGCGGGCGAGGCGGGGGATTTGGTATCAGTCGTGCCCTTGAGGAGATAACACTACTGGATGTCCTGACCGCTTTGGGTGGTCCGCTGATTGATCCTGACCACTGCACCAAATTCACAGGTCAACGGGACGAATGTGTTCACGTCGAGTCGTGCTCGGTGCATGGTGTTCTGGATAGTCTGGCCAGCTTGATTGCGACAACTCTAGGCCAGACAACTCTGGCGAGTATGATCAAGCAAGATTCAAGTTGCTGTGCGGACGAGACTACGATTTCGGTTGAATCATTGGCAAAAGGAACTGATTAGGCCTGGCTCGTTGAAACGGTAGATTATTAGCGTCACATAGACTATAAAGGATAGACTGACGATGTCAAAAACGCTTTTCAAGTTTAGCAATGTCCATGTCGAGGTAGCGGACAAAGAAGTTGTTCGCGGCGTATCGCTTGAGGTCAAACCCGGCGAAGTCCACGCCATAATGGGACCCAACGGTTCCGGTAAATCCTCGTTGTCTAACGCCCTGATGGGCCACCCCGCTTACAAGATAACCAAAGGGGAAGTTCATCTTAACGGTCAGAACCTTTTGGAAATGTCAGCCGACCAGCGCTCACGCGCCGGGTTGTTCCTGGCTTTCCAATATCCACTTGCTATTCCCGGAGTGACGGTGGCTAATTTTATGCGGGCCGCAGTGCAGGCTCATCGTGGCAAGGATGCTGACATGACGGATTTTCGCAAGCTGTTCACAGCGCATATGAAAGAGCTGCATGTAGACCGATCTTTCGCTACCCGATACCTTAATGACGGTTTCTCCGGCGGTGAGAAAAAACGGATCGAAATATTACAGTTATCAATGCTACAACCGAAGATGGCCCTTCTTGATGAAACCGATTCCGGACTGGATATCGACGCCCTCAAACTCGTTTCCGAGGGGATTAACCGCTACCACAATGAGAACAACGCAATCCTCATGGTGACCCATTATCAACGACTGCTGAACTATGTCAAGCCGCATCGTGTTCATGTGATGTATGACGGGCAACTGGTCATTTCTGGCGGACCCGAACTGGCCCTCAAGCTGGAGGATCGAGGATATGAATGGATCGAAGAGCAGGTCCGGGAAGGATCCGAGGCTTAGCCATGTCCGATGTAAACCGTCAGAGAAACAAAGACCTGTCGGGCCTGGGAGATGACTATGCGGTCCGTTATGGCTTTCGCGATCCGGTAGACTATTTTCACAAGGGTGCCAGAGGCATCAATCACGAAGTGGTAGAGATGATCTCCCGGATGAAAAAGGAACCGGACTGGATGCGAAAGCAGCGACATGAGGCGCTGGATATTTTCCTGTCTAAACCAATCCCGAACTGGGGCAACACTAAGTTGCTCGGAGAGATTGATTTCGACAACATCTACTACTTCATGAAGCCTATTGAAGAACAACAGCACAGTTGGGATGATGTCCCGGACTATATCAAGAACACTTTTGACAAGCTTGGGATTCCCGAAGCCGAGAAGAAATTCCTCGGAGGAGTTTCAGCCCAATATGAATCGGAAGTTGTCTACCACTCAATGCGCGAAGATCTCAAAGAGCAAGGTGTTATATTCCTCGATATGGATTCCGCTTTGAGGGAACACCCTGATATCGTGGAGAAGTACTTTGGGTCTGTAATTCCCGCGACCGACAACAAGTTTGCCGCGCTCAATTCGTCGGTCTGGTCGGGTGGCTCGTTTATCTACATTCCCCCCGGAGTTGAAGTCGCTGCCCCACTCCAAGCCTATTTCCGAATCAATGCCGAGAACATGGGGCAGTTTGAACGGACGCTGATAATCGCCGATAAGGGTTCGCGTGTGCATTACATAGAAGGCTGCACCGCACCAATTTACTCGACCGACTCGCTGCACTCGGCTGTCGTAGAATTGGTTGCCCTTGAAGGCTCCTACATTCGATACACAACGATTCAGAACTGGTCGCGCAATATCTATAATCTCGTCACCAAGCGGGCTTCAGCCTTCAAGGATGCCACTATCGAGTGGGTTGATGGTAACATCGGCTCGCGCTTGACGATGAAGTATCCCTGCATCCAGTTACTGGGGGAGGGTGCCAAGGGGGAAATGCTGACGGTTGCCTTTGCCGGAGTCGATCAACATCAGGATACTGGCGGCAAGATGATCCACGCCGCTCCGAATACGTCATCGCGCATTACCTCGAAGTCAATTTCCAAGGACAACGGACGTTCTTCGTACCGTGGTTTGATCAAGGTTCATAAGAATGCCACAGACGTTAAGGTGTCAGTGGAATGCGATGCTCTGCTTATTGGCGAAGAGGCCCGTAGCGACACCTACCCGACAATGGAGATTGACCAGGATCAGATTCGAGTTGAACACGAAGCCCGCGTCTCCAAGGTGGCCGAGGAACAATTGTTCTATCTGACCAGTCGTGGTTTGAGCGAAGATGAAGCCCGGCTTTTGATCGTCAACGGTTTCATGGAACCATTCACCAAGGAATTGCCACTTGAGTACGCGGTGGAACTGAACCGCCTCATTGAGCTTGAGATGGAAGGTTCGGTGGGTTGATATGAACAAATCTATTACAGACACATCAATAGAAACCACCAGCCTTATCCCGGAATCAGCGTTGAGTTCAAATGGCGAACCGCAGTGGTTGCACGAGATGCGCATCGCGGCTCTGAAGGACTACAATGAAGCAGCTCTGCCACCGCGCGGAGTAGCGCTATGGCGTTATACCGACCCGACTCGTTTCCTGATTGACCCGGACCAACTTGTTGCAAAATCATCGAGCGATAGTTGCCATGAGCTGGCTGTCAGTGATCGTGATCGAGTGGATATTGACCGTGTTGCCGCTCTTGTCACGGACTGCTGTGGCCGGGAGATTGAAATCAATGCTGGCAGTAATCTGGGAGACAAAGTAATTTTGTCCTCTTTGATATCGGCCATGGATACGCACGAAGACCTGATTCGTAAATATCTGGGACAGCTTGTTAACAGTAAGACGGGCAAGTTCGAAGCTACCAATACCGCATTATGGCAGGACGGTCTGTTTGTTTACGTGCCCGACAACACGGCAGTTGAAAAACCGATTCACCTGTTACGGTACGCCTGCGGTGCTGGAACGACATACTTACCGCGTCTGCTGGTCGTACTTGGTCGAAATGCCCGGCTCACTCTGATTGACGAGTACATCGGCGGTAGTGCCATGACCGATGACGGCTATGCTGCTGTCAACGGTGCTGTTGAGATTTTCGGTGGAGAAAACAGCCGATGCAACTACGTTTCTCTGCAGAGACAGGCAACGGGTACGAGAATGTACCTTAGTCATCGGAGCCGTATTGAACGAGGAGCTGGTGCTTTCACTATTCCGCTTGCGCTGGGTGGGGGCATCTCCAAGCAGAGCTTCGGTGTCGATCTCAACGGCGAAGGAGCCGAGAGCAACATCTATGGTCTGCTTTTTGGTGCCGGGCGTCAGCAGTTCGACAACCACACACTGCATCATCATGGCGCTGGTCACACAATCTCGAACATTGATTTCAAAGTGGTTCTTCGCGACAAGGCTCGTTCGGCTTATACCGGTCTGATTCGGATCGATCAGCCAGCCCGGGCATGCGAAGCGTATCAGGAAAATCGCAATCTGCTGCTTAATACGGGAACCAGAGCCGAGACTATTCCTGAACTGGAAATCCTCAACGAGGATGTCCAGTGTTCGCATGGCGCCACGATTGGCCCTGTTGATCCGGAGATGGTGTTTTTTCTTGAAGCTCGAGGCATAGCGAGAGAGCAGGCAATCGCCATGATTGTGTCGGGTTTTGTTGCGGGAACACTGGAACACATTCCCGAAACTCTGCGAAACCGCCTTGTAGAAGTCGTCCGGAAACGGTTAGAGGAAAACTGAGTCATGGCTGGATTTGTGAAAGTAGCCAGTGTCGATGAAATCCCGCCGGGGACGATAAAGGCTTTTGAAGTAGATTTTACACCGATTTTAATCTGCAACGTCGAGGGACATTTCTATGCCGTGGCCGACGAGTGCTCACACGAGGAGGTCTCAATGGCCAACGGTCGTCTCATGGACAATGAGATTATCTGCCAGCGTCATGGTGCCCGTTTCAGCGTGATTGATGGATCGGTTCTGGGACCACCGGCAGTGGTGCCGATTGAGACATTCAAGACTAAGATAGAAGACAACAATGTCTACATAGAGGTTGACTGAATAACGGTTGAGGGCAAACGAATGGAAGAAAAGGTTCAAAGTGTGACAAGGCCGGTTCAATCCCGGCTAACCCCGGTAGATATTGAACGCATTAGAGCGGATTTTCCGATTCTGGATCAGGTTATTGATGGCAACCGTCTGATCTATCTGGATAACGCTGCCACGACCCAGAAACCGCGTGTTGTGATTAACGCTATCCTTGAGTATTACCGCAAGTACAACGCTAATATCCATCGGGGACTACACTACCTTGCCGAACGAGCCACCGAGATGTATGAACACACTCGCGAACACTCCGCCCATTTTATTGGAGGTGTCGATCCACGCGAGGTTATCTTTACACGCGGTACGACCGAAGCAATCAATCTCGTGGCATACACCTGGGGTGAGCAGAACATCGGAGAAGGTGACGAGATCGTGATTACCGAAATGGAACATCATGCCAATCTGGTTCCCTGGGTGCAACTGGCCAAGCGCAAAAAAGCCATTGTGAGACGAATCCCGATTACTTTCTGCGGCCATCTAGATTTGAGCAATATAGACGAGATCATCAATCCCCGGACGAAATTGCTGGCGATCAGCCACATGTCCAACGTTCTGGGGACGATCAATCCGATGGCCGAACTCGCGGCCAAGGCTCACAAACATGGCGCAGTAGTATTGGGCGACGGAGCACAGGCAGCACCGCACATGGCGATAGATGTCAAGGAACTGGGTGTTGATTTCTACGCTTTCTCTTCGCACAAGATGCTTGGTCCGACCGGCGTCGGGATTCTGTACGGTCGCCAAGAATTGCTGGAAGCGATGCCACCGTTCAATATGGGCGGAGAGATGATTAGGGAGGTAACTTTCGAGGACTCATCCTGGGCCGATCTTCCCCATAAGTTCGAGGGTGGTACACCGAACATCGCCGACGTTGTAGCATTTGATGCCGCTCTGCACTACCTCGAAGAAATCGGTATGGATCGCTTGCGACAACATGAGATGGACATGACGCAATATACCCTTGACCAACTGTCGGCAATTCCCGGTCTTGAAATCCAGGGGCCACAGGAAGTGGAGTTGCGAGGCGGAGCGGTTTCGTTTACCGACAATGACCTCCATCCCCACGATATCAGTACCTATCTTGACTCCAAAGGGATCGCGATCCGGGCTGGTCATCATTGCGCCCAACCGCTGATGCGGGTGCTTGGCAAGATCGCTACTGCCCGAGCTTCGATCTATGTATATAACAGTGAGGCTGACATTGATGCTTTGGTCACAGCCCTAAAAGGTATGAGGAGGTACTTCGGCTTATGAGTGCTGCTCTCGACGACATGTATCGTGACATCATCATGGATCATTACCGCGCTCCGCGCGGGCGGCATGAATTACCCATGGCGGATTTTTCTTCCAACGGACACAACCCCTCCTGCGGTGATGAACTGAAACTACAAGTCAAGCTCGAAGATGGCATCGTGAAGGATATCTATCTCGACTGTAAGGGCTGTGCTATCTCCGTTGCTTCGGGTTCGATGCTGGCCGAAGCAGTTAAAGGCAAGTCCGTTGCTGATGCCAAGCGTATTGCCGAGGTTGTTAAGAAGATGCTCAAAGGTGAGGATTTCGAATTACCGGATGACCTGGAGGATCTTGATGCGCTACAGGGAGTGAGAAAATTTCCGGTACGAATCAAATGCGCTCTGTTAGCGTGGGTAACGTTCATGGAAGGCCTCGACGTCTACGAAAGCGGGGAAACCGGAAGTAGTGTAACAACGGAAATAGATAAATAGTCGAGTAGGTCGAAATCTGTCTTCAGTTTTTTGATATTCGTTTGGGACACGAGCCTTGCGATTGACGGATTGATATTAAACGCAGCATAGTAGGAAAGGCGAGCGATGGTCTCCAGCAAGACATCCTGGAAACTACCTACGGTAATAAACAGAAACAATGGAATACTCCTCGGTATTGCTCTTTCTCTGACGGGGGCATATTGGGTTATACTGATTTGGAACTTACCGGTTTTCAGAAGTGTACCCGGCTATTTCTGGCATGCAATGGCATCGGTGGACAAACCACTTGGAGATCTGTGGATATTCCCATTGATCGTAGTGCTAAGTGTTGCAATCATTGCTCTGGTTTTAAGGTACATTGACAGGCATAAACTCTGCTTGCTTCTGCTTATTCTACTGGGCTGGTGCGTTCAAATGGGGTTTGGATTAATTGAGGGAAATGGGATAGATGGCATTCGCTCTCGGATGATAGATACTGGACACGCTGAGTTTGCTCGTTTGGCGGTTGTAGAAAACGATCTAATTGCCGTTGCCACGGAATATGAGAAGCTTCTTGAAAATCCTGACATCAAGTATGCCCAAACAAAGCCGCCGGGGCAGTTGTTGTTTCATATGGTTACTCAGAAGATCTCCAATCTGTTCATGCCAACGCACACTCGGGGCGAGAAGTTCATCCGACTGGTCACATTTGCCAGCTACGTTTATCCTCTGATTTCCTATCTCGTTATTATCCCCCTTTATTGGCTTAGTCGGCTCTTTCTTCAACGGAGCCAGGCTATTTACCCGTGTATCTTGTTCATATTCGTTCCGAATGTTACTCTCATCACTCTTCATCTTGATCAGGTCTTATACCCGACCTTATTTTTAGCCACAATGTATCTGTCTTGTCGCCCCGCTATAAAGGGCAATGTTCTGTCTGCATCTGTCGCTGGGTTTGGTCTTTACTTAGCGCTTTACGTCTCTTTTTCCTTATTGCCACTGGTCTTTTTCTCCGTGGTTTCGATCGCTATTTTTTCAGGGGCGTTGACCTCTGGCTATGGCCGGATTCGTCCATTCTTAAGGACACTGGCCGGGTTTTTTGGTGGGGCTATCATCCTGTGGGCTCTTCTTGCCGTTTTTCTCAATTATGATCCTATCATCCGATATCAATCGGCAATACAGTTTCATCAGACCTGGAAAAACTGGACACCTGGTATAGGAAACACTCTCCTGTTTGCGACCCTCAACTATATCGAGTTTGCCTTGTGGACCGGTATTCCGATAATTATCCTTTACCTTGCAGGTTTGGTCAGAGCTGCCCGAAGCACATGTTGTCGATGCCCGTCAAAACTTGACATATTGTCAGTATCACTTGCCATTGGGTTGATTCTATTGGTACTCCTCGGAACAACCAAGGGAGAAGTCGCCCGTCTATGGATTTATCTGGTTCCGCTCTTGTGTATCTTTGCTTGTTCGGAGTTGTTTGTACGATTCAGAGAGCGAAACCTCATTGCTTTTGGTGTTCTCTTGTCAATACAACTGACTACTATTTTGTTAATCAAACGCTTTCAGGACTTCTGGTGAAAATCGTGCCGATTCCGAATCCGCCAGAGACAATCACTGGTCCTGTGTGATCTGAGGGAATAATAATGGAACGCAACGAGAAAGAAAAACTATGACCCTGCCCACCAAAGAACAAATTATGGATGCCCTGAAACCGATTCAGGACCCGGAGATGCGCATAGGCGTTGTTGACCTTGGATTGATCTATGACGTCATGATTGAGCCGGATGGTAAGGTACAGGTGAAGATGACCCTCACGACCCCCGCCTGCCCATACGGTGAAATGCTGGTAACGGAAGTTCATAAGGCGGTCGAGACGATGGATGGCGTCACCGATATGAAAGTCGTGCTCGTTTGGGATCCCCCATGGGAGCCGGAGACAATGGCCTCCGACCACGCCAAGGACATCCTCGGCATCTGGTAATTGCGGTGGCTGTGCCATGCAGCCTTTTTCCAGAGATGATTCCCGACCAACGGAACATCCAAACCAATCAAACTCGATCAAGCCACAGGGCGCAAGCAACCACGCTGCAAGACACTGACACATGGACCCTTATTGTGTCCGGGATTTAGGTTGTGAAGGTTATCAGAACCGGATGTACATTCGAAAATAACGCCCCCGGAAACAATTCCGGAGGGCCGGGAAATCAATCAGGATAGCCCCTAACAAGCTGGCGGAGGTGGACCACCGGTGAACAAATAAGCCACCAGATACGTAAGGTCAGCCAAATTGATCGGGCTAATGCCGTCAATATCTGCTTCATCGTAGCAGACGGGAGGTAATCCTCCCGTAAACAAGTACGACACCAAATAGGTCAGGTCGGAAATTACAACATTGTCGGAAGGATCACCATCGACATTACCGCGCAACCCAGTACAACAAGGTAGGTATGATACGACCGGCGACAAAATCTTCGGTTCGTAAGTCAACAGGCTGCCGGAGAATGTCGGAGTATATGTGCTGTATCCGGCCAAACTGATGGTCGTCTGCTGCCCGGACGTAATCGCGTCCGAAACACTGAAAGTCAATTTAAGTATCGGACCGCTACCTGGCTCCAGCTCGGGAAGGCTGCCGTTGGAAGACGCAATCAACTCAATCGTGTACCGATCGCTCCAGGGATCACTGGCAATAAGTTCTGTCTGGGCAAAATACTCAGTTCGACAACCAACGGCCGAGAAGGACTCATACGTCAAATCCAGATCGCCGGTCATCTCGAAGGGGATAGTGAACCTGTTGACGGAAACATTGTTGGTGGCATAGATCGTGACCTCGAAGGTCTGGTAAGGGACAACATTAGTGTCGGCGGCTTTCATGGTATCGGCCAGAGCGATGATATAATTTTCCTTGGTGCGCTCGCGATCCCCCTCCGCTGTTACGACCAGAAGCGATACATCATAGGTGCCAGCGATATCATAAGTATGAGCGGGTGATTGAGTGAGGGCGCTGTCGCCATCACCAAAGAACCATTTCCACTCAATTACATCCAGTAATGATGAACCTGTGAACAGGACATCGAGTGGTACATCACCGTATGTAGTATCCGCCACTATAGTGATACCCAAAGGATCTATGCCGTCGAGCGTAGTTACACCCGTGTTATCAGGATCGAGCCAATCGTGTAGCCGGCTTGAAGCCGAAGAGCCATAGTCCCACGACTTGGCAAACTTGCCATAATAGTCAGGTGAGTTCGGTGAGGAACATGAGGCAGTGCCACCGTGAAGCTGACCGGTGATGCGATGGTTCTGATCGAACAATGGCGATCCCGAGGAACCCGGTTCGGTAGTGCCGTCTTCCCAGGCGCCAATTTTCCAGTGACTCCCACCCGAAGAACCACCGTAGTTGGCATCAATAGCCGGGTTGTTGTCGAAGGATATTTTCTTAATGTCGCCTGAAGGATGATGTATCCCGACCGACCAACTCGAAGCACTGTTCTCTCGCGACCAGCCACCGTAGTATACATTATAACTGTCTGGAGGGTTCGCAGACAACTCCAGCAATCCGAAATCAGAATATGAATTGGCCGAACGCCGGGTACATCCAGACACAGTCATCCAAGTCGGGCCATTCTGATTGTCGCAACCGGGGCTTTCGTAGTTAAACATAAATATCCAGGTCGCCTCACCGCCCAGACAGTGTTCGGCGGTCAGGAAGTAGGGCGTAAGATCCTCGCGAACATTGTTAATCAGTGCGCCGGTACAGAGTCGGAAGCCGCCCGAAGTCAGAATCATCGCCACCGCACGTTTGTCATCCTGCCAATCGGCTCCCTCGGGGCAATTAACATTGTTATTACATGAGCCTGAACTGCCATATCCCTGAGCATCCTTGAGAGTCGAACGGTCAAAGAGATCACGATAGGCGTGGATAACGCGCTCGATTTCGATAATACCGGATTGCGACAGACCGGCGGGTTCCCAATATTCAAGAATGGTAACATCCCCTCGCACTGGCCCAGTGGCGAATTGGTCCCATTCCTTATTGTTGGCATCAGTGAATGCGCCCAGAATCATGGTGTGATCGGCATTGTAAAGATAGAGCTTCGCCCCTTGTGGCATCCAAAAGTGGCGGTAGACAAGATTGATGGAATAGGCTTCCGGCGATTCAATCCTCAGTCGCCACAGATGACTTCCGTCAGCAAGTGTCTCCCAGACTCCGGAGTTCTCCATATTGTAGATAACCTCAAACGGCATCCCAAAACGAAGCGGAATGTCCTTGCCCACCTCTGCCTCATCTTCCGCCAACAGCGAAAGTCTATCGACATTGGCAGTAACTACCGTCGGTGCATCGGCCAAAGCCAATTTGGAGAAACTCGGCGGTACACCACCACTACTGATCTGTGCCTGAGTGTGGCTGGCGGCGAAGAAAATGAGGAAAACGACAACAACGATGCAAGACATCTTCATAATACCCGTTCCTTTAGCGATTTGGATAACTCCATTTTCAGCAACTAATTAGCACAAGTTTGTCCCGGATTGTCATATTCTCAATATCGAACACTGGAACCGATTCGTTTACCAGAAAGAACTCATGGCAAAAGATATTGTAGTATAACCGTGATCTTACGATGCCAGTTTCAATATGCGGAACAGTTACCGATTGTCAAGAGTTCCATCTCAAAATCGGTGGGGAGCATCCACCTCTTTACTTGACTATTTACAATCGTCAACTTATAGATATCTACCATTATAATCTATATTACAGAGGCATGGATATGATCGATTCCTTAAGGGATAAAACATCCATTGACGTGGACACCGGAGAGGTAAGAACCTCTTCGGAGCCGGTCGTCCTGCGATCTATTGCACTTGGTTCTTGTGTCGCGGTCGTAGTGTACGATAGAACCCATAAGACTGGTGGTCTGGCTCATATTATGCTTCCTGGTCGATCGATGAAAACAGAAAGTGAGAACCGAACGAAATACGCCGAGGATGCTGTTGATACTGTACTCGAAGCCGTTACGAAACTTGGTACCGATACAGATAACCTTGAAATCTGTGTCGTGGGTGGAGCAAATGTACTCCAGGAAGGAGATATTTCTGACAAAGTGACTAAATCTGTTAAGGATTACTTAAAAGAGATAGGACTCAGGTGGGACAAAGAAAGGGTCGGGGGGATCGAACGACGGTCTGTTTTTCTTGATGTTGAATCCGGCCAAGTGTTTATTACTGAGGGTGAAGGGACAGCTAATGAATTATAGGCATGCGGCGCAGCCGCTACGCATCAAGGGAAGTGACTTAAGGGAAGGAACCAGTTAATGAACACTAAGAAGAGATCACTGAAGCGAGGCTTGTTCAAACGCTACAGTACCTCAATATCTATAGGTCTCATAGGCCTGGCGCTATCGTTGACGGTGTTTTTCTTTGTGGGAGAATGGGAGACCAAGTGGCGTAAATCCGTCTTTGATCAGTTGGCTGAGTCCCGCTGTAATTCCTTCAGAAGCGAAATACATCAGCATCTTCACGAGTTGATGGCTCTCAAACGATTCTATGATGGTTCGCAGTTTGTGAGCCGCGAAGAGTTTGATCAATTTGTCACGCCAATTTTTTGTGTTCATCAGGATCTTCGTGGGTTTGGCTGGGCACCCCGTGTAACTGATACAGACCGCAATGTTTTCGAGCAGACTTTGCAAGCGGAGGGATTGGCAAACTACCAGATTCACGATTCCTCAGTTCCAGGTGAGATGGAAATCGCGGCTCACCATAAAGAATATTACCCGGTTCTGTATCGAACCCCCCAACTAGACTGGGCGATTGGTCTGAATCAATTCTCCCAATCGCTTCGGCGTGAAGCTATTGAGCAAGCACGTGATATGAATCAAGTGGTAATCACAGGGCCGACCATATTCCCGAGCGAACTGAAGAACAGGTTCGGAACCATTACCTTTGCACCAGTATACAAGAAGGGCATGCCGACCACAACCGTTGAAGAACGCCGGGCGGCCATTGAAGGGATTGTCATCTGCGCCATGGGGGTCGGCGATATCTTAGAGAGTGTGATTGGGGAGCTGCAACCCGGAGGGATAGATATTAGTGTGAGCGACCTTTCCGCGCCCGAGGGAGAACAACTCCTCTTCCACCACACATCGCGCTTACGCAACGCGGAAGAGGATGATCTCACACACCAAGGGAAAAACGGTTTCGGGTTGTCATTTGTCACTTCCTTTGAAGTAGCCAATCGAACATGGGAGATGCATTGTACGCCGTCATCAGGTTATCTAACATCTCATCCTGTATGGATTAACTGGATATTACTATTGGGTGGCTTGATTCTCACATCACTGTTGGCAGCATTCGTATACACAAGACAGACCCGTATGGCCGTCATTGAGGAACTGGTGGATAAGCGCACTGCCCAATTGCGAGCGAGTGAGCAGCAACTGAAAGCTACCAATCAACAGTTACGGGCAGGCGAGCAGCAACTGAAAGCTGCCAATCAGCAGTTGAAAGCCCAAGAGCAACAACTGAGGGCATCCAATCAGCAATTGCGAGCGAGTGAAGAGAATTACCGTCTGCTTATAGACTCGGTCGATGCTGGCATCAACCTCATTGATAGAGAGGGCAACTTCCTTCTAGTGAATGACAGATCCGCAAATATGATGGGTATATCTCCAGCGGACCTAATCGGCAAGAACATCAGCAACGTGATGCCGCCTGATTATCTGGCACTGGCTATGGAAAGGCTCAATAGGGTTGTGGAAACGGGGGTTGGAGAAGTCCATGAAATGTTCGTCGAGCAGTTCCAGCGATGGTTTCTGGAAAACCTGCAGCCGGTTAAGAACACTTCAGGAGAGACCATTGGTATTCAGGTCATGTCCCAGGATATTACCGAACGCAAACAGTACGATGATGCACTACTGAAAAGTAAAGAAGTCGCCGAGAACTATCTCAATGTTGCTGCTGAGATTATAATATCTCTGAATGCAGAAGGTACGATTACACTGCTGAATGAAAGCGGACATAGTACCCTCGGATACAATAAGGGCGATTTAATTGGAAAGAACTGGTTCGATACGTGCTTACCTGCAAGATTGCGAAATGAGGTTGGTATCGTTTTTAACAAGCTGATGCAAGGAGAGATTGAAGAAGTCATAACGTACGAGAATCCGATTGTAACGAAAAGTGGGGGCGAGAAGATTATCTTGTGGCATAACACTTTACTTAGAGATGAAGCCGGCAACATATGTGGATCACTGAGTTCAGGAGAGGATATTACCGAGCGCAAACAGGCGGAAGAGGCATTGCAGGAAAGTGAAACAAAGTTTAGAACATACGTAAGCCATGCACCGGACGCGATATTCATAGCGAATGCTCTGGGCAGTTTCGTTGATGTCAATTTGGCCGCCAGCAAGATTACTGGCTATTCCAGATCAGAACTACTGAGCATGTCTGTTCTCGATCTGGCTGATCCAAAAGCACGGCCGGAAGAGCTCGAGAGTTTTAAAAGGCTAATGGAAATAGGTCGAGAAAATTCAGAAACCAAGTTGAAACGCAAAGATGGTTCGATCATCTGGGTCTCATTAGATGCTGTCTCTCTCTCTGAAGACCGCTTAATGGCCTTTATTTCGGATATCACGGAGACCAAACGGCTTCGCGAATTGGAATCACGGGCTCAACGGTTGGAATCTGCAGGTAAGATATCGGGTCAGATTGCCCATGATTTTAACAACCTCCTTGCACCGTTGATCGCCTACCCGGAGTTCATTCGTGAGGAGCTGCCCAAAAACCACCCCGCTCTGACCTACTTGACAAGCATTGAAGATTCAGCGGCACGGATAGCCGATATCAACCAGCAATTGTTGACGCTGGGAAGACGAGGTCACTACAATCAACAGGTTATGAACCTGAACGAAATTATTATGCGGGCAGTCAAAGAGATGGATGCATTGCCAGCTACTATGACATGCAAAATGCAATTGGATGAAGATCTGATGAATGTCATGGGTGGAGGAGCCCAAATTCATCGGGTCATCTCCAATCTCCTTACCAACGCCCAGGATGCGATCCAGGACGTTGGACAGATTACAGTCAAGACCGAAAACTACTACGTCGATGAAATGTGTGTGGCTTACGGTCGCGTTCCCAAAGGCGAATATGTCAAAATGACTCTTTCGGACACCGGTTGCGGTATCCCGGATGATATAATCCAGAAAATATTTGATCCCTTCTTCACCTCCAAGACAACCGACAAAAAACGTGGGTCCGGACTTGGCTTGAGTGTTGTTGATTCGGTGCTGAAGGATCACAATGGATACCTGGATTTGAGCAGTAAAGTTGGTCAGGGAACATCCTTCTACCTGTATTTCCCGATAACACGCGAGGATGTTGGAATATCCGAGATTCAACAGTCTGATGGTGGCACCGAAACGATCTTGGTGGTCGACGACGATGAGCTTCAGCGAGATGTCTCCATGAAGCTCCTGAGTAAGCTGGGGTACAAAGTAAGCACAGCTGAGAGTGGTGAGAAGGCAATTGAGTTTCTCAAGGACAATCCGCAGGACCTACTGGTTATGGATATGGTCATGCCGATGGGAATAGATGGAGCGGAAACATATCGGCAAGTTGCTGAGTTCAACCCCGGTCAGAAAGCTATCATTGTCTCCGGGTTCTCTGAAACCGATCGGGTGCTTGAAGCACAGAAGTTCGGGGCGGGAGCTTTTGTCAAGAAACCTTTGACGGTAAAAGACGTCGCCGCCGCAGTTCGCATGGAGTTGGACCGGTAGGGGGTAGTAGGCAATCTACAGGGCAGCGTCTGCAATCCCGGGCACAGGAAGCCGGTTCTATAGAAAAACCCAAAACAATTGGACTTTGGAGAGGCTATCTCTAATCGTCTGATTTGGTGTTCCGGTCACTGCTGGAATCGTCGGTGGCGTTGAGGTCGACCATATTCGTACCGTCGAGATACTTCACAGGATTGGGGTTTGAGATTCGAGTCAATTTCTGTGTGACATCCCCGATCTTCATCGCTGCTTCTTCGATGGTCTTCAGCTTCGATTTCAGTTCGTCATCAATATCCTTACGGCCTAACATTAGCAACTGGACACTGGCCAGAATGGCTTGAAGAGGATTGTTGATTTCGTGGTTCACAGTGACCGCCGTATCAAGAATACCGCTTAGACGTTCTTTTTCGAGTCGGCTCTTAAGCGTCTCGGAATCGCCGGCACCAGTGCCGGCAGCATGGTGCAAGGCAACCAATGCCGAAAGCGTTTGCAGGAAATCCTCCTCGGAGACAATCGTCCGTTCGCCCTCCTGTAAACCGATCACAGCCCCGAATGATCTTCCATGATAAACCAACGGTAACGTGAAAGAATGTCTTGGAACATCTCCACCAAAAGACAGAAAAGCTGCAGTCAGATTTCGATCCCGTCGGAGTTCGTCAAAGAGACTCTTTTCGAGCTCCATAAGACGCGCCTTATCCGCTTCGCCGACAGTATGGGTTACGGTCAACGTAGGAGTGAAAGATTCATCCCAGAAAATCAGAGCTACCGCGTTCAGCCCGACCAGTTCTGATGTCTGGGCCAAAGCGGCTTCGGCCAAGTGCTCAAACCGGTCCCCTCGGGAAGCGGCCAGGGCAAGCTGCCGAATAATGTCGAATCTGTCAGTCGAATGGTCTTTCATAAGTTCTTACGGCTCCGCCGTCACTACCTTTGGAGCAAATGGAGTGCCCCGGCGATCACCTGACCCTCAAAGAGGACAAATCTGAAGTACGCCATAAGATACTACTGAATCACTAACTTATCCACTGCTTTCCGCTGTGCATCTATTGCACACTGTATTTTATTGTTAATAGAGGCCTGCAATCGGATTCACATAATGTGTTGCAGAATCAAATCAAGACATTGACAAGCCCTCAAGCAGTCTGTACATTGTTGGCTTCCTGTCAACGGAAATTGAGGTAGTTGATGGTAGAGTCGGCAATACATGATGAGTGTGGAATATTTGGAGTCTACGGACATTCCAAAGCCGCGGAATTGACCTACTTCGGACTCTACGCCCTTCAGCATCGAGGTCAGGAATCGGCTGGCATTGTAACCTCTTACAACGGATCGATTCACTACAAGAAAGGCATGGGGCTGGTATCTGAGGTGTTCTCCGAACCGTCCGTCCTGCCCGCCCTGCGTGGCAAACTGGCTATCGGTCATACACGATACAGCACCACCGGGGCGTCGTCGTTGATCAACATTCAGCCGTTCTTAATCACTAACAAATCCCATTATACCGCGATCGCTCATAACGGCAATCTGACCAACTCGCTGGAACTGCGCGAGAAGCTTGATGCCCGGGGATCGATATTTCAAACCACATCCGACACAGAGATTATCCTCCATCTCGCCGCTCGATCCCCGAAACCAACTCCACTTGAGCGTATATGCGACGCCTTGCGGAGTATCCGGGGCGCTTATTCCCTGCTTTTGTTGACCGAGGATTCAATTATTGCTGCGCGTGACCCTCACGGATTCCGGCCGCTGGCACTCGGTAAGTATCAGAAATCCTGGGTCGTGGCCTCCGAGACAACGGCCTTTGATTTGATCGGAGCCCGGTATGTTCGTGACATTGAGCCGGGAGAAGTCCTCGAGATTTCCGCTGACGGGCTGAAATCGACCTTTCCCTGCAAAAAAACACCACAGGCATGCTGCATATTTGAGTATATCTATTTCTCCCGACCAGACTCGATTGTATTTGGGGAAAATGTTGATAAGATCCGGCGTCGTCTCGGGCGTCGGTTGGCCAAAGAATACCCGGTCGATGCCGACATCGTCATTGGTATTCCCGACTCCGCCAACACTGCGACACTCGGCTTTGCCGAAGAGTCGGGCATTCGGTTTGAGATCGGCCTCATCCGCAATCACTACGTCGGTCGTACCTTCATTGATCCAAAGCAGAGTATCCGAGACCTCGACGTAAAAGTGAAATTCAACCCGGTCAAGGGAGTACTAAAGGGACGACGGGTAGTCGTGGTTGATGATTCAATTGTACGCGGGACCACATCACGAAAACTGATCAAGTTGATCCGGGAGGCCGGAGCCAAAGAAATACACTTCCGGGTTTCATCGCCACCGATCATTGCTCCCTGTTTCTTTGGGATCGACATGCCTACCAGAAAAGAGTTGATTGGGGCACAAATGACAATTCCTGAAATCGAGCAATACCTTGGGGCCGACTCCTTGCGCTACCTGTCACTCAAGGGAATGCTGGCCATGAAGTCCCTGCCCAACACGGGCTTCTGCTCGAGTTGCTTTTCGGGGAAATATCCGATCAGAGTACCACGTATCAATGGCAAGTTACGACTCGATATCAAGACCCCCAAAATTTCATCGTAATGTCTTTTGGCTGTCGTCAGACAGCTATCTGCCGATAATCCCTATAAGTGGACATTCGGTTGACAAAAATGCGGTTAGGGTGTTATATTGTAATGGACCTTACCGTATTGCGCCGTCAACTTTACTGGTCGAACCGTCAGCGAACAGATTCCTGACTCGGAGGAAATGTGAACCCAAGTGGCATTAAATGCACTTTGGCAATCTGTCTGATTGGAATCGGTCTGATCGTGATGAACGGTCAGGCAAAGACAGGAAAAACTGTCAGAGAGACATCGGTTCAACTAAGTCCTCGACCGTTGCCGACAAAACCATTGACGACAAGCATTTCTCCCCAATCATCGATATCTCATGTTGTAGTGAAATTTCATGATGACCTCTCAGTGCGAACCGGTTCAGACCGTTTATTCTCTAAATCAGGTGCCCCGCTTGCGACCGCGGAAAATCTCCTCCAGCCATATCTGGGCACGCCTCGTTTCCGACGTCTGCTAAGTGGTGTAGCCGAGGACAGGCTCGATCAGATCCGGTCCAGCCTCCAGTTATCATCGAAACACGCCTTGGCCGATATGAACGCCTACTTCCGAATCGCCGTGTCTGATCATACAGAAGCGGAACTCTTGATCAACAGCTTGAATGCTCTTGATGAAGTAGAACTGGCCTATTTCGAACCCGTACCAGAACCGGCAGGAGATATTGCTCCCCCGACGTCGGACTGGGTCCCCTATCAGGACTACCGAGAGGCGGCGCCGGACGGTGTTGATGCCGATTACGCCAACACTTTGCCCGGAGGTGATGGCGCCGGAGTCAGAATCATTGATGTAGAAGGCGGCTGGCAGGATACACACGAAGACCTCGATGCTGCTCTTGGCGGTCTGATCGCCGGTTCCCCGGTCAACGATCCTTCCTGGCGCAACCACGGCACGGCGGTTATTGGAGTGATGATTGCCGGAGACAACGGTTATGGCGTTACCGGTATTTGCCCCGGAGCAGATATTAACATGGTTTCGGTAGGTACAATTGGAACTGCCGAAGCACTATGGACCGCCGCGGACAATCTTGAGGCCGGAGATATAATGCTGATTGAGCTTCATGCGGCAGGTCCTCGTTACAATTTTCAGAGCCGTCCCGATCAGCTCGGGTACATTTGCATGGAGTATTGGCAGGCCAATTTTGACGCCATCCAGTACGCCTGGGCCAAGGGTGTAGTTGTGATTGAGGCGGGCGGCAATGGGGCCGAGGATTTCGACGACTATGCCATGTACGGTTCACTGTTCGACACGACTTACCGAAACTCCCATGCCATAATTGTAGGCGCCGGGTATCCAGCCTCATCGCCAACCAATCTCGAGCGGCAAGGGTTCTCCAACTATGGAGAGCGAGTCAACCTTCAGGGCTATGGCTCAGGCGTCTATACCACCGGCTATGGTGACCTCTTCGATGCTGGAGGTGATGAAAACCAATATTACACGTCCTCATTCGGCGGTACTTCCTCAGCATCGCCTATTATCACCGGGGCGTCGGCCTGCCTACAGGGGTACTATGAAGCAACCTTTGGCACTCCCATGACTTCCGACCAGATTCGCGATGTTCTTGTATCGACAGGCACAGAGCAACTGGGCGACACATCGGAACACATCGGACCGCGCCCCGACCTGCTGGCTGCTTTTGCAGTCCTGACCGGACCACCGTCGCTCTACGTCGATCCGTTGCTGCTTGACACTACACTTGCTGAAGGTGCTATGGCAACGATGTCAATCTGGATTCACAATCGATCATCTAGCATAGCTCTCGATTTTTCCATTGTTGATAATGACTCACTGGAAAAATACGTCGATGACAACTGGCTGACAGCCTGGCCGATTTCGGGAACAGTGGGTGTTCTGGACTCAGTAGCGATTGATGTCTCTCTGGATGCGTCCGTCATCGAAGATCGCATTCGAGCCTATTCTGGAGCTCTGGAAATAACCTGGGGACCGAGCGGGGGAACGCTTGACTCTCTTTCCTTATTGCCGGTCTTCCTGGAGATTCCATGTAATGATACGACGTATGCTTCGGTATCATCAGATGAACCTGAGGGACCAGTATTCCAATGGATATCTGCCCGGGATAATGGTTTCAGGGTGCCAAATTCATCCTTCTATAATTCCACGACCAATCCCAACGATGATGGCACGACTGGTCCGTGGGACATTGGCTTTGAATTCCCATTCTATGACTCATTCTACAATGAAGTTTTCATCGGCGTCAATGGAGCTATCTCGTTTGTCGATTCCAATGTCAATGTCAATGGCTATTTCTCACCCTTCGAACTACCCGGCACACCGATCACTACCCTCATCGCCCCCTTGTACGCTGACCTGATTTTTGACTGGGATTGGGTAACGGGCAGCGGATTGTACTTGTACCGCAGTCCTGTTGGCGACACGCTGGTGATTCAGTGGTATCACCCGGCAAACTTCAATCAAGTCGGCGACACAACTATGAACTTCGAGATTATCCTGACTGGTCGAGGTGAGATCGTTTTTCAGTACAATAACCTTGGCACAAGTGGACTCGAAATGAGTGCTTTGGTAGGTGTTTCCGATGAAGATTGTCGTGCCCTGAGTCACTATAACGGCGGGGACCCAATTGAGCATCAGATCTCAAATAGTGATGCAGTGTGGTTCCACAATACAACTTACGTCTGGATTCAGGCTGGCGACATGGACGGTTTCCCCGATTTGAACGTGGCCGACCTGACTTACCTTGTCTCGTTCCTATTCACCGGCGGGCCTGATCCAATCCCGTATGCCGCCGGCAACGTCGATTGTGTGGGTGATAACAACATCGCCGATTTGACCTGGCTGGTTGCCTTTCTCTTCACCGGTGGCCCGGCGCCGTGCTATTACATTCAGTAGGTATTACTCTTCGATTCAATGCCTTGTTGTGGTAGGTTTTGGACTAAGTCACGGTAAGGCTGGATCCACGTGCTCTCGCTCCCAGTGGACACAGAATGATCATAAAAGAGAACGGCCACCCTCAGGTGCGGAGTGGCCGTCAAGCTATCTACTCAGTATTACGGATTCCTACCAACAAACACCAGGTGCGCTGCCCCCGGTAAACAGATAGGATACCAGTTGGGTCAGATCAGCAATATCTATCTCTCCACCAGATTCAGAAGTTATTCCATCGACATTGCTTTCAGGCGAACAGGGTGGTGGCGGTCCGCCAGTGAACAAATAGGCAACCAGGTAGGTCAGGTCAGCAATATTGACTTCGCCGATATTATCGACATTACCGCGAAGACCCTCACAACAACCCGTTCCTGCTATGTACGCCGCAAAGGTTCGCGACCAGTATGACCACTCCGAACCATCGAAACTACGAACTCGCCAGTAGAATACCGAATCACTGCCCAAACTCGACTCTGGTATGTAGTAAGATTTCGTGACAGTGTCAGTATCGTATAGCGGTGATCTGAAATCGTAGTAAGGATCAAGCTGGAAGTGATACTTCTCAATCCCGGTCGGATCGATAAGGCGGTTCCACGCAAATCCTGGCAGGTTGGTATTAATCGCCTGACCATTCGGCGGTATCATCGATGACACTTCCTCGACTGTGTAATAGAACGTAAACCACGGTTCATTACTCTCCAGCTTGGTTGCCTTCTTCACCATATCATCGTTATAATTATTGAATATGTTCATCTGCTGAGAACCATTGATCCGAATCCCTCCCGAAACCAAAATGTCACCTCCCGGATCAGCCCCAGGTTCAAGATCAATGTAAATCTCGTATTCACCCAACATCAGATTGTAGTCCACCAGTTGTTCATCGAGCGTCCCATCCTGGTCAACATCAACCTGCCACGCATCACCACCGGCAAGTGTCTGGAAGTCGAGCGATAATTCATATCCCAGCGGGTTAATCAACGTCAGGGTCACTTCATCGTAGCCGGTGATGACCATCTCGTCCTCAAGAATCTCCTCGTCCGGCAACTCACTAAAACCAAGAATGATTACTCCCTCTTCAACCGCACCGGAAACAAAGTCCGGCTGACCGTCACGATCAAGATCAGCCGTCGCCAACGCATAGGTAATCCCCGATTCAGGATCAAATGGAATCACATCCGGATCACTGAATATCCCGCTACCGTCACCCCAGAAAAGCAACAACTCCAGGTTCGTGCCATCGACCACCATAATGTCCAGTTGCTGGTCGCGGTTGATATCGGCCAGACTAACATGATGAGCAATGCCGGAGATAAACAGACTGTCGGTACGATTCATACCGCCGTATCCATCGCCAAGGGCAACCTTCACCACCGACTGTTCAGTACCGTCAACATTCGGCGTCACTACTACTATATCCCAGTAACCATCGTGGCTGAGGTCAGCAACACCCTGGGAGGGTGGTACCTCCAACGTTGGTAGGCCAACAAACATGGCTGACGCTCGATCGAAATCACCGGCTTTGTTGTTTATCATAACCTTGGCTGAATCGTCCTCGATAATCAATAGATCGTCGAAACCATCGGCGTTGAAATCAACCGCCTCAACAGCAATAGCCGTCATGGAAACTATGTGAGCGTCACCCAGGTCACCCGTACCGTCACCATAGAAGACGATATCAGGACCTACAAACAGGTCATTGAAATCATCATCATTGAAATACCCCATAGCTGACACCGGAACTTCTGAACGACCTTTCGGGCCGGAGGGAACCAACGATGTGTCCGGAATGAACTGTCGGTTGTTATTATTACGAAGGACAAACACCGTGTCCGGTTTGACCGCGATGATATCAGGTAGCGTGTCACCATTGAAGAATCCAACCATCAGGTCGGCCCCGGCGATCGACAGATGGTCCACCGCAGTCTCAAGCGCACCTCCCGGCAAACCCCACGATACCAACAGTGCCGGGTGGCTCAAACCAACATAAGCGATGTCCATATTGTTATCGCGGTCGAGATCCATCACGACCATGTCATACATCTGGGCCGAATCTTCCGTCGTAACATCATAGGAAACATCGCAGGCATCACCTATACCGTCAATATCGGTGTCCTCCTGCCCGGGATTGTAAGTGTAGGGGCAGTTGTCACAGGCATCAGCTGTACCATCTACATCAGAATCTGCCTGATCGGGATTATAGTCAGTGGGACAGTTGTCGCAGGCGTCGGCAATGCCGTCATAATCGGCATCATACTGGTATACCGTAAAATAGTCATACTTGGCCCAGGAGTCTCCAGTACTTACATCAGCCTTAAATGCAACCAGTCCAATCTTGGTCGGAGTAAAGTTGAGGTCAGGTATCTCTCGATGAAATGTCCAGTCATCTCCCAGAGAGCTGTAAAATAAGGTGGCACTGGTGCCCACTTTCTGTATACGTAAGAACCCTGATCCTATACTTTCAGCAGGACCATTGACAGCGTCGGGGTTGCCGCTTACTTCCCACACACTCTGTATTCCATTTGGGCCCGGATTGTTCAAGGAAAAACGCAAGTAGTTATTATCATCCTGATACAGAAGAATTTCGGCCTGGTGATCTACAGACTCGAAATATACATCAAGTTTGGCCTCAATCGCATAGTCCCCTTCGGGTACGTCACGCAATAGAAGGTTATTACAACTGTTGTTGGTGCTCCACAGGTCACCAAGCTCCAGGTCAATAACCAACCTGCTGGAATCATCAAGACTCCATGTTCCTGGGTTTTCTCTCACCCACGACCAGCCAGAACCAAGTTCCCCGTCGAAATCAAAAGTAACTGGTTGTGGGCTTTCCGGGCAGGGATCACAGACATCACCAAGTCCATCACTATCGATGTCTTCCTGACCCGGATTGTACGTATTCGGGCAGTTGTCGCACAAATCAGCAATGCCATCCTCATCTGTGTCGGCAACGCCGTTGTGGCGGAAAAACGTCCATTTAGTAGTCGCATGTTGTGAGGATCCAGTTTGGTCGTCGCCCCAACCGAACACCGCTTCTTCAGGCCATGAGGCATAATAGAACGTGTTGCCGGACAGCGTCAAAAGGTTGTCACGATACACCCGAAAATCGCCTGTACTTGTAACTTCTATCCGATATAAATGGAGACTGTCGTCAGTGTCGATAACTTTGGAATCCCCTTTTGTATTTATATCCTCCAGAATGAATATCTCATCCTGCCCAATCCAGAGGTAGTTTCCATATCTACCGCCGCTTAGTACGGGCACCGCACAGGCAGTACGGATAGGATTTGTATGCGTTCCTGAGACGTATCTAAGCCCGAATTCGATTACCAGTGTGTCAGGTATTACTAAATCCGGTTCCCATAGACGATAAACCATTGTTTCGGAATCTTGGGAGGTTGTGAGAACAAGAGTATCACCATCCAGATATGGGACTTCTGTGTCGGCGGTATTTTCGAGCGACCACTCAGGACATGCTTCATTAGGTAGCTGCCCTGAGGAACCATCCCACTCTGCGATGAGATCAACTTCACAGGCATCCCCCCAGCCATCACCGTCGCTGTCCTCCTGACCGGGATTATAGGTGAAGGGACAGTTGTCGTCGGCGTCGGCGGTTCCGTCGCCATCGGTGTCAGGTTGTACTGTCAGGTTTATCGTGACATACTGCGGCGAATTTGCGGCGTTTGTCGAGGTGATGGTCACGGTGTCGATATAGAAACCGGAGCTTAGCGCTGTGATATCAACGGCACAGTCTACGACAGAGGGAGTCGTTGTGACACTAGGTGTCGGTGTCAGCCATGCTTCGCTGTTGGAGACGGAGAACGCAATCGGGCCACCGTCGGAATTGACAGAAAAACTCTGAGTGTTGGGGTTGGCGCCGCCTTCAATGGTATTGAAATTCAGCATTATGGGATCGACAAGAAGATTAGGATTGAGCTCGCTAACAGTAAGTGCCCCTACAAAATGGGGATAGAAAATATTCTGCGGTTCAATCAATTCCACAAACGCCCAATCCGTTGCTACGCTGTAGGTTATCGTGTCAAATGTGACACTGTCACTTCCCGTCCAACCAGTAGCTGTGAAATAGTAACTTGCCCAGAACCTGCGGCCACCGGCATCCGCCGGTATGTAATATGACATCGCTGCTGCACCAAGTAAGAAACGCTGATTGGTGTTGGTAATATTAATATCGTCATCTTCGAAAACGTATGGACCAAACTCAAAGGGGGTAATGAGCGATGAGACTTCGACACTATCCATCTGCAACTTGGGATTGTCCCAAGTTATACCCATTGAGAGACCTTTTAGGTTCTCGTCTGAGAAAGCATAGATGTCCAAACGTAATTCTCCGGGAATAGCCCAGTGCACAAATTCAACTGTATCCGGTATTCCCGGATCACCGGACAAACCATCATTAGCCCCAGAAACACTTGTTTCGCCATAGACGCGAGATGTTGGTTCGTAGGTGCCAACGACTTCTGAGCCACGATCGCCATCAAGAAGGTCGGCAGCGGTAAGCATAGATACTGCGGCCACGGTTAGTACAATAATCCGTGTCACTTGCAATCGGTACATATCAATTCTCCCTTACGAAGAAGATGTGTATTGCGCCTTATGTTTTTTTACCTGGAACTTATGGGTAAGTTGTCGCCCGGCGACAACCCCGTCCACCCCATAGCCCCATAATAATCAATATAGACGATATTATATGTATTGTCAAGGCATACGCGTGACTCTGTGGCTTCAAACTTGACATTTTATCTCATTGGAGTATATTTCGAGCTATACTTCTAGGTGCTCAGATTGTAATACTCAGCGCATCACTGAATCGAATGGAGGAACATCGATGTCCAGTCACAAACAGCTCGGCCAAACAAATTCACTTATGATGCTCATCTTTTCAGCAGCCGCCCTAGTGTTCATTGTCAGTGCAGGCGCGATGGCTGACGATTTGTATCAAGTGACCATCAACAGCGAAGCCGACGAGGGTCTTCTGGTAGAAACTCAGGCCGAAGCAATCATCCGCCTGGATAACAGCTACTTGGTTCTTGCCGATACCGAAGCAGCTGAGGCTCTACAGAACTCGACCCTGGAAATTCAGTTTGTGGCTGCTGGCCACCAGAGGTCTCGCCTGGCTCTGGACGGTCGGATAGACGAGGCCAACCTTGAGCGCTATCCGTTGGTTTTTCAAAAGGACCAACTCAGGCTGTATGAGGTTGACCTGGGCGCTCTCTACGCCGCTGGCGAAATGCCTGAACTCCACCCTCTGCGCGAGAAGCCGCTGAGAATCTTCTACAAAGCAGCGCGCAAAGCCCGTCCTCGGACCGACCGTACTATGATGGACCTTGAATCCCTGATAAGTCTCGTAAGCCAGGATTCATTGTACTCTTATGACTCGGTGCTCCAATCCTATCCACCCCGGTTGACAGGATCGACAGCTAATTACGCCTCGCGCGATTGGATTGCTGCTAAGTTTTCCTCCTTTGGGTACGATTCGGTAGTTATCGACAGCTTCGTAGCCAGCATCAGCGGTACCCCCACCGAGTGTCAGAATGTCCTGGCCTACAAGATCGGAACGCGGTTCCCTAACCACCAGATCATCGTCGGCGCTCACCGCGACGCTGTGTCCGGATCGCCCGGGGCCGATGACAATGGTTCCGGTACATCCGGGGTGTTGGAAATGGCCCGCATCCTGCAGGATATCGAGACCGACATGACATTCGTTTTCGCTACTTTTGACGCTGAAGAACAGGGACTGCACGGCTCCTGGCATTTCGCCGATGAAGCGGTCGCCAATGGTGACAGTATTGTCTACATGTTTAACATGGACATGATCGGCTTCCAGGATAATGACGCCGAAGTAACCGTTTATCACAGCTCTGACGTTACCTACTCGCAAGTCTACAACGACCTGTCCGATTCCCTGTTGAGTCTTACGGGGCACCTATCGGGGACATCCGCGCAGTCGGATCACTACCCTTTCCAGCAGAACGGCTATGACGTGACCTTCATCATCGAGTACATCTTCTCCTCGGTTTACCACACTTACCAGGATAGTACATCTTGGATGAGCTTTCCGTACATGACAAAGCTGGTCAAGTCCGGCCTGGCCACGTGTTACTATCTCAACGCCACTGAAGGACCCCGTCCGGGGCTCGTCTTCACTTACCCGGGTGGTCTTCCAGAGCTCCTTTCGCCACTAACGCCCACGACCTTCGAAGTGGTCGTGACGCCGACTTATGGTGGAACGCAAGTCTCAGGTAGTGGACAACTGCACTATTCTGTGGACGGTGACGCTTACACTTCAATCCCCATGGTTGAAACCTCACCCGATCACTACGACGCCACCCTGCCGGTTTTCGTTTGCTACAGTCGCGTGGATTTCTATGTCACTGCCAACGAAGCCACGGAAGGGACCATTACGGACCCGGCCTTCGGGGGCAGCTATCAAGCTGTAGTGGCTGACAGCACCATCGTGGCGATAGAGGATGATTTCGAAACCGATCAAGGCTGGTCGACCGAGATTCTGGGTGCCAGTAGTGGTTACTGGCAACGCGGCGTACCGGTCAACGATCCCGGCTGGGCGTACGATCCCGCCACCGATGGCGACGGCAGCGGGCAGTGTTACCTGACCGAAAATCAGTACGGTAATTCCGATGTGGACGAAGGGGCTGTCAGGCTGACCTCGCCCGTTTTCGACATGTCGGCCGGCAACAGTACCGTTGAGTATGATTATTTCCTCAACCTGACCAATACAGGTGGTGGTGTGGACCATTTGCTGGTGGAGGCTAACGACGGTACGGGCTGGGTCGAGGTGACCCGCCATATTACCAGTGGCGGTCTTAACTGGCGACATAACAGCATCACCGACGCTGACATCCTCGGCGTGGGGCTGAGCCTCACGGCGACCATGCAGATAAGGTTCACGGTCAATGACGCCGACCCACAGAGTATTGTCGAAGCAGGTATAGATGGCTTCTCAGCCGTCACGTATGCCTGTGAAGACAACCCGGACCTTGATGGAGACGGGGTCGTCAATGAGGAAGACAATTGTCCCAATGATCCTAATCCGGGACAAGAAGATGGTGACGAAGACGGTGTGGGCGACATTTGTGACAATTGCCCCAACGATCCCAATCCGGGACAAGAAGATAGTGACGAAGACGGCGTGGGCGACATTTGTGACAATTGCCCTACAAATGCGAATACTAATCAACAAAATTTAGACGGCGATAGCTACGGCGACATTTGCGATAACTGCCCCAATGTTGACAATGAAGAACAGGCCGATAGTGATAGTGACAATGTGGGTAATGTTTGCGACAATTGTCCGGATGTATCTAATGAAGACCAAACCAATGACGATAGTGATTCATTTGGGAATGCTTGCGATAACTGTCCGGACTCAGCCAATGCTGATCAGTCTGATATAGACAGCGACACAGTAGGTGATGTTTGTGATAACTGTCCGGACTCAGTCAATGCTGATCAGACTGACGTAGATGGTGACCTTATTGGTGACGCATGCGACAACTGCCCGGATCATCCTAACCCGGACCAGATCGATACCGATGGCGACGGAGTTGGAGATATATGCTGCTGTAGCGGTGACGGGATTCGGGGTAATGTTGATGGCATCATCACCCCTTCGGACGGACACATTGATATAGCCGACCTGACCTACCTCGTAGCCTATCTGTTCACCGGAGGGTCGGAACCGTCGTGTATCGACGAGGCCAATGTTGATGGCATAACAGGTGACGGAGGTTCGATAGATATAGCCGACTTGACTTATCTGGTGGCATACCTATTCACCAGTGGACAACCACCAGTGGCCTGCCCGTAGGAGTTACGTACAGACTTGATGATTGATTGGAACGGCCACTTCTCACACCGAGGAGTGGCTGTTTCATTGGACATATTATTGTATAGAGCCTTACCCCACGGGTCTCTATTTAGCAATGTGATGGGACCACTATACGGGGTAGTACCCACCTTTGGGCGTAGATCATCGTCGTCTGGATGTCTAAATAGCTCACTTGTTTCTCGGTTAGTAATTTGACAATGCCTGTTTTGGATGAGCGGAAATTAAAAAAACCGCTTGCGCTATCACCGTAAGATAACTAAATTATCAATACATTATGACAGAGTGTGGCAGGGTTTCTTACTCTCTTCCTTCGCTTTCGCCTCCGATTTGACCTCAATGTTTCGGGGGAGAGAGAAGCCCAAGGTACTAACATTATTGAAATGGATAACCTAGGATAGACATGCTTTCTGCGCGTGAGAACCATTTTGTACTGTTTTTGTGCGTGTCTTCAATTATCCGGGTACTGCGCTACATTATGAACAGGGAGAATTGTTATACAGCTTAGTTGATATCTCTCGGGAGAACGCATTGGAAACCAAATTGACAAGTATCATCTGTATACTCTCGCTTGCTTGTTTTTCTGTCAGCGAGACAGAAAAACAAACGACAACTGAGGCAGTTATTGATCAAGATTCCGCCGCCCCAAACATGGGCGGCTTTTTCGTGGTTGGTGGGGATACTATTTGATGATGTGCTCATCCCTGGAGGTTCGGAATAGGAAAGTCGGAGACTTGAAGTATTGGATCAAAGATCGGCTGACCGCATTAGGTAGCCATAAAATTATACACCACTATACATTATGGAGAGTAATGTGAAAAAACTTCTAACAAATCAACAAGGGCGCGTTAGGGTGATCTACCCGATTGCACTGGTGCTTTTGATCCTGCTCGCGGGTGGGGCGCTGACGGCTCTTGACGAGGCGATCGGTTCCAAAGGAACCGAAGCGGCTACGGTCAATAAAGACGCACCGCTGAGTCAGTATTTAACACCCGTTAAGAGACCTCTGCCCGTATTCGGACAGACTGCTCAACGGACTGAGAAACAACCAGACGGTATGTCTTGTTCTCTTTCCGGGGCGGTAGGACCGGGTAATACGGTTTACTGTGATGAGCCGTTCATGTTCATCATCAACATGTTTAACTCCACCGGCGATGTCGTGGCAGGTATGTCCAATGGCTTCGAAGTCTATTCCAAAGCAGGAGCAAGCTGGACGCCAATCACATATGACAGTGCCGGTGGTCTGGATAATTATTTTAATTTGGGCGTCTTTACTGGCGGCTTCGGTATTGACGGTTCCGGGGCTGATACCTGCTATATTGGCGGGGTTGCAATGACGGGGGGCGTGCCCAATGGCTATGATGACGTCGTGCTGACGGTTTCCACCCAGGTGAGTTGCGCGCACGATGGTGATACGCTTTGTATTGATTCGGCTTTCTTTCCACCTTCAGGAACCTGGCTCTGGAATCTTGTATCAATAGGATCCCACTACCCTCAATGGGATGGTCCACACTGCTTTGAGATTGATGAACGTCCCCAGGGACCAACGGAGATCACTCTGGATCATGTCGAGGGATTAAACCCTATGGGTCGCATTGTGGCCGGTCAGGATATCAAATTCGTTTTTGCGGGGAGCAACAACAGCGGCTTTCCAATAAATGGCAGTTCCAATGGATTTAGGATATATTCCCCTGACGGCGCAAGTTGGGCACCAGCCTACGGTGACACGTCCGGAATGGACGCCGACTGGTTCCCCACATTCTATGATCTCGGTTTCTGGATCGATCACCATAGCTGCACCGGTTCCGGAGAGGATACGGTTGGATTTGCGGGAGCCAAGATGATGTCCGGGACCGGTATACCAAATGGCTGGGATGGTACTATCTGGTGGATTGGCACAGAAGTATTTTCTGCTGATTCCGGCAAGCATCTGTGTGTGGATTCGGCCTTTTATCCCCCTAGTGGGACCTGGCTCTGGGCACACTCTGGTGGCAGTATACTACCTGACTGGGATGGTCCGCACTGTTTTGAGATCATTCCCGGAGCACCTCCGCCCGTTCTGGGTAAGGTAAGACACGCATACAGCTTCACCCCGAAGAAGGATGATCCAGTGGGTTCTATGTGGCATGAGCTATGGCCCACGTATTGCCGCGACTGGCAGATCACAGACTGGCGGGATAACGGATCCGGTGTTTTAGATTACTGTGACTATGTTGAATTCACTGAGCAAGCAACCGGCAATGTGTCCTGGGAACACATCGAAGAAGTAACACAAACACTCGAGCTGGAGCGGTTGTCACCGCCCCAGTATCCCATATATATGGATCTGATTGATCCTGAAGAGCTTGGTGGAGAGCCCGAATGTTACTGGCAGGGATGGGCTGCTGTGGACCCAGCCTATTATTGGAGGGCGCCTCATCCGGACTACGGTATAGAGATGTATACCCAGCGTTTCACTACAACGCAACCGGAGGAACTCGTTTCGGCAGAAGTGTATATCTTTGATGACGGCTCCGGTCTCTGTGGCAATGACGATATCTACTTGACGGTTTATATCGATGATGGGAGCGGTTTCCCTGGTACACAGGTTGATCAGGCAGTGATACCGGGGGGAACATATCCATTCTACCCGGCTCCTACCACTGTCAATTTCTCGACCGACCTGATCATTAATGGTGAGTTCCATATTGCTTTTTCTAGTAGTGGTACGGACGGAGACTACGAGTGCATCCTCTCAGACGATGAAACTACCGGCCACCTCCGCTCATCATGTCCGTATGATGGTACTTGGTATACCATATCTGATCTTTTTGGAGTTGATGTCGATTTACTCATATCGGTATATCTGTGTGATCCTGAATCTGGATACAATCCGGTCGGAACGTACTGGCATGAGGTGTATCCCGAGTACTGTGTGGTCCACCGGCTTGAGTGGTGGGAGGACAACGGTAACGGCTATTTGGATTCCTGTGACTACATCGGGATGTCTTCGGAAGAAGGCTCGGTTTCGTACCATATCACGGATAACAAACCAGACATCATATCCCAACCGGTACCGCCATGGATTCCGGATGATCCTCCTGGACCGGGTGAACCTCCTCCTCTTCCTCCGTTCCAGTGGGAGTTTGATGAAGTTATTGGAAACTTTGTACCTGGCGGCCAGGATCCAACAGGTACGGAGTGGATGGAGCTGTATCCTAACCACGGCGAAGCCTGGGATCTTGAGAGATGGATGGATAACGGTGACGGCATTCTGGGACATGATGATACTGTCCTGTTCGTGGATCCTCACGCGAAGAACTGCTTCATCTGGAAGTGGATCTGGGAGGTTACACCTACGCTCAAGCTGGCCAATGGTGTCGATACGTTCTATTTTGACTACCAGTGTGGCAACTTCATGGTGGCACCTCTGTATTCCCCGCTATATACCTACTGGTACCAGGTTTGGCCGAATATCGGCTACAGGTGGCGCGTTGTTGATTGGATAGACAACGGTAATGGGTATGTTGATTACTGCGATTGGCTCGTATTCGAAGTACTCAACGGACCAAATGCCGGGGATCTCATTGAACTTCATGTGGAATCGTACAAAACGGATTTTATTACCCAAATAATTCCAGGCCCACCATTGGATACGTGTGATTGGTACAAACCTCAGTATGTCGATTTCGCTCCACAGGGTATTCCTGATTTCGATCAGAAACAGTTAGATTGGCAGTGTCCTGACGATTCCACTGTCTGGACCTGGTGTGGCCCAGCAGCAGTGGCGAACTGTCTGTGGTGGTTTGATTCCAAGTTCGAATCGTCACCAGTTGATCCACGTCCATTCTTTCCCATCACGGGCCTGAACGACAACTATCCACTCGTGGAGTCATACGCTGTTATCTGGGACGATCATGACATTATGAATGTCCAGCCTTTCATAGAAGACCTGCAATCTTATATGCAGACCTGCGATTATATCTACCACGGTACCCATATTGATTCCCTGGTATCAGGCACCAGACAGTACATTGCCTCCAAGGGATTGTCATGGGCCTACAGGGATACACTGGTCGAAGGTCCCACGTACGAGTACATTGTGGAACAGCTAGTGGAATGTCAGGATGTTATTCTGCTGTTCGGTTTCTATGAGAAGATTGGCACCGATTATACACGTCTCGGAGGTCACTACACTACGACAGCAGGCTACTGTACTCATAGTCGACAGCTCTGTATCTCCGATCCGTGGTTTGATGCGCTGGAAGGTGAGCCGCCCGCTGGCTCGGTTCATGCCTCTACGATTCATAACAATGCCGACAATATCAGCGGTCCGCATTCGCAGATCCAGCATGATCCATACCATATCACACCGATCGCGATTCCTGGGTATCCGCGCCCGGTTGAGGAAGTGTACTACTATCCCGTCGGCTCAGCGGATATCGCCAACTTCCTGGACTGCAACCTACCGGCTGACGGCGCATATACTGGCTTGGGTGAACTCATAACAACCATTGAGTACGCGTATGTCATTTGCCCTGACACTCTGAAGCCGTTCAACTGGGAGTATCACTATCAGGGTATTGACGATCCTCTGTTTGATACTTGTGTTGGTGGTGACTTGACTGTCTGGGGTACCGTGGACTGTGACACCAGTGGACACGATCCGTTGTTTGAGGGTTATGCCGCTAAGTGTCACACGTACCGGGGATCGGTGCCAACCTGGGCGAATGATGTTCTGATGCGCTTCGCCTGGCATTGCTGGTGCGACAACGTTGACTGGATCAAGATCGCCGCGCCTGCCTGGGTAGGTGACCGATGGGTCCTGCAACATCTACGGAATTGGGCCAGCTGCGCCGAGATTCCGATATCCATCGAAATCCCGGTGATTGGCGATCCGTATGGAATTGTTACTAACATCTACTATGTTGTCGATCTCGTAGTATGGTTGGCCCACCCTAATCCATTACGGGAATTACAGGAAGAATATTTAATCGTCGATGGTCTGTGTCCTGATCTGCCGGGTTACCTGATTGGGACAACACCAATCGTGTTCGATTCTGCGGCAAGCAAGAGTGAGAGCCCATTCCAGACAACACCGTTCACTGGCACTCTCTATCTTGACGGTGATCTGACTATGACTGAAAATACTTCCTGCTGTATTGGAATCCGCGGCAATGTTGACAACGATGAACTCGATGAAATCAATATTGCTGATCTGACCTACCTTGTGGCCTATCTGTTCACTGGTGGTCCTACGCCACTATGCTTGGAAGAAGCTGACATAGACGGCAATGGCGAGATCAATATAGGTGATCTGACCTATCTGGTTTCGTACTTGTTCACTGGTGGTCCGCCACCGATGCCGTGTTCTTAGGAGCTGCGGACAGATAGAATAGAGTAGATTGGAACAGCCACTCCCCACATTGGGGAGTGGCTGTTTTTTGTCAAATCTTTTTGTAGAGCCTCAGGCTCGGTCGCGAAACAACCTACACGAATGGCAGCTTGTCAACCGCGTCTGAGTGGTGTAATCATATCGAACTGAGTTACAGCAAGCTGTTGGCCATCATTCAGCCAGAGAACAGGCGATACCTGTCGAAACCGAAGACAGTTTCAAACCACTCAATAATCTATAAGCCATTCAATAATCTATAAGAATGCGACTGCCTGCCAAAGAACAGGCGATGCCTGTCAACCCGCTACAAGAATGCAAAGAAAGCGGCGCGCGTAAACTCCACCAACTGCTGCGGGAAAAGACCCAGTCCCAGCGTGGCGGCTGAAGTAATAATCAGTACGATGATGATAGCAGGAGAATACGAAACCGGTATAAAGGTATCCTCGGGTTTCTCAAAATACGCCGCCTTCACTACCCGCAGATAATAATAGACGGAGATGAACGAATTCATGACACCAATCACAGCCAGCCAAATGAAGCCCGCTTTGACCGCTGCCGAGAATAGGAAGAACTTACCGAAAAAACCTACCGTAGGTGGGAAACCAGCCAGCCCCAGCATAAACAACGCCAGCATCGCCGCTAGATACGGATGGGCAGCCGCCAGTCCGGGTAGTTCGGAGAACTTCGACCGGCATCCTGAACGCGTTTCCAACAGAGTCACAACAGCGAAACCACCAAGATTACAGGAAGCATAGGCTACCAGATAGAAGACCGCCGCTGAAACCGCATCGGGACCTCCAACTGCGAGCACTATCATTATGTACCCGGCATGAGCAATCGACGAGTAGGCCAACATGCGTTTGATGTTTTCCTGACGCAAGGCCAGGACGTTGCCGACCGTCATAGTGACCACCGCCAGAATCCAGAACAGGTCGGACATTAGAGCCAACTCTTCAAGTCCGAACAGGAAGATACGGAGCATAACCGCGAATCCGGCCGCTTTGGGAGCTACCGAGAAGAAGGCCGTCACCGGTGTCGGAGCACCTTCGTATACATCCGGCACCCAACTATGGAAAGGAACCGCCGCCACCTTGAAACCGAACCCGACCAGAATCATAGCCGCTCCGGCATAGACATAGGTGCTGTGACGACTCATAATGAAACTGAAGTCAGCGACCAGACGCCGTAGCTCGGTGGTTCCCGAAGCGCCGTAGATGAAAGCGATACCCATCAATAAGAAGGCGCTGGCAAAAGCTCCCATCAGGAAATATTTAATAGACGCTTCGTTGGATCGTAGCGACCGCCGAGCGAACCCGGCCAGAACGTATAAAGGTACCGACATGATCTCAAGACCGATGAACATCACTACCAAATCAGTAGTGTTGGCCATAACCATCATCCCCATAGTGGAGATCAACACCAACGCACTAAACTCCGGTCGATCTATCCCTTTAACAACCAGGAAACGTTGTCCCAGCAGGATGACCAGAATCGAAGTTGCCGAGAAAATGATCTTGAATGCGATACCGAAGTTATCACACGAGATCATACCGAAGAAGCCTGAAGCCTGGTGTCCCCATTGTTGTCCACTCAGTACCAAAGCCGTAGCCAAACCGGCCAGGGCTATTAATGATGAGAAACCACTAATCCCCCTGATACTGCTAGTCAGGAGAATCACAAACGCTGCTACCAGCAACGCAATCTCGGGGGCAATAAGCCCAAAGTCTATTCCTGCGGACGTGTAATCTATCATTCTTTCTCAATCTTGCAGGCAGCGACCGCCACCTGAACTCTAAAAGCCTCAGCCTCCGCCGAAGCCAATCTTGACCTCGCCTTTGTCAACAATCACCGGCACCATTGCTTCGCCTCCGGTCAACTCCAGAATCTTCTGTTTTGCCGTTGGCGTCCGGTTAATGTTGATCTCCTCGAAACCTATCCCCTGTTCGGTATAGCTTTTCTTAGCGGCCGCACAGTACGGACAGCCATCCTTCGTGTAAATTGTTACATCACTCACTTTGTACTTCCCTCCGCATCCACCTTAACCGGGTGTGTATCGCTCAGCACAACTTCAGCATCATCATGCGACCGCGCCTCTTCCGCTGGGAAGGTTTCCCCAAGATCGACCGTGACAGCCCGACTCACATGCGTCAGCACCTGACGTGCCGCAGGTTCAATACGGTCAAGGAGCGGCTTGGGATAAACGCCTATCCAGAATATCATCAACACGATCGGAACAAGGATCAGCTTCTCGCGCAAATTGACATCTTTCAGTTCCCGGTTCTCCGGTTTGGTTATCTCACCGAAAATGACCCGCTGATACATCCACAGCATGTAACACGCAGATAAGATCACACCACTGGAGGCGATGACACCATAGACGACGTTGGCCTTGAAGACACCTAATAAGATCAGGAACTCGCCAACAAAACCGTTAGTCAACGGCAGTCCAATAGAAGAGAGTGTGGCAATCATAAAGAACGTCGCAAAGACCGGCATAACCTTGGCAAGCCCACCGAAATCTTCAATCAAGCGCGTATGTCTCCGTTCGTATATCATTCCCACAATAAGGAACAATGCGCCGGTGGAAATACCATGATTGAGCATTTGCAATACGGCTCCCTGTATTCCCTGCAGGTTGAGCGCAAATATGCCCAGCATTATGAAACCCATGTGGGAAACCGACGAGAATGCGACCAATGACTTGACATCTCTCTGCACCATAGCCACCAGAGCACCATAGATTATGGCAATGAGAGCCAGAACGCATATATAGGGTAGGAATGCTACTGTCGCCTCAGGGAATATGGGCAGGCAGAATCGTAGAAATCCGTAGGTGCCCATCTTCAGAAGCACACCAGCCAGAATAACTGAGCCGGCGGTAGGGGCCTGGACATGAGCATCCGGCAACCATGTATGGAACGGGAACATTGGTACTTTGATAGCGAAAGCCAGAGCAAACGCCGCAAACAGGTAGAGTTGCGGGGTGAAGGCCAGAGGCATGTCCATCATTTTGAGAATATCAAAGGAATACTCGCCGGAGTAGCTCTGGTAGGCAAATACGAGATACAGTATCGCAACCAGCATCAATAGCGAGCCAAACATTGTGAACAGAACAAACTTAATCGCCGCATACAAACGCCGTGGACCACCCCAAAGACCGATGATGAAATACATCGGAACCAGCATCACTTCCCAGAAGACATAGAACATGAACAGATCGAGTACACAGAAAACGCCGATCATGCCCATCTCGAGCAGCAACATACAGATGTAGTAGCCCTTGACGGCTTTAGTGATTGAGGACCACGAAGATAGAATCGCCAGAACCGTTAGAACCGAAGTCAGGACGATAAGCAGCAGCGAAATACCGTCGATGCCCATGTGATAGTGAATACCAAGCGATGTGATCCACGGGATATCAACTTCGAACTGCATCCCGTTCGAAATCGGATCAAACATGGCATACAACCAGAACGACAGCAGCATCGTGATAAAGGCCACGATCAGGCATACTGACTTGATAGAATCATGTTGATTCTTCGGAACCGCCAGCAGGAGAATTACACCCAACAGCGGGAAAAATGTCACCAGGGTCAGAATCTGATCTTCCATCCTCTAATCCATCACAAAATAGGCTAGGAGCAAAACCACTCCGACAACGAAGGTGGTTGCGTAACTCCGCAACCGGCCAGTCTGAGTACGTCTCAACAGTTCCGAGAAACCTTCATAAACGAGAGCAGAACCATTAAGTAGACCATCAATTACAATTACATCCACTACTTTCCAGAGAAACTCCGATAGACCCACCAGCGGTCGAACGACCACCGCTCCATACAACTCGTCTATATAATACTTGTTCAGCAGAACTTGATGCACGCCAGACAGTTTCTCCTGCCAGGCAGTCGCAAGTTCAGGCTTCGTTTTATAGAACAGACGGGCCAGGAAAATCGCAATCAACACCAGGGCGACCGAAGCCGCCATCAGCCCCCACTCCATGCCGACATCTCCTCCACCGGAGGCCAGAGCATGGGAAACCGGCTCATGACTCACTCCACCAATGACCGGTTCGAGCCAGTGTTCGAAGTAGTTGGTAACGCCGAAAATATGGGGAATACCAACCCAACCGCCAACAACCGAAAGCACGGCCAATATCATCAACGGAACCGTCATCGACTTCGGCGATTCGTGAAGATGTTTGCGCTTCTCTTCGTCTATGCGTTCCTGACCATGGAAAGTCAAATAGATCAGTCGGAACATATAGAACGCCGTCAATCCGGCCGTAGCAAAACCAACGACCCAGAAAATTGGGTGACCGTACTGTGATGAGAATGATTTCCAAAGAATCTCATCTTTGGAGAAGAAACCCGACAGACCGGGGATACCGGTAATTGCAAAAGTTGCCACCAACATTGTCAGGTAAGTAATCTTGATATGTTTTTTCAGACCGCCCATGTACCGCATATCCTGTTCATCGGACATGGCGTGAATGACCGAGCCAGCACCAAGGAACAGAAGCGCTTTGAAGAAAGCGTGAGTCATCAGATGGAAAATACCGGCCCCGAAGGATGCCACCCCGCAGGCCAGGAACATATAACCGAGCTGACTCACGGTTGAATAAGCCAGAACACGTTTGATGTCATTCTGGGCCAGGCCGATAGTCGCGGCAAAGAAAGCCGTAGCCGCACCGATAATTGCCACTACCATCAGAGCATCGGGGGCCATCATGAACAATACATTAGTGCGCACAACCATGTAAACACCGGCTGTGACCATTGTGGCCGCATGGATCAAGGCCGAGACCGGCGTGGGACCTTCCATCGCATCCGGCAGCCAAACAAATAACGGTATCTGGGCCGACTTGCCGATAGCACCGACAAACAGCAGCAAGCATACGGCGGTAATAAGTGATCCCCCTGCGATAAAGACGACCGGTGCCTGTTCCATTACGGTGCGGAAATCAAGCGACCCCACCTGCCAGAAGAGGATAAACATTCCAATCAGGAAACCAAAGTCACCGATACGGTTAACAATGAAAGCTTTTTTACCGGCATCGGAGGCAGATTTCTTGTGGAACCAGAAACCAATCAACAGGTACGAGCACAACCCCACCCCTTCCCATCCAACAAACATAAGCAGGAAGTTGTCGGCCATTACCAATGTCAGCATGGAGAACATGAACAGATTCATGTAGGTGAAGAAGCGCCCGAAACCAGGGTCGTGGGACATATAGCCAATCGAGTATATGTGAATCAGAAGCCCGACACCGGTAACTACGAGAATCATCACCGCCGAAAGCGGATCAATCAACAGACCGAAATTGACATCCAAAGCCCCAGATGGAATCCATGTAAACAGGCTTTGCTCAAGAATGCGTGCGTCAGGAGGCAACGCCTTCAACCCAAGGAAGACCAGAACCGATACCACAAACGAGGCCGCTACCGAAAGGCATGCTACGGCATTAACCACCGGCCGTGGCAAACGTCCCAGCAGGAGTCCGTTAATCAGGAATCCCAGCAGCGGGAACAGCGGTATGAGATATAAGCTATCGGACATCTAAGACGCACCTACCATTTCAGAATGCTGAAGCGGTCGATATTTACAGTTTCTCGGTTTCGGTATATTGCCAATATAATCGCCAAACCAACGGCCGCTTCGGCAGCAGCTACGGTCAGCACTAAAAATACAAAAGCGTGGCCATCCATAATTCCCAGTGATCTTGAGAACGCTATCAGAACCAAGTTGGCAGCGTTGAGCATCAACTCGACGCACATGAAGATAATAATCATGTTGCGCGAGATAAGCACGCCAACGGTTCCGATTCCAAAAAGAACCATGGCCACAATCACAAAAGCCGACTCAGGTATCATCATAGTCTCTATTCCGTTCCTTCCCCGACCGTTGTCGGCTGATCGTCACGGCGTTCACGTCGGGCCATCACAACCGCCCCTACGATGGCCGCCAACAGCAGAACCGAGGCCAACTCAAACGGATACAGGTAACGGGTAAACAATAGCATAGCCACTTCTTCGACCGAACCGAATCCGGCCACGGCTGTTTCGCCGACAACCCTGTCGACAACAAACCCACTGCGCACAACAAAAACCAATTCAATAACAAACAGAATTGAAACCAGGAATTTAGTGGCCTGACTCACCGGGGAAGATTTCTTACCCAGATCTTCATTGCCGCGAAGATTAAGCAACATAATGATAAATAGAAATAGCACCAAAATAGCACCGGCATAGACAATGATCAATACGGCTCCAAGAAACATCGCCCCCAGCTGAATATACAGTACCGCCTGAGCAATCAGTGAGACAATCATGTATAGTACCGACGCAACCGGGTTTCGCTGGGCAATCATCATGGTGGCGCCAAAAACGGCCACCGCTGCCGAGATCACAAATATGGCTATATCTAAATTCATAAATACTACTCTGTCACCCCATACACTCGCCTTGCCCTACGAATGATTATTTTCAGAGGATTATCTTTGCGCGGATGAGGCACCAACATATCCTCCTTCACCCACAGGAAGGAATTGCGATTGTCATCACTGAACTCGTACTCCTGTCCCAGGAAAATGGCTTCTTCAGGGCAGGCTTCCTCACAGAAACCACAGAAGATGCACCGTAACAAATTGATTTCATATACCCGGGCACGACGCTCGCCATGCTCTCCTTCTTCCGGTTCCATATAGATGGCATCCGCCGGACAGGCAGCGGCGCAAAGACCGCAAGAGACGCAACGCTCGGAACCATCATCGTAACGTTCCAGGAAATGCCGTCCGCGATACCGGGGAAACATCTGTTTTTTCTGGCGGGGGTAGTCAAGCGTCACAGGTTTCTTGAACAAATGCTTCAGTGTGGTCATCAACCCCACTGGCATCGCCAGGAATACGTGGCCAATAGCTTTAATGATTTCCTTCACTACTTATCTACCTCACAACCAATCCGTCAGCACTATCAATCCCGCCGTTCCCATCGTATTAAGCAACGCCAGAGGGAACAGCACCTTCCACCCGAAAGCCATCAACTGATCATAGCGGAACCTCGGGAAGGTGGCTCGCAGCCAAATATAGAAAAACATGAACAGGAACACCTTGATGCAAAACCACAACACCGGGGGCAGGAACGGCCCCTGCCAGCCACCAAAGAAAAGCGTGGTGGCAACACAAGCAACAGCAATCATGTTTGCATATTCGGCTATGAAAAATGTCGAAAATCTCATTGAAGAATACTCGGTGTGGTAGCCGGCCACAAGTTCCGACTCCGCTTCCGGTAGATCAAACGGGGCGCGGTTGGTCTCAGCTACGGCACAAATGATAAACAGAAGGAACCCGAGCGGCTGTCTAAATACAAACCAGTCAGTAATGCTTGCCTGCTGTTCAACCAGCTCACGCATCGAAAGGGTGTTAGCTATCAGGATGACACCGACTATGGACAGGCCATAGGCCACCTCGTACGAGATCATCTGCGCTGAGCATCTGATAGCACCCATGAGTGAGTATTTCGATCCTGATGACCACCCGGCCAGCACCAGACCATAGACGCCGAGTGATGTAACAGCAAATACCCATAGCACGCCTATATTGAGATCAGAGACGATACCGGTTATCGGACGCCCGAACAATTCGAAATCACTGGAGAACGGCACCACAGCAAAAACCAACATGGCCGGAACAAAAGCCAGCAAAGGTGCCATAGCGTAGGTGATACGTTCGACCTTGTCAGGAACGAGGTCTTCCTTGAATATCAGCTTAAGGCCATCAGCCACTGGCTGGAGTATGCCATGCGGACCGGCATACAGAGGTCCGATGCGGTGCTGAAGGCGGCCAAGAACCTTACGTTCCAGGTAGGTTGAGTAGGCGCATCCAGTCAACACCGCCACAACGACGACAATGACCTTGAGAGATGCTATGATCAAGAATTCCAACATAAGTACTACTCGTCTACCTTAGTTATCTTAACCCGGTCAATTCGTTTCTTACGCATTAGCAACGACGTCACCCAGGTCTGGGAGAAATTTCGCGGCATAAGAACGATATCATTTTCGATAAACTCCGACACCCTGACTGGTACGACTATTTTGCCAACTGGCGATTCAACTCGCACCGGCTGTCCTTCGGTCACTCCCAATCGAGCAGCCAGGTCGGCGGACATCTCAACATACGCCTCGCCGGTGAAATTGCTCAGTGAAGGGGATTTCTGGGTCAAGTGGCCGGTGTGATGCGGATCGTCGCAGACCACCAACGGGATCGGATACTCTTCCTCAGTGTCCTCAGCCACGGCTGACACTTCAATGAAATCGTCCGGTGTCACATCATCATGTTCGTGCGACAACAACTCGTCCATCTCGGAGATCAGTTGCTGGTCTGATTCGAACAAGGTCGCATCCAGTTTTTGGGCAATCAGTTTGACAATTTCGTAGGCCGGCTTGGATTGACCTATCGGCTTGATAGCCTGAGCACCCACTTGAAGACAGCCCTCCAGATTGACATACGTACCTTCATACTCGGCCCAACTGGACAACGGCAGAACAACATCAGCCAACTCAGTGGTCTCAGTCTCGAACAGATCACAGGCAACCATGAAATCGAGCCGGTTTAGAGCCTCCAGGACAAACTGCCGGTCTGGATAAAGCATGACGGGATTGGCGCCCAGTACTAAACCACCACTGATCTCCTCTTTGGACATCAGTGCCAGAATAGCGTCAGTTGAACGCGCCTCCGCATCCGGGAACTCACCCCATAGCGATTTGAGCTTTTCAGTTTGCCATGCAGACGGATACGGCAACAAACCAAGCAACTCCGCTCCTCGTGAGTTAGCATAGCGTGCCAGCACTGCCATCTGCCCCTTGGCATCAAAACCAAACAATCGATTGAGATTATACATGGCCGCCGCAATCGCTTCCCGTCTGCGGGAGCTGGTAGTCAGTTCTCCAAGGATAATACTGACTTTCCTGGCCTCAACCAAAGCACGAGCAAGAATCCTCACAGTCTCGACCGAGGCGCCGCATTGGCCAACGGCTTCCGCCAGACTGCCAAGTTTCGCTTTGTCTGCGAAACCACTCGCCATTTCGCGGTCAACCAAATCTAACTCGATGGCGGCCAGGCCAATTGCCGTCAGCAGAACCTCTTCGGTACCAATATTATAGACAATTTCTGCTTCGGCGATATCAGCCGATTTTACCGCATAGGGATTAAGAGAAAAAACACGCGCATTGTGGAAATTGACCGCCTTGCGAATCCGCAAATATTCATTGTGGTGTTCTCTTATCATATCAGAACCTACAACCACAATCACATCACTGTCGTCAATGTCGGCAATCGTAAACGAACGACTGCAAAGCATTCCGAAATGGGTGTCGTGTTTGTCGGGCAACATGCGGTAGTCGGTACGGAAATCAATATTGTTGTTCTTGAGTACGGTCCGGAACAGCTTGGAGAAACTGAACAAGGAGGAGTTGTCAAGATTGGGTGAGGCCAGCCCGCCGATACAGACTTTGCCTTCCTTCTCAGTTATCTCCTTGAATCGACGACCGATGACTTCGAGAGCTTCATCCCAGGTAGCCTCGACTTGCTTCCCTTCCTTCTTGATCAACGGGACCTGCAGTCGTTCTTCGGAATTGGCCATCTGGTAGCCATATTTTGTAATGTCGGCCAACCAGCCGTCATCGATATCGTCATTGCAACGAGCCATTACGCGGCCAATTATATTCTTGTTCTTATTGGAATAGATCAGCGTGTTAGCACCCGAACTGGAAAAAGGACAAATTGAGGGCGTCGTTTTGGCCTTCCAGACACGCATCTTGTAGCGCCAGTCAACACTGGTGAGCGCGCCGACCGGACAATTGCCTGAAAGATTTCCTGAAAATGGATTGTCGACTTGTCGTCCAGGAGCGGCATCGATTTCGGCCATGTTGCCCCGCTCAAAGACGCCCAGATCATATTCGCCAAAGGCCTCCTTGTTAGCCCGAACACATCGATAACAGAGAATGCAGCGGTTGCGATTGAGAATAATCTCCGGCCCGATACGCTTGTCGTCGAAGATGCTGGCTTCCGCCCCGCTGGTGAATCGGTTTTTCTGGAAATCAAAGTCGCTATCGTCTATTCCGTGTGTAAAAGTCAAATCCTGAAGGTCGCACTCCCCCCCTTTGTCACAGGTAGGACAGTCTAGGGGATGGTTGGCCAGGATGAATGACAACACCGCTTTTCGTCCTTGTTTGACCAGGTCGGAGTCGGTATGGACGATCATCCCATCCATCGCTTCAGTAGCGCAGGATACAGCCAGCTTGGGCCATTTTTCGACCTCGACGTAACACATCCGGCAGGATCCAACCGACTTAAGCTTGGGGTGCCAGCAAAAAGTGGGGATATGAATCCCGTTGCTGCGAGCTGCCTCAAGGAGAGTTGTACCCTTGGCAACCGTGACTTCCTCGCCATTCAGCGTGAAAGTAACGGCGGGCGTCTGAGCCTTCGCCTGGGTTTTATCTTTTGTGTCTTCGGTCATCTACAATCTACCGGAATCCAAATTCCGACCTCACCATACATTTGCTATGGTCAATGTGATACTGCCATTCATCGCGCCACAATTTGAGTGTCGATATGATTGGCATCACAGCGGCATCACCAAGCGGGCACACTGTGCGTCCCATAATGTTACCGCAGATTTCTTCTATCTTTTCAACGTCACCAGGCTTGCCCTGACCAGCCTCAATGCGATTGATCAATTTTTCCAGCCAGGCAGTTCCTTCCCGACATGGAGTACATTTGCCACACGACTCATGGCGGTAAAAATGAATCAACTTTTTTATGATCCAGACGATACAAGACTCTTCGTGGAACACAATGACCGCCCCTGAGCCAAGCATTGAGCCGCCCTCAACCAGTGATTCGTAGTCCAGGTTGACATCAATCATGTCCGGTGTCAGAAACGGGGTCGATGATCCACCGGGAATCACGCCCTTGAGTTTCTTGCCGCCAAGGATACCACCGCCGTAGGCTTCGTCATAAATCAGTTTCTTCAGTGAGAAACCAAGTTCCACTTCGTAATTACCCGGTCGATTCACATGGCCGGACAATGAAAATATCTTACTTCCACAGGATTTTTCGGTCCCGAGTGATTTATACCAGTCTGCGCCGCGGTTGATAATATGCGGTACACTGGCGAGCGACTCGACGTTGTTGACAATCGTCGGGCAGGCGTACAGACCTTCAACCGCCGGGAACGGCGGACGAATACGGGACAAGCCGCGTTTCCCCTCAATCGAGTTAAGTAGGGATGTCTCTTCTCCGCAGATGTACGCCCCACCACCGGTATGGACAATCATGTCCAGATCATATCCGCTACCATAGATGTTTTTGCCGAGATGACCAGCAGCACGTGCTTCTTTCATGGCTGCTTCCATCCGTTCCGCACAGTAGGCAAACTCGCCCCGGATATAGATAAACATCAGGTGGCAATTGATGGCATAAGAGGCAATAGCCATGCCTTCAATGACCGCATGCGGATCACGCTCCATGAGTACCCGATCCTTGCAGGTACCCGGCTCGGACTCGTCGGCGTTGCAACAGAGATAACGTGGTTTGGGAGAATCCTTGGGAACGAAACCCCATTTGAGACCGGTGGGAAATCCGGCTCCGCCTCTCCCTCGCAAACCGGAACCTTTCACTTCTGCGATTACCTGGTCTCGATCCATTCCGGAAAGCACTTTTTTCCAGGCTACGTACCCACCATGCTCTTCGTATTTCTCGACCTTGATCTGCTCCGGGTCTTCGACATGCCTAAAGAGGTGTAGTCGATCACTCTGAGCCACTTCGGTGGCATTGGTTCTTACCGGAGAATAGAACATCACGCTTTGTTTCTCAAATCCTCAAGAATCTGATCCACTTTTTCGCGAGTCAGGTTCTCATAATAATCATTATTAATCTGTATCATGGGCGCGGTGGCACATGACCCCAGACACTCCACCGTCACCAGCGTAAACAGGTTGTCCTCGGTCGTTTCACCGATCTTAATGCCAAGTTTTTCCTGAAGATAACCTACCAGGGAATCTGCTCCGAGCAGCGCACAGGAAATGTTATGACAAACCTGGAGAAGATATTTCCCACGCGGTTTCTTGGCGAACATAGTATAGAAAGTCGCCGCTTCGGCGATCTCTACCATCGGTATATTTATGATGCGGGAGATTTCGGTATAAATATCAGCATCGATATGCCCCACCTGCCGATAGGCAATCGTCAGGGCAGGCAGAATAGCGGACTTGGGCTGAGGATACTGAGCCAGCTTCTCGGTGATCTTGTTTACCGATTCCTCAGTCAGAATCATCGATCAACCTCTCCCAAAATAATATCAATTGATCCAATCGCACACACAACGTCAGCAAAAAGCCTACCCTCTACCAAGGTGGGTAGTGAGCTCAAATTGACAAAAGCGGGCGGTCTCACACGCACACGGCGCGGAATGTTGGTGCCGTCGCCAGTAATAAAGAATCCGATCTCACCCTTGGGTGATTCTATCGCCTGGTACACCGAACCGGTGGGGGCATCAAAACCATCCGTGATAATCTTGAAATGGAATATCAGTGATTCCATCTTGGAGAGCACATCTTCCTTGGGCGGAAGAACAACCCCCGGTACGTGGGCACGGAAAGGGCCTTCAGGCATACCATCAAGAGCCTGTTCACAAATGCGCAATGATTGGCGAATTTCCTCAAGTCGAAGTATGTACCGATCATAGGCGTCGCCATTCTTGCCAATCGGAACATCGAAATCAAAGTTTTCGTAGCCGCTGTACGGGTTATCCTTGCGCAGGTCATGCTTGACCCCGCTACCACGCAGCATCGGGCCGGTCAGGGAGAGATTGATGGCATCTTCAGCCGATATGACTGCCACACCCTTAGTTCGATTAATAAATATCTCGTTGTCCGTTAGCAACTTCTCATAATCGGAGAGGCCCTCATGAACTCTTTTGATCATATGGCGCACTCGTTTGTCAAAATCCTTGGGAAGATCGTGCGACAGACCACCGATGCGAATATACGAAGTCATCATTCGCTGTCCGCCGCAAGCTTCATAGATATCGAGGACCGACTCACGCTCACGGAAAGCATAGAGTAACATTGACATGGCACCAAGATCCAGACCATGAGTACCCACCCAGACCAAATGCGAATTGACTCTGGTGAGTTCGGCCAGACATACCCGCGCCCATTTGACTTTCTCCGGGACTTCGATTTCCATCAACTTCTCAACAGCCAGACTATAGCCGAGGTTGTTGGACATAGGGGCGAGATAATCCATGCGGTCAGTAATTGGCAATAGTTTGTGGTAGAGCTTGGACTCCATGGTTTTTTCGATACCGGTGTGAAGATATCCAATCACCGGCTTGGCTTTGACAACCGTCTCGCCATCAATCTCCAGAACCACGCGCAACACACCGTGTGTCGATGGGTGCTGAGGACCCATGTTAAGAGTCAATGTTCTACCTTCAGTCGTCACTTAGTAACCTCAGGAGGTTGATCTTTGTTCCAGGTAAAGGTCGGCTGTTCGTACGGTTGACGGAAATCCTTACGCAACGGATGACCTTCAAAATCGTCCGGTGTAAGAATGCGAGTCAAATCAGGATGGCCTTCAAACGTGACCCCGAACATATCGTAAACTTCGCGTTCCAGCCAATTGGCTCCCGCCCAAATATCGGTAATCGAACGCACTGTCGGATTATCTTCACCAAGACGGATATTAAGGAAAAATCGATAACAATATGACAGGCTATAGAGGTTGTAGACGACTTCAAATCGTCCTTCCTCGGCCGACTCATGTCCAAACCAGTCAATCGCTGTGATATCCGCCAAAAACTTGATATCAAGTTCGTCATTGTCGTGCAGAGCTTCACAGACAGAAAAAAGCGAATCAGCGTCAATCATAAATGTCTGCTCGCCACGGAAACCATCTTCACGTTTGATGATTTCACCAAATTTGCTTTGAAGAAACTGTCTGACTTTCTCTTCCATTATCAGACCCTGCGTCCCCATTCTTCGGGATGATTCTTCAGAGAGGTCTTCTCTACCTTCTCATACAGCTTGAGTATTCCATCTATCAATTGTTCCGGACGCGGCGGGCAACCAGGCACATATACGTCCACCGGAATAATACGATCTACTCCCTGCAAAACGGCGTAGTTGTTGAATACGCCGCCACAGGAGGCACAGGACCCCATAGCAATAACCCATTTGGGGTTAGGCATCTGCTCGTATAGGGTCTTAACAACCGGGGCCATCTTCAATGATACCCGACCGGCAACTATCATCAGGTCCGCCTGGCGCGGGGATGGACGCATAACTTCCATTCCAAATCGGGCCATGTCAAAATGGGGACCATAGGCAGAGATCATCTCAATTGCGCAACACGCTAACCCAAACCCAAGTGGCCACATAGATCGCTTGCGAGACCAGTTGGCGACCTTCTCAAGCGTGGTCAGGATTATTGAATCGGGGATTTTTTCTTCTAGTCCCATTTGAGCGCTCCGCGACCAAGGATGTAGAAATAGCCCACCAGTAAAATGATCACAAAAACAACCATCTCCAAGAAACCAAACAATCCAAGCTGACGAGAGATAACCGCCCACGGGTAAAGAAATATAACTTCTATGTCAAAGAGAATAAACAGAATCGCCACCATGTAGAACTTCACCGGAACCGGCTCTTTGGTCGAGCCGACCGGAGTCAGACCGCATTCGTAGGGTTCTCCCTTGCGCCCCATCTTGCTTCGATAGCCAAGGAATATTGAAAAGAATATCAAAAGTAGCGCGATGCCACTGGCGACAACGACCAGAAACAAGATCGGATAGAATGTTTCAAACATACGCGGCCAGTATCCTCCTCATAAGTCCACGAACTTTAAGTCGCTTGGTCCGTCTTGTCAAGTATAATTGCGTCTTACTATATGTGTCAATACTTATCAGTCAAGAGATTGTATTGGAACGCTATCACTATGCATCAGTACGAGTTATCGGTGATTATCCATATTGGAACAGAAGCCAGAGGTTGTGAAAAAAATATCAAGAAGTAATCATTATCTGATAAGGCTCAAACACGGGACAATGATCAACCAGGGCGTTTAATTCATACTGCGGAAAGGCTCCATAGGCTGTCGAGGCACCTGAGAACCTGAGGCGCCATTCGGCCCGCTGGATCTCGACGTAACCTCCCCCGAGTATATCGTAGCCCGGTTCGTGCAGATCAACCACATCGGGTTCGCGTGCCCAAATCGAGGCCAGTTCCCGACGGTGGCAGAACTGGTCAAGCAAATTGGCATGATAGGGGTATTCGTTTAAGGAACCGAGAATCATCACGATTTCATCCGGCCCTCGTACAATCATGAATTTGCAGGTGAAACGATCAGGAGCGGAGCCACGATCTCCATTGAGAAGACCACCCGTCAGATCGACGAAATTGTAAGCCAGCGATGCGGTCACTCTGTTACACTCCTATGCGAATATGGTTTGAGAAGATCCACCCCCGGCGTCCCTTCCATGCCTCAACGCGGTAGATGCCCCGACTTTGAATGGCATAGGTCAGCGAGTCTGTGCTTGACTGGAGAACGAGCTCCCCGTTGTGAATCAGTTTCAGACGTGCCCGTGAGGGCAGCTTGACCACCAACCGTACACCCTCATGCGATGGCAATTCACCTCCGCAGGTAACACGGCGGGAGTCGTCCTCGGCATAGAACTCAAATCCCTGAGCCGAGCCCCAACGCATATTGGAGCAAAACGATCTACAATCCCGCAGGGCATCATACAGTTGACATCTGGCCTTGTCAAAGTCAGTGGAAAGTGATTCGTCCAGAAGGATGTGGGTTCGAAGACATCGAAAGTGAACTTTGTAAGGAAATATCTCAACCTTAAACGGTCCCACTTTGATACGAAAGGCGTGCGCATCGACGCTGGCCACGCCGACTACTTTACGCTTCAGGTTCCACTGGTCCCATTGCCCCAGGATACGATCCGTGGGACCGACCATCGACTTACGAGGAGAAAAAGCCATTGGAAGTTTGTTAAATGGGGTCAACCGTTCCATCCACTCCGACATCTGGTTCCATAACTCAACGCCAGCGAAACCTTCCACTTTCCAATCAGTCCAGGGATACGGTTGGAACTGAGCCATGCGATTGCGGATTTCATCGGGATGCGCCATGATACCCAGAGCACCATCAGCCTCACCGGCGGCGACGTATTCGCGCACGGTCATAGTGTTCGGGTAGACTCGGGGCGTCTCAAATAACAAGTAGTGATGCCGATCATCCTGGTCGTTGTGCTCGTAACCGATGACTACCAGCATCTTGCCGTACATTCCCTCACTGCCATTGTCGCGAGTGGCCAGGGTCATATGATCGGCCAGCATCATGAAATCGAGGTCGGCCCTTTGCCCAATTGCGACTACTTCTTCGAGCGGCTTGGTACCATCGGATTCAGTAGTGTGAACATGCACTGCCCCCGAATACTGATACCAATCACCGATCTTCTTACCCATCGCTTGCACTCCCCCCTGAGGGAACTTTGCGAAATATCACCAGGCCAACAATCATCATTAGAGCCAGTGAGAGCACTCCTACTTTATACGGCAGTTTGTCGTAATCAGATGGATCGATGTCCATCAAGTCAATGACCAATCGACCCATAGGTCTCTCGGAATTGAATAGCAAGACCACTGCCGTCCAGACAAGTGGCCCTATGGCAGCAGCCGCCCGACCTGACAATGAGAACAGACCAAAGAACCGTCCCAATTCTTCACGAGGTACCAGTTCTGCCAGTAGCGGGCGTGATGTTGTCCACAGACCACCTAACAAAATGCCGATGACTGATCCCAAAACCCAGACCACAGCCATGCTGTTGGTTGCTACAAAGATGACAAGGCAGATGACCCAACCCCAGATGATGAGTCCGAGGAGTTTTTTCAACGACCAGTGTTGAGCGATTTTACCCATGACAAATGAACCGATCACAGCCGACACGGTGGATACAATTAAGAATCCTGCAATGTCGCCGTCAGACAAACTCAACACGACGGCACAGTATAACCCGATATTGAGGATCACAGTCGTGGCGGCATCCTCGAAAAAATAGTCGGCGATGAGAAAGCGCAGAACGCCGGGATACTTCTTCGTCTGACGGACACCATCCCAGACATCGCGATAGGCGGCTCGGAAACCCGCTCCGGGGCGCTGGATTTTGACCGGCTTCTCCCTTACCCATAGAAAGAGGGGAACGGAAAAGACCGCAAACAGGATCGCAGTCGGAAGAAACGCCCCTTGCTTCCCCGATCCGTCGAGAAAGGGAACATCCCAGCCAAACACATCACCGCTCACAAATGGCAGAACCAGAATCAAACCCAATATCGATCCCACGTAGCCAAGTGCCACACCGAAACCGGAGATAAACCGGGCACGAGCACCATCGGCCACAGAATATAATAGAGCATTATAAAAGGGTTGGCCGGCTTCATAGGCAAAGTTGGCAATAATGAACAGCACAATAGTAAGGATGAAAAGGGAGGGAGGTACAAACGCCATCAGCCCCGCTGCTGTACAACAGGTGAGTGTGAACAGAAACAGGAATATTTTCTTGCGCGTGGAATGATCCGACATCGCCCCCAAAGCTGGTAGTAACAAAGCGGCAAATACCATCGAGATCGTGAACGGAATATCAAACCAGTAGTCAGGCCGTCCCAGGTCTTCTACGATATATCGCTTCAGATACTGCGAGACGATATTCATCGAGTAGATAGTGTTGGCGAAATCGTAAAGCGACCACCCCAGAATATCTTTTTTCCAGATGGTGTCTTTGGCAGTCATAGTTATAAACCGAGTTGTTTTGAAATCGTCAACATACCTTCACGCACCAGTAGCAGGAACTGCTCCAGCTCCAATCCTACCTCGGAGCAGGCGGCCATGTTCTCTCGGCTCGCTCCGGCAGCGAAACGTTTTTCCTTGAAGCGACGCAACATGAAGTCGCCGTCGATCGAGGTTAATTTTTTGTCGGGATGCATCAGCGCACACGCCACGATGAAACCCGTCGCGGGATCAACAGCATAGAGACTCCAGTCCAGACGACTCTCACAGGGAATGTGTCCGGGATGGGCGTTGATGGCATGCAGCATGTCCTGCGGTAAGTCGTATGGCTCAAGCCATTCGGCTGTCAGGTAGGAGTGCCTCGCTTCATCGTCTACAGTTTCATTGTAGTCGAGATCGTGCAGCAGACCGGTGAGACCCCAATAGTCAACATCCTCGCCGAGATACTCGGCTAGACGACGCATCCCCGCTTCGACCGCCAGGATATGCTTAAGGAGATTGTTGACTCCTATCTTGTCAACGACGAGATCATAAGCCACATTGCGGGACAACTGGAGATTGATCATAGAGGCAAATTAACGTAGACTTTGATGCGGTGTCAAGGTACACCCGGCCAAACAAGTTTACCGGCAAGTCAGCTATGCAGCGAGAAAGTCGAAGCTAATCCAGAAAATTCCAGGTGAAGCCGTAGTAGAAGAAACGTCCGGGGAACGTGAGTCGTTCGCGGGCACGATACTGATTGTCGAAAAGGTTCTGGAACACAAAGTGCATCCGGTAATCTTTCAGTGCGAAGGACAGCTTGACATTGATTACGGCCGTCTCACCCAACCCTTTTTCATCGTAGCCGTCGTACGGTCCAATGTACACAACTTCGCCATAAGCAAACAAGTCCATCAACTTGTCCCGCCAGAACCAATGCAACTCTAAACCGGAGAAACCCTGATACTCCGGAGTGTAGGCCAGAGAATCAGAATCCTTGTAGTCCACGTGATGATAAGACGCACCACCCACGAAAGTGAGAAAATCACGCAGCTGCAATCGAGGTTGGAGTGTTACCGAGGCGAAAGAAATATCACCGTTGGCAGGCGTGAAGAACTTATAGTCCCCATCCGCATCAAGGACCAACTCGTTGGTCCAATTTATACCGTCAGTGATCTGCCCACCTGTGACCGAGAGGCTGATGCGATTATCCAGTGATCCATATTCATATTGAAAACTGCCAACCAGTTGACTTTCTGGTACAAGCAAACTGTCACCGCCATCGGCATACACGGTAGCTCCGGAGCCATAAAGGAGCGATTTCTGAAATCGAAGATACAATTCATGCATAGTCGGCGCTCTCTCTGAGTAACCAAACGACAAGACGACCAGAGACTTATCCCCCTCACGAAATACCACACCGGCTGCACGAGGTAGGAAATCGTACTCTTCGACCCAGGCAGATCCGATACTGGCTGCGCATCGCCAGCCATCACGCAACAGACCCATCTGCAACAGTGCTTCGCCGCTGAGGTGGTCGTGTTTGTTAAGGTGATCGTCGTATTCGAGATAGTCGCCATCAACCCGGACTGACATGATTGTTTTACACCACAACCATTGGCGCTGAGCAAACGCCCCGTGCCCGGTCTTGTCAAAACGCCCGTCAGATATCCCGGTGAGATAAGAACCCTGCCGAAGATGTTTGTAGCCCATCTCATAGCGCGAGGTGCGAGTAGAGTTGTCAAGAGTTAATGATACATTAGCCGACCGGTCAAACTTGTAGCGCTTAATAGTTGCCCCGTACGAATCCGGCCGGACCGTCAGAGGTCCATCGCGATCATACAGTTGCCCCCAAGCCCTAAGACCAGTGCCGCCGCGCAATGGGAAAAACAAGTCAGCATAGTAGTGGTAGGAATTTGATGCTCGCAGGAGATCAATCGTAGGTCCCTCGGCTTTTCGATAACCGACCGACATATCCACCAGACGGCCGTCGGTATGTTTCTTCGAGTAACGCCCCCGCACGAACGCATACCCCAATCCGCCTTTGTCAGCCAACAACGAACTCTCAGACTTGTATGTATCTGGCGGTTTGGGACGGGTAATCAACGAGGCTAATGCGCTGGTTCCACCGAGAACCTGTCCGATCGGACCATTCAGCACAAAAACATCCTGGTCGAGGGCAGTGGGGATATCATTCATATCTACCAGACCATCAGGTTCCGGGTTGTGCTCAAACGGCTCAAAACGGTGGCCATCGGCAAGCACGTTCAACCGGTTACCACCCACACCATACGGCTGAACAGTCTTTCGCATCGGCGTTACCTGATGTTCGAGAACGAAAAACGATGGATCAAAACGAAAGTAGTCCCCGGCATCGTGATAGAATGAGCGATCGAGGTCGTCGCGGCGATTCAGCCGTTGGCTGGTGAACCAGGTAATGAGGGTATCATGAACAGACAATGATGGAAGTCGGCGACGACGAAGTTCTTCCTGGTGCTTCTCGTATTTTTCATCAAGACTTATCTGGGTACGTTCGGCGGCTGTGAGGGAATCGAAGAGATACGAGTCGGTACCCAGTGTATCGTCATCAAGGAACGGGCCGTAGGTGGGGAGCGTAGTATCCGGTACGTCAGTAGGTGTAACCAAACTTGTGTCACCGACATCGGATGTGTCGACCTGGTTCTCGTCGTCAGCAACAACGAGTAACGGCATCATCACAAACAATAGCGGCAGAAGAAGGTATTTCACAGTCGCGTCCTTTCACGAGCATGTAAATGCCGTGTCACGGTGAAAAGCAACGGGAAAATGATCAGATTGGCTCCCAGCGAGATGGCGGAGAACAGCATTCCACCAACAAAACGCTCATAAAACGGCCCAAACATCCAGGCATCAACAATGTTCACCGGCAGATAATATAGCACTGTACACATCAATGCAGCGCCCCACAAGGATACGATCAGTCGCGGCCGGGTCCAGTTCTGCCACTTACCTTTGCGAAAGACAGCCCCCACCATACTGCCGCTACCGGCACCGATAATCTGTGCAAGCATAACGGGGGCGATAGCCGGGCCATACGGATTGAAAGCGGTCCAGAGCGCCATGCCAATCATACCCACCAGCGCTCCGGGAACCACCCCCCACAAAAAACCGGCGGAAAAAACAATGAAGAAAATGAAGTTTATGTTGGGTAAGTAGGATGTTCCCCACGAGAGAACATACACCAGCGCCGCAAAAAGCGCTATGCGTGTGACCAGGTGCGGTCGCCGCATCAGCGTATCACAACTACCTTAGTGAACTCTTCAGCCAATTGTGTTTTGCGGTCCTCGGAGGAATACAATCGAGCATAGGCAACGTAGACTCCCGAGGCGACATCATTGCCGGCTTGATTCTTCATGTCCCATTCGATCTCCCACTCCCCATGGTGAGGCAAGGCACCAGTCTCCGAGTAGCCTCCGAGTGTTTTAACTCTTTCTCCAGCGACGTTGTAGATGTTAACCGAAAGGTATGGAGGAAGTTGTCTATCGTCTCCGCTTAAATATACCTTGCCGAAAAGAGGAACCCCCAACGAATCAGTAGCTATTTGGAAACGGAAAGTAATACCGGCTGCGGTCATACTGCCTACGACCGCCGGATTTGGATATGGTGTCAATACCGCGTTCGGCAGGTCGGGCGCGGCGGTATCAGTCTGTTGATCTTCTATCCAGTAGCCCAGATCTATCCTATGGAGCGGATTACGAGGTTGATAATACGTTTCTTCGTATGTTGCCGCGGTGAGTATTAGCCCGATAGACAAAAACGAATCCGGAAAAGGAATAGCCATATCTGTTACGATATCATCCGGGAGCAGTATCCGGTCAATTTCATACTGATTGGGATTGTCGACAAGGCGATACACAATACTGAGCCCCCACGGCAAAGGAAATGTCTCCTCCCCCGCACAAAGTCCATCTCCCAGAGCCAGGTGAATATCCAGCATCGAATCCACGTGTAAGAAATCGTACAGTGAATCACGTGGCACGACCGAAGAATCGAAGCATACCGATCCAATATCTTCGTTGCAAACCCAGAACGAGCGTTCGCAAGTAATAGTATCCAGGTACCGCATATCGTAGTCTTCATAGCCCTGAACCTCAGTTGAATCGATGCAGTCGAAGACATCACAGACGTAATGGGTCGTGTCTTCCCTGGCGGCCAGCCCAGGGTAATCGAGAATGATAATGGCTGCCCCGTTGTGACATGGCTTGAACGGATTGCCGTTGGACGGTATGAAAACCGGAGGTTCGTAGCTGGTATGAATAGCCAATTTGTCATCGGGAAAAGCTGGGAAATTTAGGCGTTCCGAATACCCGTATCCTGGAGGAGCCATGGTTGCTCGGGAACCGGTAAAGAAATTCCATAATGAGAAATCACGGAACGCAGAAGCCCAGCCAGCGGTATTGCCGCTGGCAGCAAGCACAGCATTGTGAGTTGCCTTGAGGAAGCTCGCACCCATTCCCATTGTACCACATTGCTCCCAGATGTCCTTAATGATGTCACGGCCATAGGTCTCGGAGAGATACATCGGATAAATCGCGCTGGCATACGGATGCAGGTCACCATAGGAATCGAACTGTTGAATAGAACTGCTCGGGTCGTCGAAAAACCACGGCAGGTAGTAATAGAAGTCATTGATCTCGTCGTATATTTCTTCCTCCATCCATACCGCCGACATCTCCATCCAGTATCGACCAACAATGTCATTAGGATACGATTCGGCCTCCGAGAAATCATAGCCAAACTGAATCGCGTGGAAAAACTCATGCGCCATCGTCACCCGAACAGCATCCATTGGACGATCTTTGTAAGCAGAGAGACTCTGGTAGTCATTGTCCAGATCAATAAATGATGTAGAGCGGAGAGTCCCTGGCCCGTCAATTTGAGTAGAGTCCATCCATGTCTGGCCGTAGACACCAGTTCCGATATCTCTCAAGTACACATCATATCGGTCATCCCCATCGGTATAGAAGCCGTCAGCCGGTGGAGCTGCGTAACCAAGCGTATTGACAATGTGATTATAAACTGAGTCACCAACCATAGCCACGCCATCAACATAATCAGGAATACCGTTGGCGGGGGAAATATCGACGCTGGCCTCATAAACTGAGTCCTGTCCGGTAACAGTATAATGAATCAGAAAATACCCACCAGGGCTGGCATAAGTCAGTTCGTTCTGGATTAGCGTATCACGATCAATGATCTGTACACCCAGAGATTTCATCAGGCCATCATCAAGCTTATCCCGATTGAGCACAAAATCAGCGATAGCCGACATACCACACTTGATCGGTACAGGATCGCCGTTGGCATCAGTCAGGGCTTGCCCGGGGCGTTCATCAAGCTGACCCGTAACATACATATAGTTTTCAATAATCTCACGCTGGCGTTCGGGGGTTATGGCGACGACTGACGAAACAATAACCAGACCAAGTAATGACACAGTCAACAGAAAACGAAAGCTTCTCACGCTCTTTCCTTTCTTTGTCGGGCGCGTTGACGGAGCGCCGGCATTAAGTCCTCCGACACCGATAGCGACCCGATTTCACCATACCGGCCCGCTCGCCCATGAGAGTCCGAGCCACCAGTAATAATCAGACGGAAGCGTTCGGCCAGATGTTTGAACTGGTCAACCTGCTTCGGTTTGTGGGAGGGATGGTAGACTTCAATCCCGTCCAGTCCCAACCCCACCAGCATCTCCAAATGCTGGAATGTCTCTTCTATTGCTGGATGGGCTAGAACAACCACGCCGCCAGCTTCATGAACAAGCGAGATCGCAAGTTCTGGGTCAAAGTTCTTCTTGGGAACATAGGCCGGTTTGCCATTGCCGAGATATTTGTCAAAAGCCATCTGATAACTCGAAACCGCACCGCTCGCATGCATGGCAGTCGCTATGTGGGGACGTCCCACTGCCGCCGCTTGAGCAACCCGAATTACATCATCAAGGGTTATCTCGACCCCCAAGCCGTTCAGTCTTTCTACTATGACCCCGGCACGTTGGTTCCGATGATTGCAGAAATCCTCCAAAATCTTCAGGAGAGGTGTGTAGTCCGGGTCCAGGTAATAGGCCAGCAAATGAAGATCATACTCCCCCCCGGACACAGATAATTCAACGCCCGGTACCAACTCAGGATCGCTATCATTTGTCAGGTCGCGAACAGCTCTGTACCCGGCCAACGTATCGTGGTCGGTAACCGCAAAGGCGGTCAGTTCCCGACGACGAACATCGGCCAACACATCCGTCGGAGTGTGAAGACCGTCAGATAAATTGGAATGAATATGCAGATCAACGAAAGAACTCATCTACAATTTACTCTCAACCAACTCACGAATAGTCTTATCGATATTCCGTGCCTCGGTCGTAATTTTCTCGGCTTCGCCTTTGAGCTTCGCTACGAATGCTTCGTCGTTGATCGAGGTCAGGTTGATACGCACATTATAGCCCGCTCCATCAACAGCCGCCATACCCATCAATCCGGCCACACCAGCATCGGTGATCGAGTTCTCGTTGCCCTTCTCGGCGACCGTTCGAGCCAACGCCATTACTTCGAGCGATTTCTTCATGACCGTAAGCGGCACTTCGGCGGCTTCCTTGTTGGCGTCATCGACAGCCTTGTCACGGGCGGCAGCTTGTTCATCGGTCCCATTGGGTAACTTGAAACACTCCATAACCTTATTGAACGCTTCCATGTCGGTGGTGATAAGAGTCTCAAGTTCAGCGCGAAGGACATCAGCCTTGTCGCGCACCCCAGACAGTTCTTCCTTGACCGCCTTGTACTGTTTCTTCCCTACCGTTAGTCGAGCAACCATAGCCGCCAGCGCACCAGCCAGCGCTCCGGCCGAAGCCGCCACCGAACCGCCACCCGGAGCCGGGGACGACGATGCGACCTCATCATAGAAAGTCTCGGTTACGGTAACACTACCGCCGATCGAGGCCAGTTTTTCCTCAAGTACCTGTGCTTTGGTGAAATTTTCCAGTCGTAGATAATAGTCAGACACCGCCAGCATAGCATCGTTGGGAACCAAGCCGATGATTTCGGATGATGTCACCAATACACCCCAACGTTCAGCTTCCGCCTTGATGGTCTCGAAAACTCTGAAAATTGGCGTCTTGGGATAGTTGACCAGGTTCATCGAAATCTGGACCTGATTGCGTTCCTTGATTTCAAAGCCGAGCGCCTTGACAAAACGGTATCCACCACGTAATGATCGCACAGCATCTGCGATCTTGTCAGCGATGTCCTTATTGTTGGTGCCGAGATAGACATTGAAAGCGACCAATGGGAACCGAACTCCAATGGCGGTAGCACCGGATTTCAGGTTCATCTTATTCGGTCCATAGTCAGGCTTGCGAGTCGGGTCGGTACCAATGGCGTCACGCATACCTTCGTATTCGCCCTTACGGACTTTGGCGAGGTTACGTCGTTTGGGTGATGAAGCGGCGTCTTCATATAGATAAGCGGGAATCTGCAATTCCTCACCGACGCGCTTGCCTAGTTGGTTGGCCAGTTCGATAGCTTCGTCGATCTCCATTTCCGAAATGGGAATGAAGGGGCAGACATCACAGGCACCCATGCGGGGATGTTCACCCGAATGGGTGGTCATGTCGATCAGTTCGGCAGCCTTCTTGTAGCCTTCAAAAGCAGCATCAACCGCCAACGATGGGTGACAAACAAATGTAACAACGGCACGGTTATGGTCTGAGTCCATCTCCTTGTCGAGGAGGATCACACCATCAATGGAAGTAATAGCGTCGCAGATTGCATCGATAACTTCGGGGCGACGACCTTCGGAATAATTGGGAACACATTCAACGAGCTTAGCCATAGTTGTCTCCGGAACACAGTTTCATTTACACTTTCGTCGCAGGCCCCAGGCCAGAAGCGGCATCATGATTTCATGATGGCCGACGAAATTAAACCCTCGTCCGACTTTGTGTGTCGGGCGATTGATCACATTCACGGTCGGTCGATAATGAGTAATCATATCAAAATTGGCGGTTGTCAAACGACCCGCCCCGCCGGCCAGATTGCGCGCCACAGTCAGCGCCTTCAAAAAAACTTCCGGCAATATAACGGCTGAGCCGACATTTGCAACCACTCCGTCATCATCTATTTCATGACAGATCGTACACAGCGTACGAAAATCCAGATGTGAGGCAGCACCCACAACTGCGGCATCAAACTCGGGATGCTGAGCCACAATATCAGTTCCGATGCCAACATGTACCGTCACGGGCAAACCCAACGATTGCGCCACGCCGAACATTGACAATTCGCGGTACTCGGCCTTGCGTTCATTAATGAGAAGCCCCGTGGCTTCTCCAAGTCCGACCTGGCGCTGAGAAGCGATTTCTGTCACTCCGGCATACAAATTAGCTGTCTCTTGAACCATTCCAAACGACCCGTTTGTTAGGCCGGCCTGTACATCTTCGGATGTTCCTCCGAAAAAAGCCAGTTCCAGATCGTGAATAATGCCTGCGCCGTTGAAAGAGATGCCAGTGACTATACTTCGTCGCATCAGATCAATAATGATCGGAGACAGACCGACCTTAATCGTATGCGCACCCAGCAGTAAATGAAAGGGTCGGGCATTCTGACGGGACAGAGCCACAGTGTTAATAAATGTTTTCAGATCAGCGGCCTTCAGAAAATCAGGCAGTGATTCAAAAAAATCTACACCGTCGAGTTGCTCCATCGGGCAACCAAAAGCCTTGATGTCCGTTTTGTTGGATCGGTCAGCAATATGGCGCCGTTTGATCTTTGACAGATCGGCCGGTGATGATTTTGGTGACTTGTCGGTCATGATTAGAAAATATCGATATCGCCCAGTTGATAGCCCGTCAGCTCGGCCGAAATGGACCCGACCAGGACTTGTGATTTCATTAACACCGGCATCTTGAGACGGTCATTAGTCAACCACACTTTCAGTTTTCCCTCGTGTTTGAACACACCAACCGATTGAGTCAACGGTTCAACCACCAGACAATCGAAAGTACCGGCCTCCACCGTGATAGTCTCCTCCTTGAGCACCCTGACTTCCATCGGGTAGAGTTTGCCGTCGGTGAAGTTATCTACGTAGATTGATTTCCCAGTTTTCATATCCTGAGTGCGAATCCAATAGAAGACAGAAAGAGCATCCTGCACCGCCGGGGGCGTCTCAATCGTGTCCTTCTTGTAATAGACAAGGCTATTGACAGGGTCAAACTCATACGTCCGGTCAGCGCGATATTTCCCTTCGCGCAAGTTCTTCTCAAAGCGCCAGCTAAATAGGCCGACCGCATCACAGATGGACTCAACGCGGTCATCGACCTTGTAGAAGCTGGAGAAAAAGCTGTTCGATCTGGCGCGGGTCACTATGCGATAGCAGGGGCGTTCCTCGTATTCGATAAGGTCTACTACTTCCATAGTGGCCGTACCCGCATTGATGAACCCATAGTTGATATCAAAAGTCAGTTTCTCACCGATTCCAAAGGCAACGTTTTCAACAACGCGATCCAGCGTACTGACCGTAGAAGTGCTGTCGGACGCAATGTCGCTGGACGCATGGGCAATCTCAAATTCAACCGTTACAAAATATCCCAGAGGAATCAGCCCCACGATAATCAGGACCGACAGGAACACATGCCCCATTATCGACTTAGGTAGCATCGGTATTCTCGTCTATACGTTTCACTATTTCAACGAGATGCTTGCCCAGATATTCACCGATCTCCAGGAACGTCTCGTTATATCGATCAAGAGGCTGACCAATAGGATCTTCGACACCTTCACCCTCAGGATTGTTGTCCGGAAAGCTTTTCAGAAGAAACGTCTTGTCCTCAACCTTGTCCTCTAAACGGAGAACTTCCTTCACATGCGAGGATGCCATCCCGAAGATCAAATCAACACGGTCAATCAACTCAGCGGTCAATGGTCGCGATTTATGCTTGGATATGTCAGCATCCCAGATTTTGGCGGCTTCGATCGCATACAGTGTAGCCGGAAATCCGACCGCCGCCCCTGTGCCAGAAGAAAGGACCTCGAACTGGTCGGGACGCTCTTTATTCAACAACACACGCAGAGCACCTTCTGCCATTGGTGAGCGGCAGGTATTACCAGTGCAGACAAACAGGATCACAAATTTCCTGCTCACTTTGTCACTCCCTTGACTGCCACCTCAATATCGGCCGCACTGATCGCGCCCGTTCTCAATACCACTGGTTCGGGGCCGCAACAATCGACTACGGTTGAGGTCTGGCCGGCCAATCGGCCCGCATCCAGGTACAGGTTAATCTCATCACCAAATATCTCAGCAATTTCTTCACACCGCCCCGATGTAACTTCTCCGCTGATATTAGCTGATGTAGCACTGACGGGAAAACCAACGCATTGTATAATCTTCTGAATTACGGGCGAAGAAGACACTCTCAGACCGATCCGGTCCTCTGTTACGACAACGTCAGGATAGGTCCCGATGGCCGGAAGAACAAGCGTCAACGGACCAGGTAGAAACAGACGGGCCAGACGTTGCGCGATCGGGTTGAGGTTGGCATAGTGTATCATTAATTCAATACTGCCAACGAAAACGGCCGTAGGTAGCTCGGTAGAACGTTTCTTGAGGCGATACACTTTCTGCAACGGCCCCGCCTGATCCGCTCTCGCCAACAAGCCATATCTGGTCTCGGTAGGGGCAACCACCAATCCGCCATCCTCGAGCACCCTCACAGCCTGGTCAATCAGAGCCTGGGCTGGTTCCCCGGAGTCGATCCGTTTGACATTCGGTTCAGTCATCTGTCACCGGCTCATCATCCGACTCAAAGATCGGATCATAATAGCTATCTTCGTCGATACTGTCATAACTTGCCGGATAGGGTTCATCAAGGTAGAGGGGAGCCGCTTCACGAACCGCTATGTTGGTCACTACCACCCAGGCTTCTTTGTAACCGGCCGCCCGCGCTCGCATAAGGTATTCCTCAGCCTGGAACCTGTCATGGAAACTACCGACCCGGACCTTGAAATACGGAACCTCGTAGTCCAAATAGATGGGACGGTCAAAAATCTCTTCGGCCACTTTCACCGCCCGACGGGCTTCACCATAAACCTTGCTGGTGAGAAGTTGAATACGAAAGGCTTGACTGTTGGCGCTGTCAATGCCGAGCGGAACCTCAGAATAGTCGACATTAGAGCTGGCTGTATCGACCTGGTCCCGCGTAACGATAATACCTGCACGGGTCAGATCGGAATTCAATGGAGACACTTCGGGGATAATCTCCAGATCAGCTGGTAAATCGAGGGGATCAAACCGCCGCTCAGGTTCGGACGAAGATGGAGCTTCCGAAGCCTTTTCATCACCGACCGGTCCGGGGCGCAGACACCCGAGGGGTGCAACGGCCAGGATCAGGACCAGTGCGATATTACAGATATTTACGAATGTCCTCATTCTCATTCAGTCGAGCCAGCAGCTTTTTGATATCCTGGGCTTTGCTGCGGTGAGCCACCAGGGTGATGTCATCGGATCGGACAATAATAAGATCCGAAACACCAAGAGTTGCGATTATGCCGTCGGAGTAGTTGCACACCGTCGTCTCGTAAGTTTCTTCGGTGACAGCCTGTCCGACTACAATGTTATTCTCTCGGTCCAATTCCTTATACCGCTCAAGCGCCCGCCAGTCGCCAACATCATCCCAAACAATATCAGCCTTGATAGTAAACACATTGTTGGCTTTTTCCAAAAGCGCGAAGTCTATTGATATGTTCTGAACCTGCTCATAGAAATCATTGCGGGCAACCTTCTCGTCGGCAGTGCCTATCTTCTCTAAATAACTGTCGAGAGCTTCTCCCAAAGCGGGGACACAATCTCGAAAAGACTGCAATACGGTCTCGGCCGACCAGACGAACATGCCGCTGTTCCATAGATAGTCAGAGCTGTAATAGTATTCGCTGGCCACCGCCGCATTGGGCTTCTCAGTAAAGGCCGAAACCTTGTGTACCTCGTAGCCGTTTTCGTGTCGGTAGAGATCACCCATCTTGATGTAGCCATAGGCCGTTTCGGGTCGCGTTGGCACAATACCGATAGTTATCAACGCATCATCGCTTGAGGCTATCCGTGTTGCCGCTTCCAGAATACTCAGGAGTTTCTCCTGGGGACGGATCAGATGATCGGAGGACAGCACCAGCATCACAGCTTCCGGATCGCTCTTGTACAGATGAGCGGCAGCCAGACCAATCGCCGGGGCAGTGTTGCGCCCGACAGGCTCGGCCAGGATATGATCCTCGCTGATATCGGAGATATTCTCCAGGATTAGCGCCTTCATTTTTTCGCCGGTTACGATACGGATTTGATCCAACGGAACAAGCGGACGCACACGGTCGATAGTCTCCTCAAGCATCATCTTATCCGATGTAAGCCTGAGAAATTGTTTGGGACGTTTGGCGCGAGACAGCGGCCAGAACCGTTCGCCTCGTCCACCAGCCAGTATTACACCGTAAACCACAGCCAAAACCTCACTTACAGCCCATCTATTCACAGGATAATATCAGGGACTCAACCGACAGTCAAGAAAAGATTTCCGAGTTGGGAAGTAACCTAATGCTTGCAGAGGATAGGTTCGGAACACAACTCGAATTCGACCTGAGTCGAACGGGACCTATTCCAGCTTCATATTGGTCATTTTAACGAAACAGTTGAGTAGTGTGCGTTTGAGTGAACGGGTGTTTTTGTAGCCCATTGATTCATAGAACTGAGCCTGGCGTTCTTCGTCATCAGTGAGGATGACATGTGTTCTCACATGTTTGAAACGTTCATTACAACGCTCAAGAAGTTGCCGACCTATGCCACGGCGCTGGAAGTCGGGATCAATCAGAATGTCCTGAAGATAACAAATCGAGCTATCATCGGAGACACACCGGGCCAGCCCGACCAGTTTGTCCTCAATATGGCAGGTGGCAACATAGGTGGAGTTGGTGATCGCTTTCATGAGTTCGTCAGGATCCTTGGTGTAGGTCGACCAGCCCACGGAGTTGTAGAGAGCGAGGATGGATTCTTTGGAGATGGATTCAACGCCTTCGTGGATAGTGATTTGTGTCATGTGTTGGCCTTTGTCAATCGTGAATGACGAATCCATTAAAGAGTTCTATACCGCTACCCATCTCCCGAGCATAACACCTGGTTTACCCCACCAGCACAGCCAGGGCAATCGAGTTGAGGATGCTCGCCGCGCTGTCGGAACGGGCCGCCAGAGCAACCGGCACACGACCACCAAATATTACTCCACCGACTTTGGCATTGCCATAGAGCGCCATCGCTTTGTACACGCCATGCGCCGTCTCGATGTTCGGAGCCAGCATAGCGTTGGCCCGACCTGCCACTTCGGAAGTTGTGATCCCTTTTGATTCCGCCGCAACCGGGTCTACTGCACAATCAAACGAAAGAGGACCGTCAACAAACCCACCTTTGATCTGGTGTCGCTCGGACATCTTAGCCAGCACTGCTCCATCGACCGTGGCCGGCATTTGCGGATAGACAACCTCGACCGCGCCCAACACCGCGACACGAGGTGTGTCGATACCGATACAATGACCGACAGCTATCAGGTTGTTGGCCAATCCAATTTTTTGTTTGAGATCGGGCATGGGCATCACGACCGCATCAGTCAACAATAACAGGCGCTGGTAGCGCTCCGCTTCGATCACCGACACATGACTTGCCAATTGTCCGCGTCCGACAAAACCGGTGTCATCGTCAAACAGTTCCTGAACTAACTGATCGGTGGGAATTGTCCCCCTGATAATAAGATCGGCATTCCCATCTGTGACCATACCGCAGGCCATTGCCACCGCCGACGCATTGGCGGTACAATTATTAATGGCAATACCATCGAGAGCGACTCCCGCTTCGGCCGCGTTTTTTTCAATCGTAGCGCGTTCGCCAACGATGACCGGATCAATCAGGCCGGTCTTCATAGCACCGGCTAAGGCTTCGAAAATATCTGAATGGGTCGGACCCGCCAGTACCGCTCTTGGTTTTTTCCGCGCTGCTTTTTCTTTGGCGAGAGCGTGAATCTGGTCAAAGCTGGTAACTTCGGGAACGGCTGTAATGATATCGGAAGTCATAACTTCGTGCTCCTAATCATCCCAGATCTGGCTCTGGTCGTAATAATCCGCAAGCAAACAGGCAATGGCCAGCGACGCTTTTTTGTTTTTGATCGTGTCTGTTCGTGAGACAAGCGAGACCGGCACTTTAGCCCCGACAATCACTCCTGCGAATACTGCCTGAGCAAATCCGATGAGAGCTTTACATACGATGTTGCACTCCTCGATGGAGTCCACAAGAAAGATGTCGGCATCCCCCACGACCGGCCCGGTACTGGTGTAGTAGCCGGCTGCTTCGCTGGAAGTGGCCAGATCGAAGGTCAGTGGTCCCTGAATAACAATGTCATCAAACTTCTTCATCGCTTGGGGAATGACATAGTCATGGTCGGTGAGGGTATGCGGCATCCGGTCGGAAAGGCGATCAATGGCGGCCGAGACTGCTACTTTCACCGGCGAAAGACCGAGCGCACGTCCCACCATGATGGCATTCTCCAACACCATTAGTTTCGCCTCCGGGTCCGGTCTGACCACCATGCCACCATCGGTGAAATTCAGTAATTTGTGGTAGCCGGGAATATCAAGTACGGCGCAATGTGACAACGTAGTCTTGCCGCGCAGTTCATATTTTTTGTCGAGAACAGTACGCAGCAACGCTGAGGTAGGCAAAAAGCCCTTCATGATCAGATCGGCTTTTTTTTCAGAAGCCAGCCGCGCTGCCTGATGGGCGGCTTTGCTGATATCCGGCTCGTCGATCACCTCAAGGTGACCGATGTCGATTTTGTTATCTTTGGCGAGTTTGTTTATCGCGGTTGCATCACCTACAAGAATAGCATTGATGAATCCGTCGGCCTGAGCTTGAGCCACAGCTCCGATCACATCTGCATCCTGCGCGGCCGCTACAGCAACGGTTTTCTTACGGCCCGCATCGGCTATAGCAATCGCGTGGGCGACGAGTTCATCGGAGGAATGAATAGGATTCTTCTGCAATGTCATAACCGATCCAACCCGATCAATAGACTTTCAATTCTTCTTCGCCACCCAGATATCTCATCCCGGCGGCGGCCAGTGCTTCCATTTCGAACTCGCCAGGCACAACCCGGATATCACCCAGATATGAAATGTACTTGGTGATTTCGGCTATCAGTTGCTTTGAGTTGGCCATACCACCGGTCAACACGACCGCATCAAGGACGCCACACAGAACTGTCGCCGCACTGCCAATCTCTTTGGCGATCTGATAAGCCATAGCACTGAAACACAGTTTGGCTTTTTCGTCACCTTTGGCGATCATCTTCTCAACTTCGCGTAGGTCGGATTCACCGAGATAAGCCGTCAGCCCGGATTGACGGGAAAGTTTTGTGACCAATTCCTTCTCGGTATACTTGCCTGAGAAACACAACTTCACTAATCCGCCTACGGGTAACGCACCCGCTCTATCGGGCGAGAACGGCCCCATTCCGAGCAAGCCGTCGTTGACATCAATGATCTTGCCATGCTGAAGAGCCGCTACGGAGATACCACCGCCCATGTGAGCCGCTACAAAACTGGTGGTCTCAAGACACTTGCCCAGCTTGATGGCCTCTCGACGGCATACTTCCTTGATATTCAGGGCATGGGCGCGACATTTACGGGGGATTTCCGGCAAGCCGCTAACCCGGGCAACATCGGTGAAGTTATCGACCGTGATAGGATCGGCTATGAGCGAGGGGATATCGTATTTCACTCCAAGGTGAGCCGCGATGAGCGGACCCAGATTGGAAGCGTGATTTGAGTATTTGCCGGTCCGCACTGCCTCGAGAAGTTCATCGTTAATCCCATATGAGCCGCCCTCTAATGGTTTGAGAGGAGCGCCACGTCCTACGACGGCGCTAAGTGATCCCGCTTCAAGATGCAGTGAGTCGATCCACCCATTGATGCCCTCCATTCTGAAATCAAACTGGTCAGCAACATTGTCAAATCGGGCCAGTTCGTCGGCATCGTGGCGAATGACTTCTTCGGACTGCTGCGTCTCACCTTCAAAGAGAGCAACCTTGGTGGAGGTTGAACCCGGATTGACTATCAGCATTTTTTTCGTCACTGCTCTCCCCCTACCCCTTCGCTCCGGTTGAGTTAAGCTGCCGACCGCGTTCAAATGCTTTGAGATTTATTTCTACGAATCGTTCTTTCACTCTGGTTTTGATCGCCTTCATTTGATCTTCGTAGAACGGTTCCAGTTCCTCGATTACGATTACCTGATCGTGAGATGCGATAAAGTCGCTTATTTTTTTCATCGGGAGGGGGTAGCTAAACCCGAGCTTGAGATAGTCAGCACCCGGCAGGACTTCCTTGGCATACTGGTAAGCAATACCTCCGGAGATAATGCCGATTTTCGAACCGTTGTTCTCGATCACATTCAATACCGTCGTTTCGGCATATTCTTTCAGTTTCTCCAGACGCTTAGTGACTACCACATGGCGTCCGCGAGCATGACCGGGAACCATCACATACTTGGATGGTTCTTTGACGAACTTCTCGCCCCGACCTTTATCTGCTCACCCAACTCAACAACTCCCATGGAATGCGAGATACGGGTTGTCATACGCAACAGCACCGGCGTGTCGAACTCTTCAGAGATTTGCAATGCCGTGATAAGCATATCCTTGGATTCCTGAGAATCGGACGGCTCCAGCATTGGTACCTGTGCAAACCGGGCATAGAAACGGTTGTCCTGTTCGTTTTGCGATGAGTGCATCTCCGGGTCGTCCGCCGATACCAACACAAACCCGGCATTGACTCCGGTGTAGGCATGGGTCATGAACGGGTCGGCGGCGACATTGACACCGACATGCTTCATTGTCACCAGCGTTCGTGCTCCCCCAAGCGAGGAGCCGATGCCTACCTCATAGGCCACTTTTTCATTGGGTGACCACTGCGAATATACCGATCGGAATTTGACCGCAAGGGTCTCAAGGATTTCCGTCGAAGGGATCCCGGGGTAGGCGACGGCCATCCTGACTCCGGCTTCCCAGGCTCCACGGGCGACCGCTTCGTTTCCTGATAATAACTCTCTCATACTCAAATCACTCTATAACTGTGTGTTTTTCTACTCCTTAACAACTATCGCCTTCCCCGGTGCAAACCAACGTCTGACTATCCAGAGAAAGGTTTTCCCACGATAGCCAACCAGGGTAGAACAGGCAAGGGATTTCGGGTGTGGGGGTCGGAAGCGCCGTTTGAAAATAACGATGAGGCAACGTTTGACATACGACAGCCGGTTTCGTTATACTATGAAATGCAACCATGCAACATGAAGACCAACTGGCAACCCAATGTTGGTACTGTATCGTGTTCACTTACACGATGCGTCCCGCATTAGAATGGATTTCCCCGTGATAAAAGCAACCAGGGCATTAGTAATACCGGCCATAGTATTATTGGCAGTTCTTTCGCTCACAGACATTTGTAAGGCCGACGGTGATGTTACCACACCAGTGTCAAGCCAGGACAACCGGCTCAAACTGTACATCAGCTATGACGATGATCAGGACTTTTTCCGATCAGAATTGAACTTCGTCGACTTCGTACGCGACCGGCATCAGGCTGACGTTCATGTTCTCGTCACGAAACAACACACCGGGTCCGGCGGCAGAGAGTATACGATAACCTTCATTGGACAGCACATATTCGACGGCATGCAGGACACTCTGCGCTATGTGTCACTGGAGTCCGACACTGATGACACAGTCAGGAAAGGTATGCTGCATCAGCTCGAACTGGGGCTGGTTCGTTTCGCTGCCCGGACGCCTGTGGCCGACAAACTTTTCATCAGTTTTGAACAGGAACAGCAGCAGAAAATAGTCAAGGATAAATGGAACTACTGGGTCTTCAAAACCAGCTTACAGACCAACTTCAACGGTGATGAAGGATATCGATGGCTTAATCTAAACGGGAGACTCTCTGCAAATCGCGTAACAGAGAATTGGAAAATCAAACTTTCTGCATCCGGCTCATACAGCGAGCAGGTATTCGAAGATGAAGAATCTCGGGACCTTTACTTATCGCGCAGTAAGAGTTTTTATACTTTTGTAACCAAGAGTCTCACCGAACACTGGTCGGCTGGATTTGAAACATACGTTTATTCATCACTATTTTCTAACCAACAGGCCTCGGGCAGAGCTGCTGTTGGTATTGAGTATAATATCTTTCCCTATTCAGAGTCTACCAATCGTCAACTGCGCATCGACTATCTCATTGGCTGTAAGTACTTTGATTATTACGAAAAGACAATCTACGACAAAACATCTGAGTTTCTTGAGTACCAGAGTCTATCAGTCGCCCTGGAGGTAGTCCAACCGTGGGGGGAGGCTGAGGCAATGGTGTGGACCTCTAATTACCTCCACGACTGGGGACTATATCGAATAGAATTGTACAGTGATCTCTCATTGAATCTTGTGGCTGGACTCTCATTAGATGTATACGGTGGTATTACCTGGAAACGTGATCAACTATCCCTATCAAAAGAAGGAGCCAGTCCCGAAGAGACACTTCTTCGGCGCCGAGAAATAGCCTCCAACTACAGCTACTGGGGGGGATTCGGAATCAGCTATTCCTTCGGATCAATCTACAACAACATTGTCAACCCGCGCTTCGGGAATTGATGGCTTAGCACAATAGGGTTACCACCAGAATCGGGACGCATCGCGAGACCACAGCACTGATACGTCGGTTGCTTTCAGGTCAGGACAAATCGACCGTGTTTGATGCCGACGGTATCAATACTTTCGCAGGCAAGCCCGATTTACACAAAGCCTGCACTGACGGCGCAGAGTTGCTAGTCACACTGTATAATGACGGCATGGTTACCGGTAGCAGTGGCGATGTCCTGAGGGGAACGATTGGTTCATTTATTAGCACAGGGGATGTCGGCTGCCGTATGCGGAATATTTCTTAAAGTCCCAGTGGGCGATTTTGCGGCTTTGGAACTCACTGAGCGATCAATGATCTCCGGAAATATTGTGGATTTCCTGCCGGATGCGTTTTCACCTTTCTGCTAGTAACTCTCCTCGATCCTTCTGTACCCATCTTATAATCAGACCAACACCGACTGATGTATAGGTTTCTCCCGAGTGACCAAAAGCTCCTTCAAGAACGAGTGAAGTCTTCTCGCCGGTCCGTACCGCGATCCCGAGCCCCCCCTCGACAATGGCTTGGCTACTTTGTCCCTGCTTAGTTGTAACAGCTAGTCCCACCGTTCCAATTGGAGCTACTATCACATGGGTTGATCGTATCACCCGCGTAGACACCGAAATTCCCACTAAGCCGATCAGCGATCCCCCCTCAGCCTTGCCGACCCCGAAGTTTAGCCCGACAGAGGTAATACTGGGACTGTTATCTTTGAACCAACACATTAGCCCCGCCGTCAGGCTCGTCCGTCCGTCGAGATTCGATTGGGATACAGACACATCGAATTTGCCGCGGATAGAGAATCCACCACCAAATGCCACGGATTGCTTGTTCCCAAGTGACATGAAGCCGCCGTAGAATCCAAAGGCTGACTCATTATTGTCCAAATACATTCCTTGGCCAGAAGCACTCGAAACAGTCAGCATCAGTAAGGTCGAGATTGCTGCTATCTTACACCTGAACATGACACCCTCCTGTGATGTTGGATAGTTGGTTGACCTAAATATACGCCGATGTTCCGTCATGTCAACGGCTTTGGGTGAACTTTCCGTTCAGTCGTCTATGTCCAACAGCTTAGCCTTCTCCCATTCGTCACCGAGAATCAGTCCGGCTTCATGGTCTGCCTGGGCAACGTAATCTTTCGGGATCATTACGGAGTAACCCCCGCCAACAGGCCGAAATGAAGACGGTCCCATCTGACCGAGGAGTCCGAAATGACCGGCGCCCGATACAACCACAACCGGGATGTTCTTGGAACGCAGCCCTTCGACGACCATATCTGCGCTCGGTTGCGATGTCAACCTCGCCATATGAACCCAATCCTTGTAATCCGGGACATCAGAAGGGTATTCTTCCTCAGGCAACGTCGGTACCAGTTTTACCTGGCAATCGGCACACACATCGATTTCGTCGTGGTATTCGCAGCGACACTTGGGGCAGAATGGCATTGTAATATCCTCCCTGATTCTAATGACAACCTTCGAGCCTGATTATTGGCGCCGAGCTCTACCGGTAATACCAATCTATCTCTGACAATATTCAATGCGGAGTCATAATGCCAGAAAATATGAGTAGTTTGTTCTGGGATGTCAGGCGATGCGGAGTTTTCTGTAGTGTTGTATAGTTCGGTAGATTTTAAGGTGACCACATTGGAATCAGGAAAGAAACCACCATCGGGTCCGGCTCTGCCCAAGTCCCCTCCAGGCTATACTTTTGCCGGACCCGACGGCACTACCTCGACCGTAATGCGTGGCTCTCATTGGTCGAGCGTCCCTGCTCGACCCCCCACAACCCCTCAAGAAGCACTTGCAGCGTCAGCACTCACATTAAGGTTGCCGTAACTCAAACATCTCCACTCTCATAAGTAACACGTCGTGTACCAATTCGGTCGCTAAGACGACTCGTTGACGTAATGACATAAATTACAATGAGTTGAGAGCCGCACTCAGGACCGGAATAATTTTCCGTGCGTTTTGACTCGTATGATTGGCTCATCCGGATTGGTTATGTTCGTGGCATTGTACGAAATCCAAGTCCGTATGAGTTATTGCCAGCTACATGGTCGGGAATAGTGGCATTAGTCAGAGTTGTTGTATAACAAAGAAAAACCGCCGAATAATCGGCGGTTTTTTATAACATCGAAATATCGTTGAAAGCTATTGTTTTTTCTTAGTAGCGTCAGCGCCTTCAGCCTCTTTGCCTTCGGCAGAAGCTTCACCCTCGGCAGCTCCTTCTTCGCCTTCAACTCCCTCTTCACCTTCGACCTCTTCTTCTTCGCCTTCCTCAGCCTCTTCATCGGCAGACTTGACGACAGTCGGGGCACTGATGACGACGATTGTTCGCCGTAATTCCGAGAGGATGTTTACCTTGTCGAGATCAAGGTCCTCCACATGTATCGACTCACCGATTCCCAGTTCTTCCACATTGACCTCAATCTGGTCCGGAATGTCGCCGGGAAGACAGGAAATCTCCAGCTCACGCATGGTAGTCTGCATAATGCCGCCATCGGTCTTGACTCCCACCGGGGTTCCAACCATAGTAATCGGAACCGACACTCTGATGGGTCGGGTCATTGAGATGGCATGGAAATCGAGATGGGTGACGCGGCTTGTAACCGGGTCACGTTGAATCTGACGCAATACCACCTTGTTTTCCTTGCCGCCAACACTCAGACTGAAAATACTGCTGCTGGTGGCGTTTTTCATGGCTGACCGAAACGTCCTCTCGTCGAGAGCGATAGTAACCGGTTCGATTTCGGGGCCATAGATAATCGCCGGAATATTACCCGTGGCACGAATTCTTCGGGCAAAGCCCTTGCCAACCTCTGTGCGAGGTTCGGCTGTAAGTTGAATCTCATTCATGATGTCGCAAAAACCTCCAAAAACGATTCGTTTCTCATAGTCACATAACCATCGGTTGATCCCTGAACAGCGAGGATACCGACTCTTCATCAAAAATTCGCTTGACCGCTTCCCCGATCAGTTCGGAGCATGTAATTACTTCGAATTTGTCGCCCAAATGTTTGGCAGAAGTATCAATCGAATCAGTTATTATCATCTTCTTTATCGGCGATTTGTTAATACGTTCGATGGCCTGGCCGGAAAGAACCCCGTGGGTGGCGGCGGCATAAATATCTTTGACACCACGCTCCTTGAGGAAATAGGCCGCCTGGCAGAGAGTCCCGGCTGTATCGACCATGTCGTCGCGAATGAGAATGTTCTGTCCTTCGACATCGCCAATGAGATTCATCACCTTGGACTCGTTCGGACGCGGCCGTCGTTTGTCAACTATGGCCAGCTCCGCGTCAAGCGCCTTGGCAGTTACACGAGCCAGTTTGATTGAGCCGACATCAGGCGACACCAGGGTGAGATTTTTAAGCTTCATTTTGCGGAAGTAATCATTGACCAGCGTTGATGAATACATGTGGTCATGCGGTAGATCGAAGAATCCCTGCACCTGGCTGGCATGCAAGTCCATAGTCATGACGCGGTCTGCACCGGCGGTTGTAATTAGATTGGCCACCAGTTTTGCCGTAATAGCTACGCGCGGGCGATCTTTCCGATCGGCGCGGCCATAGCCGTAGTAAGGAAGAACGGCGGTGACTCTCATGGCCGAAGCCCGACGTGTGGCTTCGATGAGCACCAGCAATTCCATTAGGTTATCGGCCGGCGGATTCGTGGGCTGGATGATGAACACGTCGGAGCCCCGGATGTTCTCATTGATCTGCACAAAGATCTCGCCATCCGAGAATTTGGTAACTGTACAGTCAGTGAGACGAAGACCAATGTACTTGGCTATTTTTTCAGCCAGCGGTCTGTTGGCGTTGCCGGTGATTAACCTGATCTCATCGCGAACTTTCATACGTTGCTTCCGTACCGATAGGCCAAAGCTAAACCTGATCTGAAACGACCATAAACCGCTTCAAAGCAGGTTCTTTTCGGGCCATGAATAATTTAGCTGGGGCGCCAGGATTCGAACCTGGGAATGCCAGCTCCAAAGGCTGGTGTCTTACC